>WHTV01000021.1:0-35917 GCA_009377535.1 Kiloniellaceae bacterium
CGCCTTCGTCCGCTTCAAGGACCTGGCCGACGCCAAGAAGGACGTCTACGACGAGTGCACGAGGACTTGATCGATGATCTCGAAGCAGGTCTCGCCAGGGCCAAGCAGATCGCCCGGCGGGAGGCACGGCCTGTCGTCCTCCTCGAACACGCCGACCGCTTCAACGATTCGACCTGGGCGCTGCAGCGCCTGGTCGCAGAGGCCGAGGGCCTCGCCGTGCATTGTCCCTATCTCTGGGACCCGCAGACCGCGGCGGCGGCCGTCGCCGCGGGCGCAGGTGCGCGCCTCACCGTCGCGCTCGGCGGCAAGTCTTCCGCGCGCGCCGGCGGGTCTGTCGCAGCCGAGGCGGAGGTGCTCTGGGCCGGCGACAAGGTCTTCACCGGCAGCGGCCCCATGCGCAAGGGCCGGCGCATCGATCTCGGCCCCTCGGCGCTGCTGCGCTTGGGCAGCGTCACCGTCAGCGTGATCTCGGTCTGCACGTCGGCCATCGACCTCGACCCGCTGGAGCAGTTCGGCGTAGACTTTGCCGCGCAGGATATCGTGCTGCTGCGCTCCAAGACCCATTTCCGCGCGGTCTACGAACCGCTGGCCGCCGCCATCGTGATCGTCGATACCCCCGACTGGGGCACCGCGGACCTCACACAGTTGCCCTACCGCCACGCCCGCTCGGGAATCTTTCCCCTCGATCGCCGGGCCGAGTGGCAGGGCACGACCTTTGCGTGCGAAACTGGCAAACTGAAGGCCGGGCAAGGAGACCATTGATGCTGCAGGACAACTACGCCATCGAACTGACGGCGCCGGACATCGCGCCCTATAAGGCCGGCAACACCGGCATCGACTACATCACCCGCTTCGACAGTGGCTCGCCGGGCCCGCACGTGATGATCACCGCCGTTGTGCACGGCAACGAGCTCTGCGGCGCCATCGCCCTGGACTGGCTGTTCCGCCACGACGTGCGGCCGCTCAAGGGAACGCTCTCCCTCGGCTTCATGAATACCGAGGCTTACTTGAGTTTCGATCCGAGCAGACCGACCGCCTCGCGCTTCATCGACGAGGATTTCAACCGGCTGTGGACGGCGGCGGTGCTCGACAATCCGGAGCGCCGCTCCGCCGAGCTGACCCGGGCGCGGACGGTGCGGCCCTACATGGACGGCGTCGACCTGTTGCTCGACATCCACTCCATGCAGCAGCAGACGCCGCCCCTGATGATGGCCGGGCCGCTGGCCAAGGGTCGCCAGCTCGCCAAGGCCGTCGGCCTGCCGGAGATCGTGGTCACCGACGCCGGCCACGCCGCCGGCAAGCGCCTGCGCGACTACGAGGGCTTTGCCGACCCGGCGAGCCCGAAGAATGCGCTGCTGATGGAATGCGGCCAGCATTGGGAGGCGGCTTCGGGCCCGCTGGCGATCCAGACGGCGCTGCGCTTCCTGCTGGTGAACGGCATGGTCGATGCCGACTGGGCGGCCGCGGAGCTGTCGGGCGTCGAGCTGCCGCAGCAGCGCTTCATCGAGGTCACCGGGCCGGTCACCATCGCCAACGAGGGCTTCCGCTTCGTCGAGGACTACCGCGGCCTGGAGGTGATCCCCCGGGCCGGCAGTGTCATCGCCTACGACGGCGACAAAGCCGTCACCACACCCTACGACGACTGCGTGCTCATCATGCCGTCGCGACGGCTCAATCCCGGCGCCTCCGCCGTGCGTCTCGGCCGCTACGTGGACATCGCCTGACGCAAGCGTGACCCGAAGCCCCCTGGCGCCCGCCGGCCGGGCGGGGTAAGGGAAGGCATGCTGGACGCGCGCCTTCGCAAGATCATCGATCCGCCGCTCGATGCCGTGGGGCGGCGACTTGCGCGGCTTGGCGTCACCGCCGACAGCGTCACCTGGACGGGCTTCCTGGTCGGCTGCGGTGCCTGGGTGATGCTGGCGCTGGGCAGCTATCCCTGGGCGCTGGCGCTGATCCTGCTGAATCGCCTGGCCGATGGCCTCGACGGCGCGGTCGCCCGCCACAGCCGCATCAGCGATCTCGGCGGCTATCTCGATATCGTGCTCGACTTCCTGTTCTATTCCGGCGTGGTGTTCTTCTTCGCCGTCGGCCGGCCCGAGGCGGCCCTGCCGGCCGCCTTCCTCATCTTCAGCTTCGTCGGCACCGGCGCCTCCTTCCTCGCCTTCGCCGCGCTGGCCGCCAAGCGCGGTGTTACCACCACCGCCAGGGGCAGCAAGTCGATCTACTACCTGGGCGGCCTGACCGAGGGCAGCGAGACCATCGCGCTTTTCATCGCCATCTGCCTGCTGCCCCAGTACTTCGCCTGGTTCGCCTGGATCTTCGGCGGCCTCTGCTGGCTCACCACGACCGTACGCATCTACATGGCGTTGGAAACCTTCAGGCGCTGAACGGTCGTCACGGCGGTTGGCCGGCAGGCAAGCACTGTAGCGAAGCCGAAGCTGCGCTTGATCTCAGTGTCGCTGCGCCCGCAATTCAACAACGTCCGCTAGCTTCGCGCGGCAAGTTCCTGTGTCAAGTCTCTGAGACCGATAGCCTTGACGACATCGACGCCGGATAACGCTCGCTGCCGCTATACACAAGAAAGGTTATTGCAGCGCCAAGCCGGCGCTGAAGCGCTGGTTCAGCCTTCCGCGCCTTTTGCGTGATGGGCCGGCAAAGAAAGAGGCCCGCCGGTGGAGACCGGCGGGCCGAAGGCAGGCTCACAGGGATAGGGTTTCGCTTTGGGGGCGGCTACTCCGCGGCGGCGGAGGCGGCTTCGTCCTCGGCCACCGGATGGGCGGCCATCAACTCGAGCGCCTTCACCATGGCGGAGTGGTCCCAGCCGGATCCGCCGTTGGCGGCGCAGGCGTTGAACAGCTCCTGCGCGGTCGCCGTGTTGGGCAGGCTGACGCCCAGCGCCTTGGCGCCCTGCAGGGCGAGGTTGAGGTCCTTCTGGTGCAGCTCGATGCGGAAGCCGGGGTTGAAGGTGCGCTTGATCATGCGCTCACCGTGCACCTCGAGGATGCGCGAGGAGGCGAGGCCGCCCATGAGCGCCTGGCGCACCTTGGCCGGATCGGCGCCGGCCTTGGAGGCGAAGACCAGCGCTTCGCCGACCGCCTCGATGGTCAGCGCGACGATGATCTGGTTGGCCACCTTGGTGGTCTGGCCGACGCCGTTCGGGCCGACCAGGGTGATGTTCTTGCCCATCAGGGCGAAGATCGGCTTGGCCTTCTCGAAGGCGGCGTCGCTGCCGCCGACCATGATGGTGAGCGAGGCCGCCTTGGCGCCGACTTCGCCGCCGGAGACCGGCGCGTCGAGGTAGTCGCAGCCGAGTTCGTTGATCTTCTCGGCGAAGACCTTGGTCTCGATGGGCGAGATCGAGCTCATGTCGATCACCAGCTTGCCCTTCGAGAGGCCCCCGGCAACGCCGTTCTCGCCGAACAGCACCGCCTCGACCTGCGGCGTGTCGGGCACCATGATGATGATGATGTCGCTGGCGGCGGCGACCTCTTTGGGGCTCTTGGCGAGCTTCAGACCCTTCTTGGTCAGCTCGCCGGACGCGGGGGTCTTGTGGATGCTGCTGTGCACCTCGTGGCCGCCGTCGAGCAGATGGCCGGCCATGGGGGCTCCCATGATGCCGAGTCCGATGAATCCGATCTTTGCCATGACTTTCCGTTCCTTTCGCGGTTCTTTGCTGCGCGCGGCTTATTCTGCCGCGGCGCTGGCGGTCAGATGGGGGCGCAGCCAGCCGAGGCCCTCGGAGGTGCCCGCCTTGGGCTTGTATTCGCAGCCGATCCAGCCCTTGTAACCCATGCCGTCGATGGCGTCGAAGACGAAGGGATAGTTGATCTCGCCGCTGCCCGGTTCGTGGCGGCCGGGATTATCGGCCAGCTGCATGTGCGCGATCTTCGCCAGGTTCTTCTCAATAGTGCGCACCAGGTCGCCTTCCATGACCTGCATGTGGTAGATGTCGTACTGGAAGTAGAGGTTGTCGGAGCCGACGGTCTCGATGACCGCCAGCGCCTGGGCCGAGGTGGAGAGGTAGAAGCCGGGGATGTCGATGGTGTTGATCGCTTCGATCAGCAGCTTGATGCCGGCTTCCTTCGTCTTGCCGGCGGCAAAGCGCAGGTTCTCGACATAGGTCTCCGCCACCTCGTCCGGATCGACGCCCTCCGGGCGGATGCCGGCCATGGCGTGCAGCTGAGGGCAGCCGAGCGCCTTGGCGTAGTCGATCGCCTTGCCGACGCCGTCCTGGAACTCGCCGACGCGGTCTGGCAGGCAGGCGAGGCCGCGCTCGCCGGCCTCCCAATCACCGCCCGGCATGTTGTGCAGCACCTGGGTCAGCCGGTTGGCCTTCAGCGCATCGACCAGGGCCGCCTTCTCGAAAGCGTAGGGAAACAGGTATTCGACGCCCTGGAAGCCGTCCTTCGCGGCCGCGGCGAAGCGGTCGAGGAAGTCGTGCTCGCCGTAGAGCATGGACAGATTGGCGGCAAACTTGGGCATTACAGGGTCCTCCTCGATTTCTTGCGACAGCTTACAGGGCCGGGCCGGCCCCGAGTCAATGGCATGGCGGGTGGAAAGACGGTGTCAGCGCCGCGGGCTACTCCGCCGGCGCCAGTTCCGCTTCCTCGCGCTGCGGCAGCCCGTCGGGGCCGAGCGAGGGGTCGAGGCAGAGGATCTCCTCGAACTCGTTCACCGCGTTGAGCTCGGTGCCCATGGAGACGTTGGTCACGCGCTCCAGCATGAACTCCACCACCACCGGCACCTGGTGCTCGGCCATCAGCTGGTGCGCCTTGTCGAAGGCTTCGCGGAATTCGTTGGGGCTCTTCACGCGGATCGCCTTGCAACCGAGGCCCTCGGCCACGGCAACGTGGTCGACGCCGTACTGGCCAAGATCGGGCGCGTTGATGTTCTCGAAGGAGAGCTGCACGTTGTAGTCCATGTCGAAGCCGCGCTGGGCCTGGCGGATCAGGCCGAGGTAGGCGTTGTTCACTACCACGTGGATGTAGGGCAGCTTGAACTGCGCGCCCACGGCCAGTTCCTCGATCATGAACTGGAAGTCGTAGTCGCCGGAGATGGCGACGATCTCGCGTTCCGGGCAGGCCTTCCGCACGCCCAGCGCCGCCGGCATCGTCCAGCCGAGCGGGCCGGCCTGGCCGCAGTTGATCCAGTTGCGCGGGTTGTAGACGTGGAGAAACTGCGCTGCGGCGATCTGCGACAGACCGATGGTGGTGACGTAGCAGGTGTCGCGGCCGAAGGCCTCGTTCATCTCCTCGTAGACGCGCTGCGGCTTCAGCGGCACCTCGTCGAAGTGGCTCTTGCGCAGCATGTTCTGCTTGCGGTGATCGCACTCGCGCGCCCAAGGTCCGCGGTCCTTCAGCCTGCCGGCCGCCTGCCATTCCCGCGCCACCTCGACGAAGAGCTCGAGCGCCGCCTTGGCATCGGAGACGATGCCGTAGTCCGGCATGAAGACGCGGCCTATCTGGGTCGGCTCGATGTCGACGTGCACGAACTTGCGGCCCTTGGTGTAGACCTCTATGGAGCCGGTGTGACGGTTGGCCCAGCGGTTGCCGATGCCCAGCACGAAGTCGGAGCGCAGGAAGCTGGCGTTGCCGTAGCGGTGGCTGGTCTGCAGCCCCACCATGCCGGCCATCAGCGGATGGTCGTCGGGGATGGATCCCCAGGCCATGAGGGTCGGGATGACGGGGATGCCGGTGGTCTCGGCGAAGTCGACCAGCAGGTCCGAGGCGTCGGCATTGATGATGCCGCCGCCGGCGACGATCACCGGCCGCTCGGCCGTGTTCAGCATCTCCATCGCCTTCTCGACCTGCCGGCGGCTGGCCGTCGGCTTGTAGACGGCCAGGGGCTCGTAGGTCTCGTCGTCGAACTCGATCTCGGCCAGCTGCACGTCCAGCGGCAGGTCGATCAGCACCGGCCCGGGCCGGCCGGAGCGCATCAGGTGGAACGCCTGCTGGAAGGCGCGGGGCACCAGGGCCGGCTCCTGCACGGTGACCGCCCACTTGGTGACCGGCTTGGCGATGGACTGGATGTCGACGGCCTGGAAGTCCTCCTTGTTCAGCCTGGCGCGCGGCGCCTGGCCGGTGATGCAGAGGATCGGGATGGAATCGGCCGAGGCGGAATAGAGCCCGGTAATCATGTCGGTGCCGGCTGGCCCGGAGGTGCCGATGCACACGCCGATGTTGCCCGGCACGGCGCGGGTATAGCCCTCGGCCATATGGGAGGCACCCTCGACATGGCGCGCCAGCACGTGGTCGATCGATTGGCGCTTCTTCATGGCGGCATAGAGCGGATTGATGGCCGCCCCGGGCACCCCGAAGGCAACGCTGACGCCTTCCTTCTCCAAGACGCGCACGGCGGCTTCAGCTGCAGTCATCAGGGTCATCTTCGCTCCTCCACCCCAGGCGTTCAGCCTGGTCATTGCTTCTTTGGTCCGGCGAAGCAGAGTGCCACCCGGCCTCTGGCGAGTCAATATTTTCGGAATGTTATTCCGTATCGTGGAAGTTCGAAATAATGTGGCTTGTAACCCGCCGTTTTGCAGGGCTTTCGCCTGCACAAAAATGGAATGGCATCTCAAAAGCGATAGTGCACGGCCAGGGGAAGTGGCATGCTGACAGCTTGAGACCTTGCCCTCTATGCTGCTCCCGCCCGCAAGCGGGCCGGGCAGGAGGGCCGGGCAGCGGCTGTGAGTGGGGGAGTTTTGCAGCATGGCCAGAACAACCGCCAAGACGCGGGAGGCGGGCAAGAGCGCGCCGCACAGGAGCGCGGCCCAGGGCGGCCAGGTGCAGTCGCTCGACCGTGCGCTGTCGATCCTCGAGCGCCTGGCCGATGCCGACGGCATGACTCTCACGGACCTGGCGCAGTCGGTCGGCTTGGCGCCCTCCACCACTCATCGCCTGCTGACCACGCTGCAGCAGCGCCGCTTCGCCGGCTTTGACGAGGACTACGGCGTCTGGGTGATCGGCGTCGCCGCCTTTAACGTGGGCAACGCCTTTTTGCGCAACCGCCGGATCGTCAGCCTCGGCCGGCCGGTGATGCGCCGCCTGATGGAAGACGTTGGCGAGACCGTCAACCTGGCCGTCGAGGACAAGGACGAGCTGGTCTATGTCACCCAGTTCGAAAGCCATGCCCCGATGCGCGCCTTCTTTCGCCCCGGCCGTCGCGCGCCGATGCACGCCTCGGCCGTCGGCAAGGCCATGCTGGCGGAGCGCGACGAGGCGACCCTGATCGACTACCTGCACAAGAAGGGCATGCCGCGGTTCACTGAAAAGACCATTGTCGATCCGACGACGCTGCGGCGGGAGCTGGCGCGGGTGCGCGAGCGCGGCTGGGCGGTCGACGACGAGGAGCACACCGTGGGCATGCGCTGCGTGGCGGCGACCATCCACAACGAGCATGGCGAGGTGATCGCGGGGGTGTCGCTGTCCGGCCCCTCGGTGCGGGTCACCGAAACCCGCCTCGGAGAACTCGGCGCCCGCGTGGTGCAGGCAGCAAACGAGATCACCGAGCAAATCGGCGGCTCGGTGCCGCGCTACCGGCGCCAGCAAGGGGCGGAGCGGGCCTAGCGGCACCGTGCCGGTGATCGTCGGAGCCGGCCGGCGACGACCATTCGGGCAATAACGCTCATGTCTGCTCAGAAAGCGGGCAAAAACACCCACAGTTCACTCAATTGTGTAGTAGAACTCACATTGGCGATGTCTTCTTTGAGGTTAGTATGGCACTCAAAGGGAGACGCGATTTTGGGACAGTTCTACAATAGCACCACCACTTTTTTGCAAGCGGGGGCGCCGGTGCGACAACAATGCCGCAGCGCACCAGGAAACCGAGGCCATTCTCCACACCCGGCGGGACAACTCCGGGATGTGGCGATACGCGGCAATCCGTTCGAACGGAGGCCACTGCGGTGACAGCCGTTCGACGCTGGCTGATGGCGATCGGCCTGGGGGGACTCGCCGACCTCTTCGAGCAGCACGATATCGACCTCGACATCGTCTGCGAGCTGTCCGAGGAGGATCTGCACAAGCTCGGCCTCACCCTGGGCCAGCGCCGGCGCCTGCTGCGGGCGGCCCAGTCCCTGGCCAGTGCGGGCGCGGCGCCGGCAGTGGCCCTGACGCCCGGTGCCGGCGGCGAGCGCACGCCCGCCGAGCGGCGTCACCTGACCGTCATGTTCTGCGACATCGTCGGCTCGACGATACTGTCGGAGCGCCTTGAGGCGGAAGACCTGCTCGACGTGGTGCGCCGCTACCAGGACTTCTGCGCGACGATCATCGGCTCCAACGAAGGCTACATCGCCCGCTTCGTCGGTGACGGCATTCTGGCCTATTTCGGCTATCCCATGGCCCACGAGGATGCCCCGTCCCATGCGCTGCAGGCGGCCCTGGCCATTACCGAGGGAATCGATCGGCTGCAACTGCCGCAGGACACCAAGCTGGCGGTGCGCATCGGCATCGCTTCCGGCGTGGTCATCGTCGGCGACCTGATCGGCGCCGGCGCGGCGGTGGAGCAGCCGGCCATCGGGGTCGCCCCAAATCTGGCCGCGCGGGTGCAGGGCGTCGCCGGGCCCAATGACATCGTGGTGGCCGACGTCACCTACCGGCTGACCCAGGACACCTTCGCTTTTGAGGATCTCGGCCGGCGCGAGTTCCATGGCATCTCCGATCCGGTGCGCATCTGGCGGCTGATGGGCGAACGCAGCGGCGCCAGCGAGGCGGCGACCTACGGCCGCTGGTCGCAGACCTCTTTCGCCGACCGCAGCGACCAGCTCGATCTGGCCCGGAGCCAATGGCGCCAGGTGAAGGACGGCAACGGCCGCGCGCTGATGATCCGCGGTGAGCCCGGCATCGGCAAGTCGCGCTTCGTGCACCAGTTCCTGCGCGAGGTGGACGAGGAGGCCATGGTGCAGTTCTATCAGGGCAGCCCCTACAACCAGGACAGCCCGCTCCATCCGCTGATCCAGCGTTTTCGCCTGATCGCCAGCATCGACCGCGGCGACAACACGGCGACGATCCGTCACAAGCTGGACAAGGTGGTGATCGGCGAGGGACCGGAGCGCGAGGCGCGGCTCGACACCTTCGCCCACCTGCTGTCGCCGGTCTCCATCGACCAGCCGCAGTCGCTGACGGCCGCCAAGCAGATTCGCGAACGTACCCTGCAGACCATCGTCGACTATTTCGTTCTGCGCAGCCGCGAGCGGCCGATCATCGTGGTGGTGGACGATTTCCAATGGCTCGATCCGACCTTCATCGAACTGCTCGACCGCATCATGCATGCCATCCCCGACGAGCGCATCTACGTCATCGGCACCACGCGCGAAGGCGTCCACACGCCCTGGGATCAACTGCCCCACGTCACCCAGCTCGAGCTGGGGCGCCTGCCGGTGAAGGACGCCCAGGCTCTGATTGCCAGCCTCGCCCAGGACACCGTGCTGACCAAGGCGATGATCAATGAGATCGTCGAGAAGACAGACGGCATTCCGCTCTTCGTGGAAGAGCTGACGAAGTCTGTGGTCGAACTCGATTTCGATCGCTCCACCAAGGAGCGACGTCCGGCGCGCAATGGGCGCTCGGCAATTCCGATTTCACTGCAAGACTCCTTGATGGAGCGGCTCGATCGCGTCGGCCAGGCGAAGACGGTGGCGCGGGTCGGCGCCGTGCTGGGCCGCTCGTTTTCCCGCGAGCTGATCTCCCGAGTCGGCGATTTTGATTCGGCCTATCTCGATTCGGCCCTCACCACCTTGTCCGAAGCCGGGCTGTTCTATCGGGAGATCGACCAGCGCGGTAAGGAGAGCTTCGCCTTCAGGCACGGACTGGTGCAGGAGGCGGCCTACGATTCGCTGTTGCGGGAGGAACGCCAACGCCTGCACGCTGCGACGGCGCAGGCCCTGCAGCATCTCTTTCCCAAGCTCGAGGAAGAGCGCCCCGATCTGCTGGCGAACCACCTCTCGGCCGCGGCCAATTACGACGAGGCGGCGCGGCTCTGGCTACAGGCCGGCCGCATCAGCCTGGCCCAGTCGGCTATCGTCGAGGCGGTTCACCACCTGCGCCGCGGCATCGAGGCACTCGATCGCCTGCCGGAAACATCCGCGGTCCAGGCGCTGCGCCTGCAGCTGCTGATCCGTCTCGGACCGGCGCTGATCGCCCTGCACGGCCCAGGCTCCAGCGAGGTCGAGGAGATCTACTTAAAGGGCTACGCCTTATGCCGCAGCCTGCCGGAATCCGAGGATCACTTCCCGGTGTACTGGGGTTGGTGGCGCCGTTCGCGCGACTTCAACGAAATGAACCAGCGCGCCGACGAGCTGCTTGGCCGGGCTGAGACCCACAAGAATCAAGGGCTGATGCTGCAAGCGCATCACTGCCAGTGGGCCTCGCACTTCAACCGCGGCGATTTCCAAGGATGCCTCGGTCACATCGACAGTGGCCTGCAGCTCTACGACAGGGGCGACTATCGTCTTCACGCGACGCTCTACGGCAATCACGACGCGAAGGTCTGCGGCCACGGCGAGCGCTCGCTGGTCTACTGGCTGCTCGGCAGACCCGACGAGGCTATGGAGTGCGAACGCCTGGCGCAGTCCTGGATGGAAACCCTGTCCCATGGCGGCACCTGGATGCACCACAAGGACATCGCCATCATGCACCGCCTCTACCGCCGCGACGCGGCAGAGGTGCTGCGCCTCGCCGAGGAGATAATCGCCTTTGCCGACGAACAGGGATTCACCGATCATCGCGCCAAGGCGCTGGTCTTTGCCGGCTGGGCGCATGCCCGCCTGGGCAATCCCTCCAAAGGCTTGACCGAGATCCGCGAAGGCCTGGAGCGCCAGAAGGCTATCGGAACTCAGGAGGACTTTCCGATCTACTACGACATGTTCGCCGAGGTGCTTGCGCTGAACGGCCGCATCGACGAGGCTCTGGAGGAAACCACTGCGGCCCAGGCCGAGTTCGAGGCCATGGGGCTGCGCATCTGGCTGCCGGAACTGCGCCGGAGGGTCGGCTATCTGCTGCAGCTGCGCATGCCGAACGATCCCGAGCCGGCGCTGGCCGCCTACCGCGGCGCCCTGGACCTGGCGAGCGAGCAGGGCGCGCGGACTCTGGCACTGCGGGCGGCTACCAGCCTGGCAGGACTGCTGCGCAGCCAGGGACAGATCGACGACGCCCGCAACACGCTGGAGCCGCGTTTGCTGGGGCTGGAGCCCATGGCAGGTACGGCGGATTATGCGGCGGCCACCGCCCTGCTGGCCACGGCGCGCCGCCGCGAAGTGTAAGTCGGCTGTCCCATGGATCCCGCCGCCAACAGAATCCCTGCAGTCGTGCCCGGTGCCAAGGCCTATCGCGGCGGCACGCACCGCAGCCGCACGCCGGAAGAGACCTTGCGGGCCTTTCTGCCCTTGGCCGAGCGCATGGGCATCACCCGCCTTGCCAACGTCACCGGGCTCGACTGCATCGGCATTCCCGTCTATATGGCCTGCCGGCCGCTGTCGCGCTCCGTCGCGGTGTCCCAGGGCAAGGGTCTGACGCCGCTGGAGGCCAAGGTCTCCGCATTCATGGAAGCGGCGGAGACCTTTCACGGCGAGACCATTACCCAGCCGTTGAAAATGGCCTCTTTCGCCGAGCTCAGCCGCGATCACCGGGTCGTCGACATCGACGGGCTGCCGCGTTCTCGACTCGGCGAATTCGACCCGGGGCGGCAAATTCTCTGGATCGAGGGCGCGGCCTTGGCAGGCGGCGAGCCGCTCTGGGTGCCGCTGGAGCTGGTCTCCACCAACTACACCCTGCCGCAGCCGCAGGGCAGCTTTGCTTTCGCCGCCAATACCAATGGCCTCGCTTCCGGCAACACCTTCGAGGAGGCGGCCTTGCACGCGCTCTGCGAAGTGATCGAGCGCGACGCCCTGAGCCTCTGGCGCCTCGGCGGCGAGGCGGCGCGGGCGGCGACCAAGCTGGACCCGGCGACGGTCGATTCGGCCTTGTGCCGGGACCTTCTGGCGCACTACGCGGCGGCGGGCCTGGACGTCGGACTGTGGGACGTCACCTCCGATCTCGGCGTGCCGGTGTTCTGCTGCGCCGTGGCGGAGCGCAGCGACGTCGCAGTCGAAGCGGAACTGGGGGCGGGCTGCCATCCCGACCGCGAGGTCGCGCTGCTGCGCTCCCTTACCGAGGCGGCGCAGTCGCGCACCACCCGCATCGCCGGATCGCGCGACGACTACGTGCCGGAGTCCTACAATTCAGCCGCCAAGCTGGCGCGCAACCGCACGGCGCAGCTATGGCTCGCCGAACCGCCGCGGCGCAGCTTCGCGGCTGTGCCGAGCCTTGGCGGTGCCACCATCCCGGGCGACTTGCAGCGCGTACTGGCGCGGCTTGCCGCCGAGGGTATCGGCCAGGTGGTGGCCGTCGACCTGAGCAAGTCGGACGTCGGCCTGCCGGTGGTGCGGGTGGTGGCTGCCGGCCTCGAGGGCGCCTACCAAGGCGCCGGCAGCGACTATCGTCCCGGCCCGCGCGCCTGCGCCCGGGGCCTGGGGGAAGGGGAGTGGGGAGCGCGATGAGCATTGCCGTGTTCCTCGGCCCGAGCCTGCCGCGTGCGGAAGCGGCGGCGATCCTCGAAGCCGACTACCGTCCGCCCGTCCGCCAGGGCGACGTCTATCGTCTGGTGCAGCAGCGCCGCCCGCAGGCGATCGCGGTGGTCGACGGCTACTTCCAGGAGGTCCCCTCGGTCTGGCACAAGGAGATCCTCTGGGCGCTGGACCAGGGGATCCCGGTTTACGGCGCGGCCAGCATGGGCGCGTTGCGCGCTGCCGAGCTGGCGCGCTACGGCATGGTCGGCATCGGCAAGATATACGACGCTTACAGGGCCGGCAGTTACGCACCCTATGGCGACGAGCCCTTCGAGGACGACGACGAGGTCGCTGTAATCCACGGGCCGGCCGAGCTGTCCTATCCGCCGCTTTCGGTCGCCATGGTGGATCTGCGCGAAACCCTGGCGCAGGCGGCGGAGGCGGGGGTCATCGACGCAGCGTTGCGCGATGCGCTGGTTGCGGCCTTCAAGCGACGCTTCTACCGGGCGCGCAGCTTCGAGGCGCTGTCGGAGGTCCTCGTCGAGCTCGGCGTGCCATCGCAAGCCGCGCAAGCCCTGCAAGCCTGGCTCGCCCAAGGCCGGACCTCGCAGAAGAAAGCGGATGCTGCCGCCCTGCTGGAGACGCTGGCGGCGGGCGGCACGGCGCTGCCGACAGATTCGGACGGTTTCATCTTCGAGCGTACGACGCTCTGGGCCCAGTTCATCGAGCAGACGGAGGCCGGCCCGCCGGCGAGGAGCGCTGCCGAGCGCAGCGTGCTGGAGGAACTGCGCCTCGATCCCGACCTCTATGCCAGCCTTCGCGACATCGCGGTACTGCGCCTGCGGCTCGACGTCGTCGAGCCGCCGCCGCCTGCCGACGCAGGCGCACGGCGCGCCGCGCTCGACCGCCTGCGTCATCGCCACGGTCTGTGGTCCCGCGAGGCACTGGAGGCCTGGGCCGAGGCCTGCGACCTCGACCGCGCCGGGCTCGACCGTTTGCTGGATTTCGAGGCGGCGCTGGAGACTTGCGCCGTGGGGGCCGGGCCGGCGCTCGATTCCGCGCTGCTCGATGTGCTGCGCCGGGAAGGTCGCTACGGGCCCTTGGCGGCGCGGGCGCGCGACAAGGCTCAGCGCCTCGCCGGGGTGGAAATGGTGGCCACTGCCCCTTCTGCGCCCTCGCCCGCGATGCTGCTGGACTGGTATTTTGAAGGCTGCCTGGATCGCGGCGTGCCGACCGACCTGCCGGCTTATGCGGCGGGACTGGGTTTCGAGGGGGTGGAGGCACTACTCGCGGCCTTGGCGCGGGAGCAGCGCTACCGCGCCGTCTGCGACGACCCTTCCACGCCGAAAGGCGCATAGGCCGTCGCTTTGCCGCGTGATCGTCGTTTTTGAATCTGGCGTCGAGTGCTGGACTGGGGACCTGGGGAACGAGCATGACGCTGCTGTGGGATAGGCTGGACGACGTCGACGGCGTCATCGGCGGCACGCGCTTCCGGCTGTATCCGCAGATGCCGGAACTGGAGGGTTTCGCCCGGCCGGAGACGGTGCGCGTCTCGCCGCCGCCCGGGACGATCGGTCCAGGCCCCTTCGACGGTGCCATGCGCGTGGTCGACGCCGTCGACAAACCGGCGCCCTATGACTTCCCCTACATGCCGCCTTACCGCGGCCCGACATTTCCACCTGCGACCCCCGGTCCGGATGGGCACTTCGATCGGATCCCGGAGAACAGCCGCCAGTTCCTTGCCGCCCACATGTACGGCTCCGTGCGCTTCACGCTGGATGTCTGGGAGGCCTATCTCGGTCGCCCCGTGGCCTGGTATCAGCCGCACGACGGCTTTGTCGTCGAACTGGTGCCGGAGGTCGGCTGGGACAACGCCCATGCCGGCATCGGCTTCATCGAGGCCGGGGGACGGCTCAACAAAGCCGGCGCCTATCAACGCTTCGCCCTGAACTTCGATGTCCTGGCGCACGAGGTGGGACATACCCTGCTGTTCTCGGAACTGGGCATCCCGACCATCGACGGCCTGACGCCGCAGTTCCTTGCGTTCCACGAATCGATGTCGGATCTCGTCGCGCTGATTGCGATGTTGCATTTCGAATCGACTCTCGATGAGTTGATCGACGCTACGGGCGGCAATCTCTACGTGCAGAATTTCCTCAACCGCATCGGCGAGCTGTCACACAACGAGCAGATCCGCATCGCCAGCAACGACGCGAAGATGCAGGACCTCGCGTCCCTTCGCCTGACACCGGAAGGCGAGTGGATCGATCCGACCGGCCAGGGTCGCAAAGGCCATGACCTCGGCCAGCCCCTGACCGGTGCGATCTTCGATATCCTGGTGGAGATTTATCAGGACGGGCTGGCGCATCGCGGCTTGATCCCTCACGACCTCGATCCGCGCGGCTGGGACCGCGACAGTGTCGCGGCGAGCCTCGGCCGATTCCAAAGCGTCTACGAAGGAGAGATGTCTCAGCATCGCGGTGCCTTCATCGACGCGCTGATCGAGGCGCGTGACGTTGTCGGCTTCGCGCTGGCCTTGACCTGGCAGCGCTTGAGTCCGGGGCACCTGAGCTTTGCGCGCGTCGCCGAGACCTTCCTGGACGTGATGGCGGAGATCGGCCAGGCCCACAACCTGCCGGCCTTCGCAGAAAACTTTCTCGAACGCGGCATCGATGTCCGCGAAACGCAGCAGGTCGCGATGCCGCCGTCGCGCTCTGCACCTTACCTCGTGCGCTGGCGATGGATGCGGCGTCGCGCCACCGAAGTGCGACCCGATTCAACGATGCGAGCGACGCTTGACGTGCCCGAGGCCTACGCGCGTGTGTACGGGATGTTCAGCCATAGTTTTCGACTGGAGATGTGAGTTACGTCATTTTGTTACTTCATATCGCGGTGATATGATCCGTCGCGCCGGGAAGAGTGGAACCGTCTGGCTCGGGGCATGGTGATACCGCGACTCTTAAGCCTCGAACAGAGGAGGGGAAGATGGCAAACAATGAGACAGGGACCAAGGGGGAAGTGTCGATTTTCGACGAAACTCTCCTGGCAGCATCGCAAGTGAGGCTCTTCGGAAGGATCTTCCAGGGACTCCAGCTTGACGCAGCGGGATTGACGGCGCTGACCGGTGCGAGCAATCCGCAGAACAGAAATCCGCTGACAGACAAGCTGGACCCCGAACTGGATCCGAAGCTGGCGCGCATCTACGGCTTCTCCTACGAGGGAAGTTACTACAAGCTGGATGCGCCCTATGTCTTTCTCGTGCACGGTGACGGCATCGAGATCACCGAGCCGTCGAGCATCGCGGACGTCGGCGTCGAGATGAAGGACGAGACCTTCCTCAAGGGCGTGCGGATGTGGTCCTACGACAAGGTCGACTTCTCCGTGCGCATCGAGATTACCAGCGGCTGGCTCGAGACGATCCTGCTCGACGCGGCGATCGGCAACGCCAGCAACATGACCGGCGGCCAGTTCGCGACCCGCGCCGACATGGCGGCGCGGGCGGACATGAGCTCGCGGGCCGACCTCTCGGCCCGGGCCGATCTCTCGGCGCGGGCGGATCTTGCGATGCGCAGCCGCTTCAAGAGTCGCTAGGACAACCGCCCGGCATTCGCGGTAGGCGCGGCCGCCGTCCCGGTGGCCGCGCCATTCTTGTGCGGCCTGCCTACCAGGCGAGACGCTGCAGCAGGTAGTCGGGCCGGGCAAGGTGGTGGCGCTCCAGGGCGGCGAGACGGCTTGCGAAGGCCTCCCCGTCAGCGCAGGTGCCCAGCTCCTCGTGGTGGATGCCCTCGATGACCAGTGCGGCGGCGAGCCCGACACCGGCGGCGCCGGCGACGTCGTGCGCCAGGGAGTCGCCGATCGCCAGCACGCGCCCCGGCGGCAGAGGCGCCAGGCTCTGCAGCACGTGGCGATAGATCAGCGGGTGCGGCTTGCCGATGTAGACCACCTTGCCGCCGGCCGCCTCGTAGTCGCCGGCCAGGGCGCCCGGCGCGTGGATCAAGCCCGTCGAGCTGACGCCCTTCACGTCCGGATTGGCGCAGACCAGCGTCAGGCCGCGCCGCCGGGCCGCCTCGAGGGTCTTGGTGAAGGCTTCGCGCGGCGGCGGGTCCTGGCCGAAACTCGCCACCAGCAGGAAGTCGGCCTCCGCCACCCGCGCGACCTCGGCGATGGCAAGGCCGTCGAGGATGGCGCGCTCGGCCGCGCCGCCGAGGGGCAGGCAGCGCAGCGACGCCGCGCCGGCGGCCGCCGGCCGCAGCTCCGCCGGCGCCGCCTCCAGGTAGGCGCGGGCTACCTCGCCGGAGGTCACGAAGTCCGCGTAGAGCGCCGGCGGAATGCCCAGCTGGGCCAGGCGCTCCCGGTTGGGCGCCCGCAAGGTGCCCGAATTGGAGAGGATGACCACGCGCTTTCCCGCTTCTTTCAAGGCCTCCAGGCAGTCCACCACGCCGGGGTAGAGGGCGGTACCGTCGTGCAGCACGCCGAACTGGTCGAGCAGGAAGGCGTCGAAGCGCGGGGCGAGGGCGTGAAGCCCCTCGACTAGCGGCGCCGTCTTCATGCCCTGGTCGCTGCCCGGGGCTGCCGGCGGCCGGCCAGCAGCGCGCGGGTCTGCCGGGCGATCATCGACTCCTCGTCGGTCGGGATGATCCACAGGCCGATACGGCTGCCGGCGGTGCCGATGCGCGGGCCGCCGGCGGCGTTGGCGGCATCGTCGAGCTCCGCGCCGAGCCAGGCGAGGCGGCGGCAGATGGCGGCGCGGATCGGCGCCGAGCGTTCGCCGATGCCGGCGGTAAAGACGAGGGCATCGAGACCACCGAGCTGAGCCGCCAGCGCGGCCACCTGCTGGGCGACGCGGTCGCAGAACATCTCCACCGCCTGACCGGCTTCAGGCTTGTCGCTGGCCAGGAGGTCGCGCATGTCGGCGCTGAGGCCGGAGAGGCCGAGCAGGCCGGACTCCTTGTAGAGCAGCTTTTCCAGCGCGGCGACGTCCATGCCCTTCTCGCGCAGCAGGTAGATCAGCGCGCCGGGGTCGATGTTGCCGCAGCGGGTGCCCATGATGAGGCCGTCGAGGGTCGAGAAGCCCATGGTGCAGGCCCGGCTGCGCCCGTGCTGCAGGGCGCAGAGGCTGGCGCCGTTGCCCAGATGGGCAACGATGGTGCGGCCGGCCGCGGCGTCGGCATCGTAAGTCGGCAAGGCGCCGGCGATGAACTCGTAGGACAGGCCGTGGAAGCCATAGCGGCGCAGCCCTTCCTCGGCGAAGGACAGCGGCAGGCCGTAGAGCTGGTCGCGCGCGGGGATCGAGCGGTGAAAGGCGGTGTCGAAACAGGCGACCTGGGGAATTCCCGGCGCGCGCGCGCCCAGGGCGCGGATGGCGGCGAGATTGTGCGGCTGGTGCAGCGGCGCCAGCGGCACCAGGCGCTCCAGCTCGGCCAGCACGGCGCCGTCCACCAGCGTCGGCGCGGCAAAGGCCGTCCCGCCGTGCACCACGCGGTGGCCGGCAGCGGCGATGGCGGCCTGCGGCAGGGTTTGGGCCAGCCAGTCGAGCAGGAAGCCATAGAAATGCTCATGGTCGAGACTGCGGCCCTGCGGCCAGCTTTCCTCGACAGTCTGGCCGGCGATCCTCGCCTTGAACTGCGGCTGGATGCCGATCCCCTCGATGAGGCCGCCGCCAAAGGCCTCGTCGACCCTTGCATCGCCGCCCGCCGCGGCCGGGTAGAGCGAGAACTTGATGCTGGACGAGCCGGCGTTCACCACCAGGACCATGTTGGTATTCGGCATCGATCTCGGCCTCGCTTTCCCCTCCAGCAGCACCGTTGCGGCGTTGCCGTCTCGACCTGCGGCCACCCTCCGCGGTGGCGGGCGAGCGTTCGCGTCGGCACCCTCTCATAAAGCTTCCGAAAAGCGCTTGCCATATTTTGATATTTCAACAATTATCAAATTATGGATGAGTTCGAAGCCACCCGGGCCCTCGGTGCCCTGGCCCAGCCGACTCGCCTCGCGGTCTTCCGCCTGCTGGTGCGCGAAGGTCCGGCGGGCCTGCCGGCGGGCGAGGTGGCGGCGCGCCTCGGCGTGCAGCCGGCGACCCTGTCGTTTCACCTGGCCCAGCTGGAGCGCGCCGGGCTGCTGGCGGCGCGGCGGCAGAGCCGGCAGATTCTCTATGCCGCCGACTTCGCGGCCATGGGCGCCCTGGTCGGCTTCCTGCTCGACGACTGCTGCCACGGCCATCCGGAGGTTTGTGCCGGGCTCGACGCGGCGGAGGAACGGGCAGGCAGGGCGGCGGCCAAGGTGGAGGTATGACCTTTCGCCGGCCGGCGCGCGGCGGAGGCAACGACAAGGAAAAGCGGCGATGCCCGAAAACGACAATCGGAAGGTCTACAACGTCCTCTTCCTCTGCACCGGCAATTCGGCGCGCAGTATCATGGCCGAGGCCATCGTCGAGCGGCTCGGCCAGGGGCGCTTCAAGGGCCACAGCGCCGGCAGCCATCCGACGGGGCAGGTGCATCCCTATGCCCTGGATCTGCTGCAGCGGCTGAACCATCCGACGGCCGCTCTGCACTCCAAGAGCTGGGACGTCTTTGCGGCCCCGGGGGCTCCGAAGATGGATTTCGTCTTCACGGTCTGCGACAACGCCGCCGGCGAGGTCTGCCCGCTCTGGCCGGGCCAGCCGATGCTCGCCCACTGGCCGTTCCGGGATCCGGCGGCCGTCGAAGGCAGCGAGATCGAGAAGCGTCAGGTCTTCGCCGACGTCTATGGCCAGATCCACAACCGCGTCAGTATCTTCATGAACCTGCCTCTCGCCACCCTCGACAAGCTGAGCCTGCAGAAGAACTTGGACGAGATGGCCAAGCCCGCGACCGAGCGCGCCTGAGCGCGGTCCGGGGTCTGGCCCTTCCGACCTCGAGACTCTAGGATGGCGCCGACATTCGCCTCGAGGCAAGGGGAGCGCCATGAAGGTCGACGGCAAGCCCTACAGGACGATCTGGCTGAACGACGACGGCTGGTCGGTGGAGATCATCGACCAGACCCTGATGCCACATCGCTTCGAGACCGTGACCCTGAAGAACCTCGAGGCGGCGGCTCACGCCATAAAGGCCATGCTGGTGCGCGGCGCGCCGTTGATCGGGGCCACCGCCGCCTACGGTATCTGCCTGGCGATGCGCGCCGACGACAGCGATGAGGCGCTCGACCGCGCCTACGACACGCTCTATGCCACCCGGCCGACCGCGGTGAACCTGCGCTGGGCGCTCGACGAGATGCGCGCCGCCCTGCGCAACCGGCCGCGCGGCGCGCGCGTCGCCGCTGCCTATGCCCGGGCGGAGGAGATCTGCGACGAGGACGTGGAAATCTGCCAGTCGATCGGCCGCCACGGCCTGAAGATCATCCGCGAGATCGCCGCCAGCAAGCCGGCCGGCGAGCCGGTGAACATCCTGACCCACTGCAATGCCGGCTGGCTCGCCACGGTGGACTGGGGCACCGCGACGGCGCCGATGTACATGGCTTTCGAAGAGGGCATTCCGATCCACGTCTGGGCCGACGAGACAAGGCCGCGCAACCAGGGCGCCTCGCTGACCGCCTGGGAGCTGAAAGGCCATGGCGTGCCCCACACGGTGATCGCCGACAACGTCGGCGGCCACCTCATGCAGCACGGCAAGGTCGATCTCTGCATCGTCGGCACCGATCGCACCACCGCCTCCGGCGACGTCTGCAACAAGATCGGTACTTACCTGAAGGCTCTGGCCGCCCACGCCAACGACGTGCCCTTCTACGTGGCGCTGCCCTCGCCGACCATCGACTGGACGGTCAAGGACGGCGTAAAGGAGATTCCCATCGAGCAGCGCGGCGGCGAGGAGGTCTCGCAGATGACCGGGCGCACGGCCGCCGGGGCCATCGAGACGGTGACCATCACGCCCGACGGCAGCCCGGTAGCCAACTTCGCTTTCGACGTGACCCCGGCGCGCTACGTGACCGGCCTGATCACCGAACGCGGCGTCGCCGAGGCGTCGCGGGAAGGGCTGGCGAAGCTGTTTCCGGAACGGGTGCGGTAGCGGGGCGCGCGTCTGCCCATCCTTCGAGACGGGCCTTCGGCCCTCCTCACGATGAGGTCGGAAGAAAGTGCCTCACCCTGAGGAGCGGTCCGATAGGACCGCGTCTCGAAGGGCGAGGCCGACAGGAGCCCTAGCCGCAGCGCGCCGCTTTCAAATCCACACGTCGTTCTCGGCCGTGCGCTCGCCGCCCTCGTGGCCGGTGTTCTTCACGCCGCGCGGTTCGATGAGCATCACCTTGGTCTCCTTCGCGGCATAGGGCTTGTGCTCGACCCCCTTGGGCACCACGAACATCTCGCCCGCGCCCAAGGTGACCGCGCCGTCGCGAAAGTCGATGCGCAGCTCGCCGTCCAGCACGATGAAGGTCTCGTCGGTGTCCTGGTGATCGTGCCAGACGAAGTCGCCTTCCAGCTTCACGATCTTGAACTGGTAGTCGTTCATCTCAGCGATGACCTTGGGCTGCCACTGCTCGACGAAGAGTCCGAACTTCTGCGCAAGGTTGATCGGCTGGTAGCTCATGGGGGTATCCTGGTCTCGGGCCGTGGAGGGCGGGGGGCGGCTGTGCCTCCGGCAGATTATGCCGCAAGAAGGCGGCCCGCCAAAGCCCCTCCCGCACTGGCCGCGCGATAGCCGAGCGTCTTCCGCAGTAAGATGACGGGCCTGGATCAATCCACGAACATCGGGCCGGGCTTGGTGTAGAGCTCCTCGTAGTGCACCAGGCTGTGCTCGCCTTCCAGCGGGCAGGGGACGCCATCGCGGAAGGCCCACTCGCCGCGGTCGCAGTTGGCCGCCGTCACGTAGCCGTTGATGTAGAAGCGGCGATCCATCGCCGAGTTGTTCGGGCCGGAGCCGTGCAGGCTGTGCGCGTGCCACAGCGCGACGTCTCCGGGGTCGAGCTGCAGCGTCACCGCGCTCGCCGGATCGATGCCGAGGCGCACCAGATCCTGGCTGTCGAGCGCCTCGTGCATCGAGGGGCGCGCCGGGTCGAAGGGCAGCTCGCCCAGGCGCTGGCTGCCGGGGCAGAACACCACGGCGCCGTTGTCGGCGCGCTGCGGGTCGACGGCGATGCCGGTCTGCACGTAGGAGCGGGCAAGGTCGCGGTAGGCCTCGCGCGGGCGGCGCGAGCGCGAGTCCTGGTGGAAGCCGAACTCCGCCCGGGCGCCCGGCGGCTTCCAGTGCATCTGGTTGATGATCTGCTTGATGTCGCGGCCGATCAGCGGCTCCAGGATGGCAAAGAGCCGTGGATCGCGCCGCACGCGCTCCAGCGTCGGGTCGATCCAGGCCGCCCACTGCGCGAAGCGCAGCACCGTTCCTGCGCCCAGCTCCTCGTCCAGGCAGAAGTAGATGTTGCGGTCGCGCCAGCTGCGCCTGCCGGCCAGCGCGCGGTCGCGGATGCGGTCGAAGGCCGCGGCCATCTCGGCTACCTCGCCGGCTGAAAAGACGCCCCGGACGACGGCATAGCCCCTGGCTTCGAACTGCCCCAGGTAGTCGCCCTTGGAAGGGGTGCCGCTCATAGACGCCGTGCTTCCTGCCTGCTGCGCCGCTGCCACACCCTCAATAGCACGTTTTAACTGCGGAAGCTGCACCGCAGAGGGGGCGGCCTGCAGCCGCCTGACCATGTAGTAGACCGTATCGGTCGACCGGCCCCGCTGGTGCACGAAGCCGCACTTCTCATAGCAGCGGATGGCCCGCCGGTTCGCCGGGTGCGGATCCACGGCGACGCACGGCGGCGCCTCGGCCACCGCGATCATGTCGATGAAGGCCAGGAGGCAGCCGGTGCCGAGGCCTTTGGAAAGGTCGTTCGGGCAGGCGAGAAACTGGTCTGTGCCGATCCACGTCGTATCGATCCGGTAGTACTGGAAATAGCCGGCCGCCTCGCCGTCCAGCTCAAGGATGAAGCGTCGCGTCCGGTCTGTGACATCGGCGTAGTGCGCAGCGACCTTCTCCAGGGTGTCGTCGCCGTCGTCCCACCATTCCTTTACGTGCGGCCGCTGCAGCCACTCCAGCAGCATCGCCAAATCGTCGTTTCCAAGGGGCCGGAAGTGGATCGTCATCCGGCGCGGCGCCTGCTCTTGGTCTGCGGCCTGGCGCCGTCCAGTTCCCGCAGCACGTCGGCGTAGAGCACGAGCGCCGCGCGGCCCTTCGCAGAAAGGTCGTAGATGCCGCGCTCGACACGCAGGAACCAGCCGTAGACGTCGTTCCGCAGCAGGGCACCGGCGGTGCCCACGCCGGTGCCGCTGGAGATCAGCGCGGCCTTGGTCGGGCCCTGTCGGTGCAGCAAGGCGGCGCAGCGCAGGGCGTTCTGGCGGTAGGCGGTGACGATGGGCCGGCGCGTCTGGCCGCCGGTGTTGGGATCGCCCACGCGCTGGGCGAACTCCTTCAACAGCAGGGCCTGGCGCTTGCGGTTGAGCCGCGGCTGGTAGGGCAGGGGGTCGAGCAGCGGCTCCACCAGGGCCATTTCCGGGTGGACCATCAGGAGCCCGAGACCGAGACGGCGGCAGAGCTTCAGCACGCTGCGCCGGTCGCGACGCCAGGTCGCCGCCCGGACGGGCGCGGCGAAGGCAAGATAGACCTGCTCGCTCATGGCCAGGCGGTCGACGCCCTGCAGCAGCAGAGCGAGATTGAAGGCCTTCTTCAGCTCTACGATGACCGGCGGCTCCGTGCCGCGGCGCGCGACGAGGTCGCAACCGCGCACCTCCGCCTTCACGGCGTAGCCCTGGCCTTCCAGGAAGGCCTTCACCGGCTCGTAGAGCTCTTCTTCGCGGGCGACGGTCACGCCGGCGAGTCTAGCGGCTGTTCCCGAGTCCCCGCCAGAGAGTCTAGGCCAGCGCCCGGCGGTTCCACGGCATCACGGCCAGCACGCTCGCCATGGCGCAGGTGCCGGAGACGCCGGCGAAGGTGAGCCCGGCGCCGACGAAGCCGGAGAGCGCGAAGAACCAGGGCGACACGGTGAACCCGAGGATGACGCCGGTCAGCACCATCAGGCCGGCGGTGATCTGCACCTGGCGCTGGAGGGAGATCGGCATGCTGCGGTTCACGATGGTCGGCAGGCCGGCCTTCTTCCAACCGGCGAGGCCTTGATCCAGCTGATAGACCTCGGCGAAAGCGGTGGCGAGGATGCGGGGCGCGGCTTCGGCCGTTCGTGCGCCGCTGGCGCAGTGGAAGATGGCGATGTTGCCGGCTTCGGCGGGGAAGTCGGCGGCGCTGAAGCCGGACAGCGGCACGTGGTGCGCGCCGGCCAGGTGCTCGCGGGCGAACTCGTCGCTTTCGCGGATGTCGATGACGACGGCCACGCCGCCGTCGAGCAGCGCCTTGGCCTCGGCAGGATTGATCTTGCGCAGGCTGTGCGGCTTGCGGAGGGCCGCGGGGTTGGACGACAACATCACTCTCAGGCTCCTGGTGGGTCGGCTTGCGCCCTCTGTTGGGCGGGTGCGCAGTAGAGGTGGTGCAGCAGCAGGATGACAGCCCGCGCCTCGGCGCCGGTCAGGCTGTAGTGCATCGAGCGGCCGTTGCGGCGGGCGCCGACCAGGCCGTCCTTGCGCAGCAAAGCGAGCTGCTGCGAGACGGCGGCCTGGCGCAGGCTGAGGCCGTCGGCCAACTCGCCCACCGTCTTCTCGCCGTCGGCCAGCTGGCAGAGCAGCAGCAGGCGGTTCTCGCTCGACAGCGCCTTCATCAGCTCGGCGGCCTCGCGGGCCGAAGTCTGCAGATCTGCTACATTCATACTTGCAGAGATATGAATGTATTGGCTCCTCGTCAAGGGGCCGCAAAGAGATAATTCGGAGATCCCAGCAAATCCTGGGAATCAGCCGCGAGGTGCAGCGGCCATAGGCCTCGTAGAAGGCGGCGCCGGCAGGGCCAGTTCCGCCATCACCGGCAGATGATCGGAGGCGGCGCGGGCCTCGTAGGCCGCCCAGGCCTTGCCGAGCAGGGTGCTCGGCCGGCACAGGATGCGGTCCAGGGCGAAGAGCGGGAAACGGGCCGGGAAGCTGGCCTCGCGGGTCCAGGCGCCGAAAAGCGCGAAGAGGTCGCGCTGGTGGCGGTGCGGCCAGAGCCATTCGTTGAGGTCGCCGAGCAGCAGCACCGGCGTGGAGACGTCGGTGGCGAGGATTTTTGTGAGGCGGTCCAACTGTTGGCGGCGTTCGGGCCGGCTGAGCCCCAGGTGCGTGGTGACCACTCGCAGACGCGCAGTCGGCAGCACGATGCTGGCCGTGATCGCCTTGCGCGGCTCGCGTCCCAGCGCCGAGATGTCATGCACCTTCTTGTCTTCCAGGGGGAAGCGGCTGGCCAGGATCTGCCCGTAATGGCCGTCCGCGCCGGAGATCGCCCAGGCATCGTGGCCGTGGGTGCCGACCTCGGCGCGCAGCACATCGTAGACCTTGCCGGCCCCGGGCGCGCCGCGCCGCGAATCGATCTCCTGGAAGGCAGCGACGTCAGGGGCCAGCGCACGCACCGCGGCCCCGACCCGCTCAACGTCGTGCCGGCCGTCGGCGCCGACGCAGGCGTGGACGTTCCAGGTCAGCACGCGCAGGCGGGGGTGCGGCTCACGCATTGCTGCCGCTGCGCAGCCGCGTGGCGAAAGCCTGGAGACCGAGCGATATGGCCAGCCAGGCAACGATGAAGAGGCCGAAGAGGGCCAGTTCCATCGGCTCCGGATCACTGAGCACGCGCCCCAGCTGGTTGCCGAGCAGGGTGATGACCAGAATGCCCGGCGCCATGCCGAGGAGGGTGCCGGCAAGGTAGTCGGCAAACCTGACCTGGGTCGCCCCGGCAGCCAGGTTTACGAAGCTGAAGGGAGCGACGGGCAGCATGCGCACGGCCGCCACCGAAAGCACGCCGCGGCGTGCCAGGGCGCGGCTGACCCGATTGACGCGCGTGCCGAGCAGGTTGCGCAGCGGCTGGGCGCCGGCCTTGCGGCCGATGGCGTAGGTCAAGGTGGCGCTGAGCAGGGAGCCGGCGAGGGCGTAGCCGAAGGCCGGCAGCGGCGTGAAGACCATGCCGGTGACGGCGATCAGCACGGTGACCGGGAAGACCACCAGGCCGCCGATGACGTAGGCGGCGAGGACGACCACCGGCAGCCAGAAGCCGTTGCCGATCGATTGCAGCATTTCTTTCAGAATTTTCGGGTCGGTGAGTTCGGAAAGCGGCGTCCAGCGCCAGAGGACGACCAGGGCGAGCACCAGCAGGGCGACGGCGGTGAGCTTGACGAAGCGCGAGACCGGCTGCTTGTTCTGCCGGCCGCCGAACATGTCGCCGAAGAATTCCGGTGCTTCGATGGGCCGTTCCGGATCGGCGAACTGGCCCACGGTGCGGCTCAGTTCGTCGGTCCCTGAGCTGCGCACGTCGATGGGTTTCAGGCAGCGCTCGCCTTCCGCGCAACGCTCGACGACGGCGAGGAGAGAACCTTCCTGCGCGACCATCTCGGCGATCTGCGCAGGGTCGCGTCCGAGGTGTTCGGCCAGCAGGCGGTGGCGCAGGCTGGCGATGGTTTCGGCCTCGCGTGCGTCGGCGGCTTCCAGCGCCAGGTCGCATTCGCTGTCGGCGCCCATCGAGCGGTTGTTGAGGTTGGCCGAGCCGATGCGCAGCAGCCGGTCATCGACGATCATGACCTTGGCGTGCACCATGACCCCCTCGCCGGTCCTGTCGCCGGGCACCGCCGGAAAGGTCAGCTTCACGCGCTCGGCGACGCCAGCGGACACGAGGCGCCCCATGAAGCGCCGCCGCCCGGCTCTCATGCTGTGCTCCTCCAGCCAGCCGTGGTGCACATTGGGCGCCACGATCAGCACTTCCAGTTCGGGCTGCGTCTGCAGGCGCTCGATCAGTGCGGCGCAGATGCCGTCGGCGGTGAGAAACTGGTTTTCGATGTAGATACAGCGTTGGGCCGCCGCGATGGCGCGCAGGAAGAGACGCTCGACCTCGCGCACCTCGACCTGGTCGTCGTAGGCCGGAAAGGTCCGGGCGATACCGATGCGGGTGTCGGTGAAATCGGGCATGAAGCCTTCAGGCCAGGGGTCGCCCTGCGCCTGCGGGGGATCGAGCGTCTCGCAGGCAGCACGCTCCCAGCGCAGGCGCACCAGCTCGGCGAGCGTCAGCGCGGCCTGCCCGTCGACCATCATCTGGACGTCATGGAAGGGGCGGTAGCTGATGTCGCGCGGATCGTGGCGTTGCGGGTTCTCCAACGCATGCTCGGGCGTGTCCCACCGGCGGATGGCGAGATCGAGCCCGCCGGAGAAGGCCAGGGCGTCGTCGATCACCACCACCTTCTGGTGATGGCAGGCGCCGAGCGGCAGCACGTCGTCCAGGCAGATGGAGATCTGCGGCGGTGTCGTCCAGGCGATCTTCACCCCCGGCAGCGGCTCGCGCTCCAGGGCGTAGAGCATGGAGTAGTCCCACAGCAGGAGGTGGATTTTCAGCTCCGGGCGGCGCCTCACCAGGGCGGTGAGGAAGGCGCCAAGGGTCGCCGGCAGATCGTCGTCATCTTTGTGGCCGTCGGGCCCGACCAACGGCGTGCGGCTGTCGATGTCCCAGCCGACGATGAAGACCGTGCGCTGTGCGCACCGCAGAGCCCGCCGCAGCGCCAGGAAATAGTTGGCGCCATCGATTAGCACTTTCGCGCGGCGGCAGCCGGCGATGCGCCAGCAAGTGTCGTGTTCCTCGAGGATCGCGATCTTCTCGGCGGTCATGGCCTGCGCGGAGCTTCTGCAGAACGACAAGCCGATAGCTTGGCCCGGTCGTCGTATCAACGCCGGCTGTGACCGATGGTTCCCCTCCCGTGGCCAGCGGGCTGGATCTGGGGAAGAAAAGGGGAGAAAAAAAAAGGGGCCGGTCGAAACCGGCCCCCTGAAAGACTTGGCTTGGGTGTAACCCCGTCTCGGACGTTTAGAAGTCCATATCGCCCATGCCGCCCATGCCGCCGCCGCCGGGCATCGCCGGCTGTTTCTTCTCGGGCCTGTCGGCGATCATCGCTTCGGTAGTGATCAGCAGGCCGGCCACCGAGGCAGCATGCTGCAGGGCGGCGCGCACGACCTTGGTCGGGTCGATGACGCCGTCCTTCACCAGGTCGGTGTACTTGCCGGTCTGGGCGTTGTAGCCCCACTGGGGGTCCTTGCTTTCGAGGACCTTGCCGACCACGATCGAGCCGTCGGTGCCGGCGTTCTCGGCGATCTGGCGCAGCGGGGACTCGAGGGCCTTGCGCACGATGCGGATGCCGACCATCTGGTCGGCGTTGTCCACTTCGAGCTTGGCCAGTTTGACCGAGGCCCGCAGCAGGGCGGAGCCGCCGCCCGGCACGATGCCTTCCTCGACCGCGGCGCGGGTCGCGTGGAGGGCGTCGTCGACGCGGTCCTTGCGCTCCTTCACTTCAGTCTCGGTGGCGCCGCCGACGCGGATGACCGCCACGCCGCCGGCCAGCTTGGCCAGACGCTCCTGCAGCTTCTCGCGGTCGTAGTCCGAGGTGGTGTCCTCGATCTGCGCCTTGATCTGGCTGCAGCGGGCCTGGATGTCGGCCTTCTTGCCGGAACCGCTGACGACCGTGGTCTCATCCTTGGTGATGATGACGCGCTTGGCGCGGCCCAGCATGTCGAGGGTCACGTTCTCCAGCTTGATGCCGACGTCTTCGGAGATCGCCGTGCCGCCGCTCAGGACCGCGATATCCTGCAGCATGGCCTTGCGGCGGTCGCCGAAGCCCGGCGCCTTCACGGCGGCGACCTTCAGGCCGCCACGCAGACGGTTCACCACCAGCGTTGCCAGGGCCTCGCCCTCGACGTCCTCGGCGATGATCAGCAGCGGCTTGCCGGACTGCACGACGGCTTCCAGCAGCGGCAGCATGGTCTGCAGGCCGGACAGCTTCTTCTCGTGGATCAGGATGTAGGGGTCGTCGAGCACCGCCTGCATCTTGTCGGCGTCGGTGACGAAGTAGGGCGAGAGATAGCCGCGGTCGAACTGCATGCCCTCGACAACCTCGAGCTCGGTATCGAAAGACTTGGCTTCCTCGATGGTGATCACGCCCTCATTGCCGACCCGCTGCATGGCCTCCGCCAGCATGTCGCCGATTTCCTTGTCGCCGTTGGCCGAGATGGTACCGACCTGGGAGATCTCGGCATTGGAGCTGATCTTGCGCGAGCGCTTCTTGAGGTCCTCTACGACCGCCTGGACGGCGAAGTCGATGCCGCGCTTAAGGTCCATGGGGTTCATGCCGGCCGCTACCGACTTGATGCCCTCACGCACGATGGCCTGGGCCAGCACGGTGGCCGTAGAGGTGCCGTCGCCAGCGATGTCGCTGGTCCTGGAAGCGACCTCACGCACCATCTGCGCGCCCATATTCTCGAACTTGTCCTTCAGTTCGATGTCCCGAGCCACGGTCACGCCGTCCTTGGTCACGCGCGGCGCACCGTAGGACTTGTCGAGCACGACGTTGCGGCCTTTGGGGCCCAGCGTCACCTTGACGGCGTTCGCCAGGATATCGACGCCCTTCAGCATGCGTTCGCGTGCGTCAGTGGAAAATTTGACGTCTTTTGCAGCCATTTTGGTTTTCTCCTAGGGGGGTCCGGAAAGGATCAGGCCGCTTTCTTGGCGGACTTGGTTCTCTCGAGCACGCCCATGATGTCGGATTCCTTCATGATCAACAGGTCCTGCCCGTCGATCTTCACTTCGGTGCCCGACCACTTGCCGAACAGAACCTGGTCGCCAACCTTCACGTCCGGGGCGATCAGGTCGCCTTTGTCGTCGCGGGCGCCGGGACCGACGGCCAGGACTTCACCCTGGCTGGGCTTTTCCTTGGCGGTGTCGGGAATGATGATGCCGCCGGCGGTCTTTTCGTCATCCTCGATCCGGCGGATCACGACGCGGTCATGCAAAGGCCTGAATTTCATGGGTTTTCCCCTTGGTTTCGTCTGTGATCACGGTGTTAGCACTCTCATTCGAGGAGTGCTAAGTCCTGCCCGATTTAGGCGCTTCTCGCGGCACTTTCAAGCCCTTTCAGCGGGAAATCTTCGGACCTTCCTCGCGGCCGGGGCGAGACGGGCCAAGATGCCGAGATTCTGTCCAACCGGGCGCGGTGCCGGAGGGAGCGTGCCTATCGGCTCCGCCACGGCCGGGCCTCACTTCCCAGGGCTGAACACCCGGAGGGGTTGTGCGAGGCCGCGCAGCGGGTGCTCGCCGAGGTCGTCGAGCGGCTGGTCGAGGCGGCGGGCCACCGGCTCGGTCAGCAGGATGGCGCGGCCGAGGGTCTTGCTCAGCGCCTCGACGCGGGCCGCCGCGTTCACGGCCCGGCCAATCACGGTGAAGTCGAGGCGCTCCGGTGCGCCGACATTGCCGAAGAAGACCTCGCCATCGTGCAGCGCGATGCCGGTGCGCAGCGGCTGCCAGTCGGCGATGCGCGCCAGGTCCGGCGGCGGGTCAGCGTTCAGTGCCTCCAAGGCGGCGACCGCCTGTTCCGCCGCCGCCAGGGCGGCCCCGGCGGCCGCCCGCTCGTCGGCGAAGGCGCTGTAGGGAAACACCGCGAGGAGGCCGTCGCCGATGAACTTCAGCACCTCGCCGTCGTGCGCGATGACAGCCCCCACCAGCCGCTCGAAGTAGGCGTTCAGCAGGGCAGTCATGTCGCTGCCCGGCAAGCGGTCGGCGAGGTCGGTGAAACCGCGGAGGTCGGAGGCCCAGACGATGGCGCGGATCGCTTCGCCGGAGCCGCGCTTGATGGCACCGCGCAGCACACGGCCGCCGGCGGCACTGCCGAGATAGGTGTCGAGCACGTTGCCGGCGATGCGCAGCGCGATGTGGCGTTCCACGTGCAGGGCGAAGAGGCGCAGCAGGCGGCTGAGGCCGGCGAATTGCGCATCGGTGAAGCCGCCCGGTTGCTTGGTCGCGGCGGTCGCGGCGTTGTGGTAGGTGCCGCCGGCGCGCAGGGGCAGGCAGAGGTATTCGCTGAAGCCCTGCGCTGCCAAGTCGGCCAGCAGCGGGAATCGCTTCACTGTCTCCGTATCAGCCACCCGGCCGCGCACGCTCTCGCCGTACTGGATGACGCGGTAAAGCGGATTGCGCCGGTAAGCCTCGGTCTGCAGCGAGGCTTCGTCAACCTTGACCTCGTCGCAGAAGACGTCGCTGCGGGTCCAGTTCCAGGCAAAGCCGAAGAGCTGCGGATGCAGCGTGCCGACGTGCAGGCTGGCGCGGTCGAGCGGCAAGCCCGCTGCCACCAGGCGCCATATGAAGGATTCGAAGAGGAGCAGCAGGTCGTCGCTGTCTATCGCCCCGGCCAGCAGCCAAGCCTCGGTCTCGTCCAGGCTGGTCTGCGCCGGCGCTGCCGCCGCGCCGCCCTCGGCGCGCCGCAGCAGCGTGACGAAATCCGGGTAGTTGCGCGGCGCCGGGTCCGGACGGGGAACGGGCATGGCGGGCGATCCTCTGCCGGGTCGTCGAGCTTGCGGTGTCGACAGTCTGCCGTTGTCGAAAGTTTAGCCCAGATTTCTCAAACTATGGTGGGCGTCACGGAGGCGCATTTGCCGACAGGCCAGGAAAGACGCGAAGAGCGTATCGGCAATACGCTCGAGCGGCTTGACGCCGCCTGTCGGCAAATGCGCCCCGCCCTTCGGGTCGCGTCAGGAAGCCGGCTGGGTGCGTCGAAGCCCTCAACCGTAGTCTCCGCTACGCTTTTCGGGCTCCTCCTGCCCAGCCGGCTTCCTGACGCGATGACGCTCCGCCATAGTTTGAGAAATCTGGGCTAGCTGCGTCCGGCGGCGCCGCCAATCGCTGGAGGCGACGGCGTCAGGCCGGGATGATGGCGCCCTTGGTGGCGATGATGCGGGCGGCCAGGCGGTGGCCGGCGGCGGCGGCGGTCTGCGGGTCGGCCCCGTTCAGGCGGGCGGCTAGGTAGGCGGCGTTGAAGGAGTCGCCGGCGGCGGTGGTGTCAACCACGCGGGCGACGGTCTCGGCGGCAACCCGGGCCCGTTGCCCGAGCCGGCTGACGAGGCTGGGCTCCGCCCCGCACTTCACCACCACCTCCTCGACCCCGAGGGCGTGCAGGCGCGCGGCGGTGGCCTCAGGATCGGCATCGCCGAACAGGGCCGCCTCGTCGTCGAAGGTCGGCAGGGCGAGCGCGGCGAGCCCTAGCGCGCGGCCGACGGCCTCCTGCGCTTCGGCCCGGCTGGTCCAGAGCCGCGGGCGGTAGTTGCTGTCGAAGGCGATGCGGCAGCCACAGTGGCGCAGGGCGTCCAGCAGGGCGAAGAGCCGCTCGCGGCTTTCGCTGTCGAGGATGCCGAGGGTGATTGCCGAAAGATAGACCAGGTCGAAGCCGCCGAGCGCGGCGGCCAGGGTCTCGGCCTGCTCGGCGCGGAACAGCTCGCGCGCCGCCGCGGCGCTGCGCCAGTAGTGGAAGGTGCGCTCGCCGGCAGCGTCGGTGCGGATAATGTAGAGGCCCGGCAGCCGGCCGGGCAGGCAGGCCACCAGCCCGGTGGCGATGCCCTCGTGCTGCCAGGCGGCCAGCATCTCGGCGCTGAAGGGGTCGTCACCCAGGGCGGTGACGTAGTGCACCTCGGCCCCGGACGGCATTTCGGCCTGCTTCAGGCAGCGGATCAGGTAGACCGCGGTATTCAGGGTATCGCCGCCGAAGGTGCGCTGCATGTCACCGCCCGGCTCCCCGGCCGCGGCGGTCTCCGACAATTCGATCATGCATTCGCCGATGCTCGCGATGCGCAGCATGTTTCGCCCCGGCCACCTGTTCTTGCTTCGCTCGCGGTCGTGCCGCGCACCTCAGCCAATAGCCGCTGTCCCGGGCGGAGGCAAGGGTTCCTCTTCAGGCGGCGTCGCTGGCCCGGGCGACCTCCATGAGCGCGGCAGGAGCAAGGCGGCCGCGTCCCAGGGAGACGGCCTGCAGCAAGTCCTGCGGATTGAGGCCGTCGCGGCGCAGTACCGCATGGACAAGGGGATCGCGCAGCAACTCCTCGATCGTGGGCTCGCCGAGGATCCAGGGCGTGGTTTCGGTGACAGAGCCTTCACTCAGCAGTTTCAGAACGGCGCGCTGCTCGATCATTTGGCCTCCCTTTCAAGTTGGGCTGTCCCGATAGGACGCTGTTGTCGCTCGAAACTTCCCCCCTCGTCTGCTGCTGCATATTGGCTCGTTTGCATTGGAATGATCTGACTTATTTGTGACAATCCGTCGAAGTTTTTCAATGCTACCACGTTGGCCGCGCCGCTGCAGGCGCTGCGCCCGTCAGTGACAGGATTGTCACCTTGCCGACATCACGCTCTAACGATTCGGGGTTAGCGTGGGTGCTGTAGCGGCTGCCCGCAGGTCCTTCCGGCCATTCCGGCCGACGGCTTTCATGCCGCTGACGGGCGGGCGCGACAGCGAGGACTTCGTGGCTCCGGTTGCAGCCCCCTAAGGCCGGACCATGACCGGGCCACCCCGCCCGGAAGGGAACCCGGACCGTCCCCAACGCGGTGTCCGCGATCCGCCCCTGCCAGCCAGGGCCTCGCCAGTGGTGCTAGATCCCTAGCCGAACTCACCGGGCCCCCGCCGGGGGCCCGGTCTTCCTTTCGAGCGGCCGCATTCCGCGGCTGCATAGGGGCGGGACGACCTGCCTGCAAAGCCGGCACTTTGAACTGGCGCTTCCGTTCGATCGTGCTAGCGTAGAAACTTGTGCGCGGCGGTTGCGGCCCAGGCCGGGCGACCCCCCGCGTCCTGCGCAATGAAGCAAACAACAAGAACTCAGGTGAGGCACCTTCATGCTACGCAACACCATGGCCGCAGCAGCGGCCCTGCTGGTTTCCGCCTCTCTCGCCACGGCGGCGGAGATCTCCCCGGCGGTGGTCTTCGACATGGGCGGCAAGTTCGACAAGTCCTTCAACGAAGGCGTCTACAACGGGGTCGAACAGTTCAAGAAGGAAACCGGCATCGAATACCGCGAATTCGAAGTCACTAATGAAACTCAGCGCGAGCAGGCGCTGCGACGCATGGCGCAGCGCGGCGCCGACCCGGTGATCGGCGTCGGCTTTGCCCAGGCGCCGGCGATGGAAAAGGTCGCCAAGGAATATGCCGATACCCGCTTTGCCATCATCGATGCGGTGGTCGACCTGCCCAACGTTCGCTCCATCGTATTCAAGGAGCACGAAGGCTCCTTCCTGGTCGGCATGGTCGCCGCCATGAAATCGGACACCGGCAAGGTCGGCTTCGTCGGCGGCATGGACATCCCGCTGATCCGCAAGTTCGCCTGCGGCTACGAGCAGGGCGTCAAGCACATCAACGGCGATACCGAGGTGGTGCAGAACATGACCGGTACCACGCCGGCGGCCTGGAACGACCCGACCCGCGGCTCGGAGCTCGCCAAGAGCCAGTTCGACCGCGGCGTCGACGTGATCTATGCGGCGGCCGGCGGCACGGGCGTCGGCGTCTACCAGACCGCCGACGACAGCGGCAAGCTGGCCATCGGGGTGGATTCCAACCAGAACTACCTGCACCCCGGCACCATGCTGACCTCCATGCTGAAGCGCGTCGACGTGGCCGCCTACAAGGCCTTCAAGGACGCCAACGACGGCAACTGGACCTCCGGCATCCAGGTTCTGGGTCTTGCCGAAGAAGGCGTCGGCTGGGCGCTCGACGAGCACAACAAGGACCTGGTGACGGAGGAGATGAAGGCGAGGGTCGAGCAGGCCTCCGCCGACATCGTGGCCGGCAAGCTGAAGGTCCACGACTACACCGCCGACAACAGCTGCACCTACTAGGCGGCGTGCCCGGAGCCCCTTACCCGTAGGGGCTCCGGGCGGCTGCAGGGTTATCCGTGGCTGATACCACAGGCACCTCTCCCGGCCGACCGGCCGCCGGGCAGGCCATTGCGTCATCCGACGCCGCGGCGCCCCCGGCCATCGAGCTGCGCCACATCAGCAAGGCCTTCGGCACGGTGCAGGCCAACAGGGACGTCTGTCTCTCCATCCGGCCCGGCACCATCCACGGCATCGTCGGCGAGAACGGCGCCGGCAAATCGACGCTGATGAGCATCCTTTACGGCTTCTACGAGGCCGACAGCGGGGAGATCCTCATCGACGGCAAGCCGACCGCGATCCGTTCCTCGCGCGACGCGATCGATGCCGGCATCGGCATGGTCCATCAGCACTTCATGCTGGTGGATACCATGAGCGTGGTGGAGAACATCATGCTAGGGGCCGAGTCCGGCGCCATTCTTACCTCCAGCGTCGAGAAGGCACGCGCAGAGCTGCAGCGCCTGGAGCGCGACTACGATCTCGACGTCGACCCCAACGCTTTGGCCGGCGAGCTGCCGGTCGGCCAGCAGCAGCGGGTGGAGATCCTGAAGGCGCTCTATCGCGGCGCCGATACCCTCATCCTCGACGAGCCGACCGGCGTGTTGACGCCGCAGGAGACCGACCAGCTCTTCCGCATTCTCGACTCCCTGCGCCGCCAGGGCGTGACCATCGTGCTGATCACCCACAAGCTGCGCGAGATCATGGCGATCACCGACCACGTCTCGGTGATGCGCGGTGGCGAGATGGTCGCCGACCGCGTGACGAAAGAGACCAGCAAAGAGGAGCTGGCCGAGCTGATGGTCGGCCGCAAGGTGCTGCTCTCCCTCGACAAGCAGGCCCCGCAGGTGGGCGAAACCGTGCTGGCGGTGGACGATCTGACCTTCGTCGACCGCGCCGGCGTGGCACGCATCAATCACGTCAGCTTCACGGTGCGCGCCGGCGAGATCGTCGGCATCGCCGGCGTCTCCGGCAACGGGCAGAGCGAGCTTCTGGAGGTGCTCTCCGGCATCCGCCCGATCACCTCCGGCAGCTTCGATCTGCTGGGCGAACGCTTTTCGGCGGCGCGCCCGCTCGACCCCTCAACGCTGCGCGCGATGCGCGCCGCCCACGTGCCGGAAGACCGCCTGCGCACGGGCCTGGTGCGGACCTTCGCTGCCGGGGAATCGGCGATCCTCGGCTATCACCGCGACCCGCTCTACAACGGAGGGGTCATCATGAAGGGCGAGGCGATTCACGCCGACTGCGCCAGGAAGATGCGGGACTTCGACGTGCGCCCGCAGACGCCGGGCCTGAAGACGGCCAACTTCTCCGGCGGCAACCAGCAGAAGATGGTGCTGGCACGCGAGCTGTCGCGCGGGCCGCGCCTGTTGCTGGTGGGACAGCCGACCCGCGGCGTCGACATCGGCGCCATCGAGTTCATCCACCGCAACCTCATCGCCATGCGCGATGCCGGCAGCGCGCTGCTGCTGGTCTCGGTCGAGCTCGACGAGATCATGTCGCTCAGCGATCGCATCCTGGTGATGTTCGAAGGCCGCATCGTCGGCGAGCTGCCGGCGGACGAGGCCGACGAGCGCGAGGGCGCCGACAAGGACCGCAACGACATGCC
>WHTV01000021.1:35927-52572 GCA_009377535.1 Kiloniellaceae bacterium
GGTCGCGCCTGTTCTCCAACACCACCAGCCTGTACGGCGGCCGTTCGTTCACCGACCCCGAGGACCGGGCGGAGGTGGCCGGGATCCTCGGCATCGACGTCGGCCTGATCCCGCTGATCAACATCGCACTGGCCTTCCTGGTCTCGGGCGCGATCCTCTGGGCCATCGACGTCGATCCGCTGGAGGCGGTGGAGATCATTCTCTACGGCGCCTTCGGCTACGACCTGGCGATCGGCTACACGCTCTACTACACCACCAATTTCGTCTTCACCGGCCTGGCCGTGGCGGTCGCCTTCCACGCCGGCCTCTTCAACATCGGCGGCGAGGGCCAGGCCTACATCGGCGGCCTCGGCGTCGGGCTCGGCATCCTGCTGGTCGACAACTACCTGCCATTCTACGTCATCCTGCCGCTGGCGATCCTGCTGTCGGCCGCCTTCGGAGCGGCCTGGGCGGCGATCCCGGCCTACCTGCAGGCCTACCGCGGCAGCCATATCGTCATCACCACCATCATGTTCAACTTCATTGCCGCGGCGCTGATGGTCTACCTGATGGTGAACCTGCTGATCCAGCCGGGCTCGATGTCGCCGGAGAGCCGCGAGTTCGCTGCCGCCGGCCAACTGCCCTTCATGCACGAGCTGCTCGGCTGGTTCGGCATCCCGATTGCGCCCTCGCCGCTGAATCTCTCCGTCGTCTGGGCGGCGATCTGCTGCATCCTGGTTTGGGCCTTCATCTGGCACACCCGTTGGGGCTACGAGGTCCGCACCGTCGGCGCCAACGAGACCGCGGCAGTCTACGCCGGCATCGATCCGCGCAGGGTCATCATGCTGGCAATGTGCATCTCCGGCGCGCTGGCGGGTTTCGTCGGCATCAACGAGGTGATGGGCGTGCATCACCGCCTGCTGCTGAACTTCACCGCCGGCTACGGCTTTACCGGCATCGCCGTGGCGCTGATGGGCCGCAATCACCCGGTCGGCATCGTGCTGGCGAGCCTGCTGTTCGGCATGCTCTATCAGGGCGGCGCCGAGCTGGCCTTCGAGGAGCCCAAGGTGACCCGCGAGATGGTCGTGACCATCCAGGGCCTGGTGATCCTGTTTTCCGGCGCGCTCGCCTACATGATGAAGGGACCGGTCGAGCGAACCTACCTGCGGCTCTTCGGCGGCCTGCAGCGCCCGGCGGCGCAGGAGGGCTAGGGCGGCGATGGCGGACTTCCTCCTCAACCTGCTGCTCATCTTCGACGCCACCCTGCGCGTCGCCACGCCGCTGGTGTTCGCCGCCATGGCCGGGCTGTTTTCGGAGCGCTCCGGCATCATCGACATCAGCCTGGAGGGCAAGATGCTGGCGGCGGCCTTCGCGGCGGCTGCCACGGCGGCGGTCACCGGCTCCGCCTGGCTGGCGCTCGGCGCCGGCATCGCGGTCTCGGTGGTGCTCGCCCTGCTGCACGGCTTTGCCTGCATCACCCACCGTGGTGACCAGGTGGTCAGCGGCGTTGCCATCAACATCCTGGTCTCCGGACTCACCGTGGTGCTTGGCACCGCCTGGTTCGCGCGCGGCGGCCAGACTCCTTCAGTCAGCCAAGATGCGCGCTTCAGGCCGATCACCTTGCCCGGCGCCGAGGCGCTGGCCGACGTGCCGGTGATCGGCGCGCTCTACAGTGAACTGATCTCCGGCCACAACCTGCTGGTCTATCTCGCCTTCGCCGCGGTGCCGCTGACCTGGTGGGTGGTCTACCGCACCCGCTTCGGACTGCGCCTCAGGGCCGTCGGCGAGAACCCCGGGGCCGTCGACACCGCCGGAATCTCGGTCGCCTTCCTGCGCTACCGGGCGGTGCTCTGCGCCGGCCTGCTCTGCGGCTTCGCCGGCACCTATCTCTCGATCGGCCAGAACGCGGCCTTCGTGCGCGAGATGACCGCCGGCCAGGGCTACATCGCCCTGGCAGCGCTGATCTTCGGCAAGTGGCGGCCGCTGCCGGCCATGCTGGCCTGCCTGATGTTTGGTTTCCTCGATGCCGTGGCGATTCGCCTGCAAGGCGTGGTGGTGCCGGTCATCGGGCCGATCCCGGTGCAACTCATCCAGGCCTTGCCCTATGTCTTGACCGTGGTGCTGCTGGCCGGTTTCATCGGCCGGGCGGTGGCGCCGAAGGCGATCGGCAAGGCCTATGTGAAGGAACGCTGACCAGATGCCCGACGTTGCGTATTGAAGGAGGTGCGGCATGAGCGCTGACCTGGTCCAGGCAGCGATCGCGGCGATGGCCAAGGCCTACGCCCCCTATTCCAAGTTCCCGGTGGGCGCCGCGGTGCGCGGTGCCAGTGGCGCCGTCTATGCCGGCTGCAACGTGGAGAACGCCGCCTATCCGCAGGGCTGCTGTGCCGAGACCTCGGCAATTTCCGCCCTGGTGTTGGGGGGCGAGACGCGGCTCGTCGAGGTGGCCGTGGCCGGCCCCGGCGACCATCTGGTGACCCCCTGCGGCGGCTGCCGCCAGCGCCTGCGCGAGTTTGCCGCCGATGCGGTCAAGGTCCACATCTGCGGGCCGGAGGGCCTGCGCCGCACCGTGGCCCTTGGCGACCTGCTGCCCCTCTCCTTCGGGCCGCAGCATCTAGGTGGAGAAGGGGGCTGACCATGTTCGAGGCGGCCACGGCCACGGCGGCACTCATCCGCAAGGAGATTCCGGAAGCGCCGGAGGTGGCCATGGTGCTGGGCTCCGGGCTCGGCGCCATCGCCGAGGCGGTGAGGCAGCCGGTCGCCCTGCGCTACGTCGACCTGCCGGGCTTTCCCGAGCCCACCGTCGCCGGTCATGGCGGCAGCCTGGTGCTCGGACGCCTGGCCGGGCGCCGGGTGGCGGTGATGCAGGGCCGCGCCCACTACTACGAGAGCGGGCGCGCCGACGGCATGAACCTGGCGCTGGCGACCCTCAAGGAACTCGGCTGCCGGCGCCTCATCCTCACCAACGCGGCGGGCAGCCTGCGCGACGACGTCGGCCCGGGCCGCCTCATGCTGCTGCGCGACCACATCAACTTCGCCGGCGTCTCGCCGCTCTTCGGGCTGGCGGGCAACGCGCGCTTTGTCGACTTGGTCGATGCCTACGATCCGGCGGCCTGCGACAAGCTCGTTGCCCTGTCGCGGCAGCTCGACATCCCGCTCGCCGAGGGCGTCTATGTGTGGTTCTGCGGGCCGCATTTCGAGACCCCGGCGGAGATCGGAGCGGCCCGCCTGCTCGGCGGCGACGCCGTCGGCATGTCGACGGTGCCGGAGGTGATCGTCGCCCGCCTGCTCGGCCTCAAGGTGACCGCCCTCTCGATGATCACCAACCTGGCGGCGGGCATGTCGACGGAGCCGCTGTCCCACGCGCAGACCATGCAACACGCGACGGCGGCGGCGGGCGATATGATGCGCCTGTTGACGGCTTTCCTGGAGGATAGCGGCGATGACTGACGACGCAGCCGAGATGACGGCGACGGCAGAGCGGGCGATCCACCTGCTCGACCTCACCAGCCTCAATGACGGCGACGATGATGCTGCCGTCGCGGCGCTGTGCAAACGCGCCAGAACGGTGTCCGGACCGGTCGCCGCCGTCTGCATCTGGCCGCGCTTCATCACTCTGGCGCGCGGCCTGCTGGAATACAGCGGCGTGCGCGTCGCCGCCGTCGCCAACTTTCCGGCCGGCGGCGACGACATCGCCGCGGCGGTGTTGGAGACCGAGGACATTGTGAACCAGGGCGGCGACGAGGTCGATCTCGTGATGCCCTACACCCGCTGGCTGGGCGGCGACGTCGCCGTCGCGCGGGACATGATCGCGGCCTGCAAGGCGGCCTGCGGCGACCATGTTCTGCTGAAGGTGATCCTGGAGACCGGCCACCTGCGCGAGCCGGCGAAGATCTACGCTGCTGCGGGCGATGCCATCGAGGCGGGGGCCGACTTCGTGAAGACCTCCACCGGCAAGATCGAGGTTTCGGCCACCCTGGAGGCGGCGGAGGCCATGCTGCGGGCGATCCGGGACAGCGGCCGCGACGTCGGCTTCAAGGCGGCCGGCGGCATCCGAGACACCGCGGCGGCGGCCGCCTACCTGGCGCTGGCCGACGGCATGATGGGGCCCGACTGGGCCGACCCGCTGCACTTCCGCTTCGGCGCCAGCGGCCTGCTGGACGACCTGCTGGGGCAGCTCGACGCGGCGGCGGGGGCGCCGCGCGGGCCGGGCAGCTACTGATGGCCTTGCTGCCGCAGGAAATCATCCGCCGCAAGCGCGACGGTGCCGAGCTCCAAGCCGGAGAAATCGCGGCGTTCGTTGCCGGCATCGCCGACGGCAGCCTCGGCGACGGGCAGCTGGCCGCCTTCGCCATGGCGGCCTTCCTGCGCGGCATGACCTCCGCCGAGACGGTGGCGCTGACCCGCGCCATGACCGCCAGCGGCGCACGGCTCGACTGGCAGGGATTCGACCTTGTCGGTCCGGTCCTCGACAAGCACTCGACCGGCGGCGTCGGCGACAAGGTCAGCCTGATACTGGCCCCGCTGGTCGCCGCCTGCGGTGCCCATGTGCCGATGATCTCCGGCCGTGGCCTCGGCCATACCGGCGGCACTCTCGACAAGCTGGAAGCCATTCCGGGCTATGACGCCACGCCCGATATCCCGCGCTTCCAGCAGGTGGTGGCGGAGGCCGGCTGCGCCATCATCGGCCAGACCGCCGAGCTGGCCCCAGCCGATCGCCGGCTCTACGCCGTGCGCGACGTGACGGCGACGGTGGAATCGGTGCCGCTGATCACCGCCTCCATCCTGTCGAAGAAGCTGGCGGCGGGCCTGGACGGCCTGGTGATGGACGTAAAGGTCGGCAACGGTGCCTTCGCCGCGACGCCGCAGATGGCCGAGGATCTGGCAGAGAGCATCGTCTCGGTCGCCGAAGGCGCCGGGCTGCCGACCACCGCGCTGATCACCGACATGGACCAGCCCCTCGGCCGCAGCGCCGGCAACGCCCTGGAGGTGGCGGAGTGCGTCGATCTGCTGACCGGAGGCACCGGCGACGAGCGCTTCTGCGAGGTGACCCTGGCGCTGGCGGTGGAGATGCTGCTGCTCGGCGGTCTTGCCGCAAATGCAGAAGCGGCACGGACGAAGGCGCAGGCGACCCTCGATTCGGGCCACGCGGCCGAGCGCTTCGGCGCCATGGTGGCAGCCCTCGGCGGCCCCGCCGATTTCCTCGATCGCTCGGCGGCCTTGCTGCCGCGGGCGCCGATCCGTCGCCCGCTGCAGGCCAAGGTCGCCGGTGTGCTCAGCGCCTGCGACACCCGTGCCGTCGGCCTGGCGGTGATCGAGCTGGGCGGCGGGCGCCGCCGGGTGGAAGACCGTGTCGACCCGGCGGTCGGCATCGACGACATCCTGCCGCTGGGCACCACGGTCTCCAAGTCCGACCCCATTGCCGTGATCCACGCCGCCGACGAGGCCAGCGCCGAGGCGGCGGCTGTCCTCTTGCAGAAGGCCTTCGAGATCGGCCAGACTGACGGGACGCAGCTTCCTGTCATCCGCCAGCGCATCACCGCGAAGGATCTCTGAGCGCCATGTTCGCGCCGAAAATCGGTGAGCTTTTCCCACAGGCCCTGCGCTTTTCCGCACCCGCCGGAGGACGGCTGACGGCGGAACAACAGGCGGCCTTAGCGCGCGATGGTTTTCTGGTGCTCGAGCAGATGATCGCGGCTGCCGACTGCGACACTCTGATGGCCCGCGCCGGGGAACTGGTGGCGGACTTCGACCCCGCGAGCGTCACCAGCATCTTCTCGACCCGCGGGCAGGTGCACGGGCGCGACCGCTATTTCCAGGACTCCGGCGACAAGATCCGCTTCTTCTTCGAGGAAGAGGCCTTCGATGCGGAGGGTCGCCTGCGCCAGGACAAACGCCTCTCGATCAACAAGATCGGCCATGCCCAGCACGACCTCGATCCCGTCTTCGCGCGCTTCTCGCGCCTGCCGCAGCTCGCGGCGCTGGCCGGCAGCCTCGGGCTCGCGCAGCCCCTGCTGTTGCAGTCCATGTATATCTTCAAGCAGCCGCGCATCGGTGGCGAGGTCGGTTGGCACCAGGACGCTACCTTCCTCTACACCGAGCCCCTGAGCGTCGTCGGCCTGTGGTTCGCGCTGGAGGATGCTACCTTGGAGAACGGTTGCCTCTGGGCGCTGCCGGGCGGCCACCGCGGCCCCCTGCGCGAGCGCTGGCGGCGGACCGGCGGCACCCTCCTGGCGATGGAGCGCCTCGACGAGACGCCCTGGCCCGAGGAAGGCATTCCGCTGGAGGTGCCGAAGGGGTCGCTTGTCGTGCTGCACGGCAAGCTGCCGCACGGCAGCGGCCCCAACCGCTCGTCGGTATCGCGCCATGCCTACACGCTGCACCTGATCGACGGCGCCGCCACCTATGCGGCCGACAACTGGCTGCAACGCGGCCCCGGGATGCCGCTGCGCGGTTTCGACACGGCGCAAGCCGTGAAGACGTAAACTTCAGGAATTGACCTCAAGGGGGAGACAAAAATGATTGCTCATAGAATGAAGGGCATGTTCTGCGCGTCGTTGCTTGCGGTCGCCCTGGCCGCGCCGGCGGCGGCGGAGCCGGTCAAGCTGAGCCTGCTGCACATCAACGACCTTGACCGCATCGAGGAGTCCAAGGCGCGCGGCGGACTGGCCCGGCTGATGACGCTGGTGAACCGCGAGCGTGCGGCGGCGGAGCATTCGGTCTTCACCCACGGCGGCGATTCCATCTCGCCCTCACTGCTGTCCGGCTTCGACAAGGGCGCCCATATCATCGACCTCTTCAACGAGGCGGAGCTGGACTTGATGGTCCTCGGCAACCACGAGTTCGACTTCGGCGCCGCGGTGACACGCGAGCGCATTGCGGAGGCGCGCTTCCCGGTCCTCGGCGCCAATGCGATCGATTCGACCGGCACGCTGATCGAAGGCACGCTGGCCACCTGGACGCGGGAGGTCGGCCCCTACACCGTCGGCTTCATCGGCCTCACCACGCCGGAGACGCCGGAGATTTCCAGCGCAGAGGGCGTCACCTTCAAGCCGCTGGTCGAGACCGCCCGCGGATTGAGCGAGAATCTGCGCAGCAATGGCGCCGATCTGGTCGTCGCCCTGGCCCATACCGGCATCGTCGAGGACCTGGAGCTGGTCAACGGCGACAGCGGCATCGACATCCTGCTGTCCGGCCACGACCACCTGGAGATCACCTACTACAACGGCCAGCGCGCCTTCGTGGAAGCCGGCTCGCAGGGCGAAAAGCTGATGGTGGTCGAGGTCACCATGGACACCGTCGAAAGCCGCGGCAAGCAGGTCTTCGTCTGGGAACCGCAGTTCCGCATCGTCTCGACCGCCGGCGTCGAGCCGGATGCCGCCATGGCCGCCAAGGTGCAGACCTACCTCGACCAGCTGAGCAAGGAGCTCGACGTGGCGCTCGGCAAGTCGTCGACGCCGCTGGACAGCCGCCGCGCCTCGGTGCGCGGCGGGGAGACCGCCATCGGCAACCTCATCGCCGATGCCATGCGCCAGGGCGTGAACGCCGACGTGGCGATCACCAACGGCGGCGGCATCCGCGGCGACAAGACCTACGACGCCGGCACCAGCCTGACCCGCCGCGACATCCAGTCCGAGTTGCCTTTCGGCAACCGGACGGTGAAGCTGCAGGTGAGCGGCGAACAACTTCTGGAGGCCCTGGAGCACGGCGTCAGCCGAGTGGAAGAGGGCGCCGGGCGCTTCCCCAGCACCTCGGGCCTGGCCATGACCTGGAGCCGCAGCGCGGCGCCGGGCGAGCGGGTCAAGTCGGTCAGCGTGAACGGCCAGCCGCTCGAGATGACGGCAACCTATACCGTGGCGACCAACGACTTCATGGCCAAGGGCGGCGACGGTTACGTCATCTTCACCGAAGCCAAGACGCTGGTCGACGCCGCTGCCGCGAAGTACATGGCCAGCATGGTGATGGACTTCGTCGCCGCCGCCGGCGAGGTCGCCCCCAAGGTCGAGGGCCGCGTGGCGGCGGTGGATTAAGAAGGTAAGGAACAGCCCCCTCACCCTGGCCCTCTCCCCGTTGGGGAGAGGGGGCTCAACTGCCATTCCCTCGCCCCAGCGGGGAGAGGGTTGCGCAGGCTTGGCGAGGCTGGAAGCCGAGCCTAGCCGGAGCTGGGTGAGGGGGTGTTGGTTATTAGGAAGTCGAAATGGTCGATACCGTCGCCTTCGATGCCGACGACACCCTCTGGCACAACGAGCACCTGTTCCAGGACACCCAGAAGAAGTTCGAAGCCATCGTCTGCCGCTACCGGCCGGGGGAGGACATCCACGATGCGCTCTTCGCCGTGGAGATGCGCAACCTCCAGCTCTTCGGCTACGGCATCAAGGGCTTCACCCTCTCCATGGTGGAGGCCGCGATCCAGCTGACGGCAGGCGGCATCACGGCAGCGGAGATCCACGAGATCGTGCAGCTCGGTAAGACCATGATGGAAGCGCCGGTGGACCTGCTCGACGGCGTCGAAGAAACCCTCGCCGCGGTGAAGGGCCGTTTCCGCGCCCTCCTCATCACCAAGGGCGACATCATCGATCAGACCAGCAAGCTCGAGCGCTCGGGTCTTGCCGACCACTTCGAGCAGGTCGAGATCGTCGCGCGCAAGGACGCCGCGGTCTACCGCACGATCTGCGCCCGCCACGGCATCGAGCCGGCGCGCTGCGTCATGGTCGGCAACTCCATGCCCTCGGACGTGCTGCCGATGCTGGAGCTCAGAGGCCACGGCGTGCACGTGCCCTATGAACTGCTGTGGGCACACGAGGCGCACGACGAAGACCCGGTCTGCGAGCGCTTCCACCGGATCGCGCGCCTCAGCGACCTGCCGGCGCTGCTGGAGCGGCTGATGGCGGCTCCGGCATAGAGGAAGGAAAAGGGAATGTGGAAATCCCCAGTTGTTCTACTGACGCTCTCGGTGCTGGCGTGCACTTCTGCAGGGGCGCCGCCGGCGACAACTGGGTCGGCAGCACCGCAGGCTTCGCAGAGAGCCAGAGCCTGTTTCGATGCCGCGAGCGCCGATGACGGTGCGACTCAGACGACGGTAGCGATGTGCACGGCCGCCATTGCCGAGAAACCGGATCATCCGGCCGTAATGGCCGATTTGCTCCTGGCGCGCGGCATTGCCTACCGAAATCAGGGCGACTTCCCCGAGGCGCTCGCAGACTTTGACCAGTCGCTGTGGCTAAGATCGGACTCAATTTCCACCGCCAACATGCGAGCCTGGACATTCCGAGAGATGGGTGAATACGCGGCGGCTGAGGAAGCTTACTCCCAGACCCTGAAGGACCAGAGCCTCAAGGAACAGGTGGCCGAGAGCCGATCGGTGTGGCAGGCTTTCCTGTCGCGCTGCGTAGTGCGGCAGGATCTCGGCCACTTTAGTCTCTCCGCCGACGATTGCGAGATTGCATTGCAAGGCCGCCGCGACGAGGACTCCCTCTACTTTGCCGCGCGAGCCTACAATAGGCTGGAACGTTGCGCTGAAGCTGTCCCTCTCCTCGAGGAGGCCCTGATGCTGGAACCCGTTCTATCGAGGATCTATGGGGAGCTTGGCTTCGCTTATGGCTGCATAGGGAACAGCCAGAGAGCGCTGACAGTGTTGGAAGAGGGCCTCGAACGCTTTCCCGGCGACGAAGGATTGCAGGCGATGCGGCGTTGGGTGATCGGCATTTAGTGGCAGTTGCGCGAAGGAGGAAGCCGATGCGTCACCACGGCGGCTGCCACTGCGGCGCCATCACCATCGACTATGAGAGCGCGCTGGCGCCGCCGGCGATCGAGGTGCGCGCCTGCCTCTGCAGCTTCTGCCGCAAGCATGGCTCGCGCGCCGTCTCCGACCCGCAAGGCAAGCTCACCCTCACCTTCCACGACGCCGGCGCCGTGCAGCGCTACCGCTTCGGCCTGGCTACGGCGGATTATTTACTCTGCGGGCGCTGCGGCGTTTACGTGGCAGCGGTGCTGGCCGAGGGCGACGCCCTCTACGGCGTCGCCATCATCAACGCCCTCGACGATGCGGAAGAGTTCACGCAGGCAGCAAAGCCGGTCGACTACTCGGCCGAGGACGAAGCCGCCCGCCGCCTGCGCCGCCGCACCCGTTGGACGCCGGCGGAGATCATCAGTCCTCGTTAGTCGTCGCCGGCGGCGAGGTGCTGGCGCAGGCCGCTTGACAGGACGCCGGGCGCCGATTATTGAACGGACGTTCCAGAATAGATGAGGGCAAGACGTGGCGCGGCCGCGCGAATTCGAGCAGGAAGAAGTGGTGCAGAAGGCGCTGAAGGTATTCTGGCGCCAGGGCTACCAGGCGACCTCGGTGCAGGATCTGGTGGTTGCGACCGGCCTCAATCGCGGCAGTCTTTACGATACCTTCGGCGACAAGCACGGACTCTTCCTCGCCGTCGTCGAACACTACCGCACCCGGATCTCCGCCCGGCGCCTTGCCAAGCTGGAGGAACCCGGGCCGCTGCGCGAGAAGATCGCGACCTTCTTCAAGGAAGTCATAGACTTCTCTGTCGGCGAGGGGCGGCTGCTCGGTTGCCTGATGACCAATTCCGCCGTCGAGCTGGCGCCGCACGACCGCGATACCCGCCTTGCCGTGGCCACCAACATGGGCGCCATGGAGGCGGCCTTCCGCCGGGTGCTGATGCGGGCCAAGAAAGGCGGCGAGTTGGCGGCCGACAAATCGCCGGCCGATCTCGCGCGCTTCCTCACCGCCACCACCAACGGCTTGCGGGTCATGGCCAAGGTCGCGCCCGACCGTGCCATCCTGCGCAGCGTGGTGCGCGTTGCTCTCACGGCTCTCGACTGAGTTTTTTTGACGAATTATTGAACGATCGTTCCAGAATGATGCAAGACAAAGGAGAACCCTCATGCTGAAGACCCGCCAAGCCGTCCCGGAGCTGTCCTTTCCAACGATCGACGGCGGCACCTGGAGCCTTTCCGAGCGCAAGCCGGAGACAATGTCGATGGTGGTGGCCTACCGCGGCCTGCACTGTCCCATGTGCCGCAACTATCTGCAGGAGTTGAACGGGAAAATCGGCGAGTTCACCGCGCGCGGGGTGGAAGTCGTGGCTGTCAGCAGCGACGGCAAGCAGCGCGCCGAGGCAGCCAAGATCGACTGGGAGCTCGAGAACGTTCCGATTGCCTACGGGCTGACCATCGACAAGGCGCGCGAGCTCGGCCTCTCCATCTCGACCAGCCGCGGCAAGACCTCGATCGGCATCGATGAGCCGGTCCAGTTCAACGAGCCGGGGCTCTTCCTGGTGAAGCCGGACGGCACGCTCTACGCCGCCTACATCCAGACCATGCCTTTTGCCCGCCCGCCGCTCGACCAGCTGTTGAAGGCGATCGACTTCATCAAGGAGAAAGGCTACCCCGCCCGCGGCGAGGCGTGAGGCCCTATTCCCCCGCGTACTTGGCGATCAGCGCTGTGGCTTCGTCGACCAGGGCCTGGCCGTCCTTGCCGGCCTTGTCCATCTGCGCGATCCAGCCCGCGGTCACCCCCGCGGTGGCCGCCTGCCAGCGGGCCAGTTCCTCGCCTTCGATGATGTAGAAGCTGGCGCCCTGGTCGGCGGCGGCCTGGCGGCCCGGCTGCTCGGCGTCGTCCCAGACCTTGCCGATCTGCTTGGCCAGGGCCGTTCCCGAGTTGTCGTCGATCACCTGGCGCAGTTCCGCCGGCAGCGCCTCGTAGCGCGCCTTGTTCATGGCGAAGAGGAAGACCGCCGTGTAGAGGCCGCGCTCGCCGCCGATCTCGGTGTGGCTGGTGGTCAGCTCGTGCACCTTCAGGGGCAGCGTCACCTCGTAGGGCAGGACGGCGCCGTCGATCACGCCGCGGGAGAGCGACTCCGGCACTGCCGGCACCGGCATGCCGATCGGCGCGGCGCCGAGGGCTTCCAGCGCGGCGTTGGTCATCCGCGTCGGCGCACGCACCTTCAGTCCCTTCAAGTCGTCCAGCGACTTTACCTCCTTGTTGTTCATGTGCAGGCTGCCCGGCCCGTGCACATGCACCATCAGGGGATGGACGTCGGCGAACTCCTCCACCGCGTGCCGCAGGTAGAATTCGTGGGCCGCCTGGCTGGTGGCTTCCGCCGAGGCCGCGATGAAGGGCAGTTCGAAGACCTCGATGATCGGAAAGCGCCCGGCGGTGTAGCCGGGCAGGGTCCAGACGATGTCGACCACGCCGTCGCGCACCTGGTCGTAAAGCGCCGGCGGCTTGCCGCCGAGCTGCATCGAAGGATAGATCTCGATCTTGATGCGCCCGCCGGACTCGGCCTCGACCTTGCGTGCCCAGGGTTCGATGAAGTCCTTGTGGGTGGTCGAGTGAGTCGGCAGGAAATGCTGTACGCGCAGGGTCACCTCCTGCGCAGCGGCCGGGTCGGGGGTCAGCGGTCCGGCAAGCAGGCCTGTGGCGAAGCTGAGCCCAAGCCAGAGCAGGGCGCGGCGGGGCGCGCGGAAGACCTTCGACATCTGCTGTACCTCCCTGAATTCTGCCCCCTTACCCCTTATACGCCAGCTTCGGCGGCGGTTCGACAACGACCTGCCGGGAAAGGTCGAGTCGCAGGCGGGATGTCACAGCTGGTCCGGGCTGCAGGCCGCTGCGGTGGGTTGAAAAGCCCGGAAAGCGGCCGCGCTGAAATGGATTATGGTCCCTCGCAGATGCGAAGAATAGGATGAGGGTCTTAAAACCCCGGCCGGGCAAGCCGTTGGGGAAAGGAGAGAGAGAATGAAAGGCGACAAGAAGGTCATCCAGCACCTCAACAAGGTGCTGAAGAACGAATTGACCGCGATCAACCAGTACTTCCTGCATGCCCGCATGCTGAAGAACTGGGGCATCACCCACATGGCCAAGCACGAATACGAAGAGTCCATCGACGAGATGAAGCACGCCGACGAGCTCATCGAGCGCATCCTCTTTCTGGAGGGCCTGCCGAACCTGCAGGAACTCGGCAAGCTGATGATCGGGGAGAACGTGAAGGAGGTCATGGAGTGCGATCTCAAGCTCGAGATGGCGGGGGTGCCGCCCCTGCGCGAGGCGATCGCCCACTGCGAGGCGGTCAGCGATTACGTCTCACGCGCGCTTTTCACGGAGATTCTGGAATCCGAGGAGGAGCACATCGACTGGCTCGAAACCAACCTCGAACTGCTTGGGAAAATGGGGCTGCAGAACTTCGTCCAGTTCCAGAGCAAGCCGGAAGAAGGCACCTGAACCTGCGCAACCGGATCGTCTAGGAGCGGCGACGGCTTAGCGCGGGGTGGGCGGCAGCGGCTCGTGGGTCTCGGCCGCCAGCGGTTTTGCCGGCGCCGGATCGTCTGCCTTTTCCCGGCGTTCCTTCCACCACTGCAGCACCGCCAGCAGTTGGCCTTCGGGCAGGTTGCGCCAGAGATACATGACCGGCTGCCTATTCCGCCGCCATCAGCGGGGCCTCGTCGTCCTGGCCGGCGGGTTCTTCTGCTGCCGGCGCGGCGGACGCAACGCCGTGCACGTCGTCCACGATGTCCTGGGCGCAGTCGAGGCAGGTGCCGCAGCAGGGGCCGTTGCCGAGGGTCAGGTAGACCTCCCGCACGCAACGGACGCCGCTTTCAGCGACCTCGCGGATTTCCGCGTCCCGATAGCCATTGCACAGACAGATGTACATCCGGCACTCCTTCTCTGAGGCCCCTAATATGGTGCGAATGATAATGATTGTCAATCGCGGTCTCCTGTGTAAAATCCCCGATCTGTAAGGCTTTAGTGGCTGTCTCGCTGGTGAGGCGGCCTTTTCTTGCCTCGCATACTAGGAATGCGAGGCAATAGCGGTGTGCCGCCCGGCCGCCGTTCCAGTTGACCCAGAAGAGGGGGAGCACACCCGATGAACACCATCCAGTCGGTCGTGATGGCCGCTACGGTCGCCGTGATGCCGCTGACGGCCTCGTTCGGCGCCCTGGCGGCAGCGCCGGACAAGAGCGCCGTTCTGACGACCTATGCCGACATCGCCCAAGCTGCTTATGAGGATTCGCTGATCACGGCACAGTCGCTGCGGCAGGCGGTCGATCGCTTGATCGCTGATCCGAGCGAGGACAGCCTCGCCGCTGCGCGCGAGGCCTGGATCGCTGCGCGGGTACCCTATCAGCAGACCGAGGCCTACCGCTTCGGCAATGCCATCGTGGACGACTGGGAGGGCAAGGTGAACGCCTGGCCGCTCGACGAGGGGTTGATCGACTACGTCGAAGAGGCGAGCTACGGCAGTGAATCCGACGAGAACCCGATCTACACCGCCAACGTGATCGCCAATGAGAAGCTGATGGTGAACGGCGAGAGCGTCGATGCCGCGCAGATCACCAAGACGCTGCTGGCCGAGGTACTGCACGAGGCCGAGGAGGTCGAAGCCAATGTGGCGACCGGCTACCACGCCGTCGAGTTCCTGCTGTGGGGCCAGGATCTGAACGGCACCGGCGCAGGCGCCGGCAGCCGCGCGGCCAGCGACTTCGACACGGGGAACTGCACCGGCGGAAACTGCGAGCGGCGCGGCGCCTACCTGACGACGGCCACCGAGCTGCTGATCGACGACCTGGGGGAGATGGTGGCGGCCTGGGGGCCGGGCGGTGCGGCGCGCGACGGCTTGTTGTCGGGCGATCCCGACGCCGGCATCGCGGCCATGCTGACCGGCATGGGCAGCCTGTCCTACGGTGAGCTGGCCGGCGAGCGCATCAAGCTCGGTCTCATGCTGCATGACCCGGAAGAGGAGCACGACTGCTTCAGCGACAACACGCACAACTCGCACTTCTACGATCAGCTCGGCGTCATGAACGTCTATCTGGGCAGCTACAAGCGGGTCGACGGCAGCGTGGTGAAGGGTGCGAGCCTGTCCGATCTGGTGGCCGCCAAGGACAAGGCGGTCGACGCCGAGATGAAGGCGAAGCTCGAAGGCGCCCATGCCGCCATGCAGGCCATGGTCGACCGCGCAGAGAAGGTCGAGGCCTACGACCAGATGATCGGCGAGGGCAATGCCGAGGGCAATGCCGTCGTCGAAGCCGTGGTCCAGGCGCTCACCGAGCAGACCCGCTCGATCGAGCGGGTTGTGGCCGCCCTGAACTTTTCGGCCATCGAGTTCGAAGGCTCCGACAGCCTCGACAACCCGCAGGCCGTCTTCCAGTGATCGCACCGCCCTTGGAGTGCAGCAGGGAAACCGGCTGGGCGAAGGAGCCACGTGAAGGGCCGTTGCATCAGCACTGAGCGTCCTTCGAGACGCGCGTCCGGGCTGCTGCCCGGACGGGCTCCTCAGGATGAGGAAAATCTTTGGTGGCACTAAGAAAGAACCTCATGCTGAGAAGCGCCGCAGGCGCGTCTCGAAGCGCGCACATCACCTACCCAGCACTTGCGTTCCTGCTTCTCGCGATCGGGCCGGCGGTCTCGGCAGCCGGCCCGACGCGTGAGGAAAGCGCGCGCGTCGCTGCCGTGGTCGCGCCGACCGACGATTTCACCCGGCCGGAAGCCTTCGAGCCACTGCCCGGCGGGGCAACCACCTGGCAGGGGGCGGTGAACGCCAACGCCTTCTCGCACAGCTCGGCCAACATGAGCTTCAAGCGCGAGCTCGACTTCAAGATCGGCAACGGGCTGTTCCGCCGCCTCTGGGTCTCAGCACCCTCCTCGACCACTTCGGCCGACGGGCTCGGGCCGCTGTTCAACGCGCGCTCCTGCCAGCGCTGCCACCTGAAGGACGGCCGCGGCCATCCGCCGGCCTCGGACGACGATTCCGCGGTCTCCATGTTTCTGCGCCTCAGCATCCCGCCGCAGAACGAGGCCGACCGCGCGGCGCTGGCCAGCGGCCGGGTCAATGTGATCCCGGAGCCGACCTACGGCGGCCAGCTGCAGGACCTGGCGATCCAGGGCCTCAAGGCTGAAGGCAAGATGACCATCCGCTACGAGGAGGAGCCGGTGACCCTGGCGGACGGTACGGTGGTCACGCTGCGCCGTCCGGTCTACGGCATCAGCGATCTCGGCTACGGCGCGTTGCATCCGGAGGTCATGCTCTCGCCGCGCGTGGCGCCGCCGATGATCGGCCTCGGGCTGCTGGAAGCCGTCTATGCGGAAGATATCGAGAGCCGGGCCGACCCCGAGGATGCCGATGGCGACGGTATCTCCGGGCGGGTCAACCGGGTGTGGGATCAGGAGGGCGGGTCCGTCATGCTCGGGCGCTTCGGCTGGAAGGCCGGCCAGCCGAGCCTGTTGCAGCAGAGCACCCATGCCATCAACGGCGACATCGGTATCTCGACCCCCGGCATGCCGGCGGCGGCCGGCGACTGCACGGAGCGCCAGCGGGAATGCCTCGCAGCGCCCGATGGCAACAGCGATCTGCACGACGGCCTCGAAGCTTCCGCCGAGATGCTGCAGCTGATCACCTTCTACAGCCGCAACCTCGCCGTGCCGGCGCGGCGAGACCCCGGCGACCCGCAGGTGCTTGCCGGCAAGCGGGTGTTCTACGACAGCGGCTGCGTCGCCTGCCATCGCCCCAAGTACGTGACGCGGCGCGACTCCCTCGGCGAGGAGCAGTCCTTCCAGCTGATCTGGCCATACAGCGATCTGCTACTGCACGACATGGGCGAGGGCCTTGCGGACAACCGGCCGGAGAGCCAGGCGTCGGGCAGCGAGTGGCGCACC
>WHTV01000220.1 GCA_009377535.1 Kiloniellaceae bacterium
AGCATGCTGCGCCGCAGCAGCTGGTAGACGCCTCCGGCATACAGGGCGCCTACCACTACCGCCAGGCCCGTTTCCACTCAGTCTGCTCCCAGCACAAACACGATGGTGAGGACGGTGCCTGCGACCACGAGGTAGATGCCGGCGTCGAAAAGAAGGGGGGTGCCCACCTCCAGGCTGCCCCAGCCGGGCAGCTCCCAGGAAGTCCACTGCCCGGTCAGAAAGGGCCGGCCAGCCAGCACTCCTACCAGCCCGCTGAAGGCAGCCAGGAGCAGCCCGGCGCCGATCAGGTGGCGCGGCTCGATTTGCAGGACGCGCCGCGCTTCCTCCACGTCGTAGGCGATGGCATGGAGGGTGAAGGCCGCCGCGCCGACAAGCCCGCCGATGAAGCCGCCGCCCGGCTCGTTGTGGCCGCGCAGCAGCAGGAAGACCGAGAACAGCAGCAGCAGGGTCATCAGAAACCTGCTCGCGGCGCGGAGCACAAGCGAGTTCACCGGCCCCCCTTCTCGCGCGGACGGAGCCTGACCAGCGCGTACACACCCACGGCTGCAACGGCTATGACGGTGGCCTCTCCCATGGTGTCCAGCGCACGGAAGTCGACCAGGATAGCGTTTACGATGTTGCGCCCATGCGCCGCCGGGACGCTGTG
>WHTV01000221.1:0-246 GCA_009377535.1 Kiloniellaceae bacterium
GTCGACCGGCCCGACGGCTCCCCCGTCGCGAAAGGCGACCGCGTCGCGCTGATCGAGGGGCCGGCGCGCGCCATCCTCTCCGGCGAGCGCACCGCGCTCAACATCCTCTGCCGCCTCAGCGGCATCGCCAGCCAGACCGCCCGCATGGTCGAAGGCGTGCGCGGCACCAAGGCGCACATCATCTGCACGCGCAAGACCACGCCGGGTTTGCGCACGCTGGAGAAATATGCGGTGCGCGTCGGCGGC
>WHTV01000221.1:256-645 GCA_009377535.1 Kiloniellaceae bacterium
CTCGACGACGCCGTGCTGATCAAGGACAACCATGTCGCCTTCGCCGGCGGCATTGCCGAGGCGGTCGCCGGCGTCCGCGCCCGCGCCGGGCACATGGTCAAGATCGAGGTCGAGGTCGACACGCTGGCGCAGCTCAAGACGCTGATACCGCTCGGCGTCGACGTGGTCATGCTCGACAACATGGACGAGGCCACCATGCGCCGCGCGGTGGCGATGGTCGGCGGCCGGATGCTGATCGAGGCGTCGGGCGGCATCACGCCGGAAACCGTCGCCCGCGTGGCGGCGACCGGCGTCGACCTGATCTCCTCCGGCGCGCTGACCCACAGCGTCAAGGCGCTGGACCTCGGGCTTGACTTCGAGGCGGTGTGATCAGCACCAAGCGTACTCGT
>WHTV01000222.1 GCA_009377535.1 Kiloniellaceae bacterium
GATCCGTCCCGAGGTCTTCCTCTCGGTAAACGCGCTCACGACAATCGTCTCAAGCCAGGCCCCGCTGCTCATCGCAACACTCGGACTCACCGTGACGCTGATCGTCAAGGAGTTCGACCTCAGTATCGGCGCCAACCTAGTGTTCGTCGACGTGCTCGTCGCGTCCGCGGACGAGCTGCCGATCGTCACCGACGACACGTCTGACCCGGCAGGGGCGCTGCTGGCCTCGGGTATCGGCGAGGTCGTGGTAACCCGCGGTGCCGCGGGCGCGGAGACCGTCACCGCCGACGGGCGCACGACGTGCGCCGCGGCGCAGGTCACCGCGATCGACCCGGTCGGCGCCGGCGACGCCTTCGTCACCGGCTATCTCTCCGCGCGCCTGGACGGCCTCGGCGTACCAGCGCGGCTGGAACGTGGCACCGCGGTGGCCGGCTTCGTGGTGTCCACCCACGGCGACTGGGAGGGCCTGCCCACTCGCGCCGAGCTGGCGCTGGCCGGGCACGTCGACGGCACGGTGCGCTGACGCCCCACATACGTGTGTGCCCCGTCCGTTCGGACGGGGCACACACGGACTCGCGATCAGTGTCTCGTCACTTCTTGATCCACTGGTCGGTGACGTCCTTGTTCTCCTCGCGCCACTTCTT
>WHTV01000223.1 GCA_009377535.1 Kiloniellaceae bacterium
CCGTGCCCCCATAGAGAGGTTCGTCGAGCTGGAGGTCACGCCGTGAACATCCCGGTCACCGCCGCGCTACGCCGGCTAAGCGCCCGTGGTGCTGGGTGGGTGGGCGATGACCGGGGCTCGGCCAGCGGCTGGGCGATCGGCACCATGGCCGTCGGGTTGCTGATGGCCGCGCTGCTGTTCGACGGCGGCGCCGCCATGACCGCGAAAGCCGACGCGTGGAGCACCGCGCAGCAGGCCGCTCGCGCCGGTGCCGACCAGCTTGACCTCGCCGTACTTCGCACCACCGGCGAGGTGCTGATCGATCCGGCCGCTGCCGAGTCCGCCGCCGCGGACTGGCTGGCACAGGCCGGTGTGACCGGCACGGTCAGCGCCACCGTCGAGCAGGTCAGCGTGACCGTGACCGTCACCGAAGCCACGGTGCTGCTGTCCGCGGTCGGGATCACCAGCTACGACCTGTCGGCCACCGCCACCGCCGAAGCCATCCAAACCTGAGCCCGGGAGGAGGGTTGCTGATGTCGATGTGGGCCAGGCTCGGCCGCCTCGCCGCCGGCCTGTTTCGGCTCACCGTCCTGGTCGAGCTGCTGGCCGGGGTCCCGTACGGGCTGGCGACCCAGATCGGCTGGCCGCTGCCGCGCAGCCT
>WHTV01000224.1 GCA_009377535.1 Kiloniellaceae bacterium
GAACGCGTGTGGGCGGGAAACTGCCTCGTGGGTTCGAATCCCACCCTCTCCGCCAAACCTTCGTTTCAGGCTATTTCAGACCGGGTCATTGGCCCAAGGAACCCCTTAAAAACTCCTAAATTTCCGCGTCAGCCTGTTGCAGGCGATTTCACCCAAGATCACCTTTCCTGTGGTACCATCTGTGGTACGGGAAAGCAGGACAGGTCGAATGGGTAAACTGACAGCGTTGCAGGTGAAGAATGCCAAGCCGGGCCGGCACAGCGACGGCGACGGCCTCTATCTCGTCGTGGACGATAAGCTCAACAAGAAGTGGGTGCTGCGCATCCAGGTGAACGGCAGGCGTCGCGACATCGGTCTGGGCAGCCTCAAGAGGGTCAGCCTGGCCGATGCGCGCGGAGACTCTGAGAACATGCGACGGAGCTTCGGGCGAGGAGAGGACCCGGTAGCTGCCCGCAAGCGCGCCAAGATTGCAATCCCCACCTTCAAGGAAGCGGCCAAGGCGGTGTACGAGGAGCACCGGAAGGCTTGGACGAACGGCAAGCACGTGAACCAGTGGATTCGCACGCTGGAGATCTACGCCTTCCCCAAGCTCGGAGACCTCCAGGTCACCAAGATCGACAGCGCAGATATTAGGGACGCG
>WHTV01000225.1:0-249 GCA_009377535.1 Kiloniellaceae bacterium
TCATCAACGTGTCGTCGATCCAGGCATTCCAGCCGTCGCCGCCGCTGCTGCCGTACGCGGTGACGAAGGGCGCGATCGTTACGTTCACGAAGGGGCTGGCGCAGGAACTCATCGACCGCGGCGTGCGGGTCAACGCCGTGGCACCCGGACCGGTCTGGACGCCGATCATCCCCTCGTCGTTCCCCGAGGAGCAGACTGCGCAATTCGGCTCGAGCTCGCCTACCGGCCGGCCGGGGCAGCCGGCGGAGC
>WHTV01000225.1:259-634 GCA_009377535.1 Kiloniellaceae bacterium
CGAGGTCGTGGGCGTCACCGGCGGACAGCCCATCCCGTGACGCGGCGGGTCGGCCGTCCGCCCCGGGCCTTGTTAGCCAGGCCGCGTGTCGGTTGCCAAGGCGTCGGTGCCTTGGCAACCCGCATCGCGCATTGTCAACAAGGCATGGGCCGGCGCTAGGTTCCCGGCTCACCTGGCGGGCCGCCCTCCCCCGCGGGCGGGTCCTCCTCCTGCCTGACCCGTTCCTCGATGCTCTCGCCGGTCGCCTCGTCGTCGCCGGTGTGCCGTTCCTCGACGGGCGTGCTCGGCTCCTCTGGCGGATCGAACTCGACCAGTCGGCTCTCCGGCAGGAGCTCGTCCGTCACCGGGGCCTCCGAGGTCGTGTCGACCGCCTCG
>WHTV01000226.1 GCA_009377535.1 Kiloniellaceae bacterium
AGGCACGGCCTCGCGGGCCTTGTCCCGGCTTTGCTGTTTGGGGCCGTCCTGCTGGGGCTGCCCGGCGCCGCTGTGTCGGCGCAGCTCGCCGCCCCCGAAGGCGCAGTCGTGGTCACCGTCGCCGGCAGCATCGAGAACACCAACCGCGGCGCCTTCGACCCGGCGACGGACCTCTTCCTGAAGTACCACGAGCGCAGCTTCGAGACGGCGGCCGCCTTCGACCGCGCCATGCTCGAGAAGCTGGGCGTGCACAGGGTGACGATCGACTTCGAGGGCTTTCCGGCACCGGTGCAGCTGGAGGGGCCGCGTCTGAAGGATCTCGTCGCCGCCGTCGGCGGTGAGGGCCAGAGCGTCAGCCTGGTGGCCCTCGACGGCTACGCCAGCGAGATCTCCTGGGCCGATCTGGAGGCGCTGGACTGGATCGTCGCCATCAGGCAGGACGGCCGCGTCCTCGGCCTCGGCCAGCGCGGCCCGCTGTGGGTGGTCTACAGCTATCCTGACGGCCGCAGCCTCACCGCCGAGGACGAGCTGCGCTGGCCCTGGGCGACCTTCTACATCGAGATCAACTGATGTCCGTTATCACCAGCATCGAACAACTGGAATCCCTCTACGGCCAGCCGGGCGAGGCCTCG
>WHTV01000227.1:0-232 GCA_009377535.1 Kiloniellaceae bacterium
CTCATGGCTGCGACGAACCAGATCGTTGGTCACGCCGACATAGAGCGTTCCTTTCTTGCGGCTCGCGAGGATGTAAACATACGCCGTCATTCCGAGCGTTTGCCTTTTTCAATAGACCCTCGGGTCAAGCCCGAGGGTGACAACTGATTTTTGTCTCTCCATCGTGCGAACTCTTCTAGAGATGACCCGATTGAGTCGGGCCATCTCTCTCAACGAAGTCTATCGTAGAGGT
>WHTV01000227.1:242-630 GCA_009377535.1 Kiloniellaceae bacterium
GGTCGCGCCAGTCGGGATTCTGCGAGGTAATGAGATCGATCTTCCAGCGGCGCGGCCATTTTTTGACTCGGCGTTCCCGCTGGATCGCGCGCTCGATGTAATTGTGCTGTTCCGCATAGACCAGACGCTTGAGGTTGTTCCGCTTGGTGAAGCCCTCGACGGCACCCTCTCTATGCTCATGGACGCGGCGAGCGAGATTGGAAGTCACGCCGATGTACAGCTTGCCGTCCGGCTTGTTCGTCATGATATAAATCCAGCCACTCTTCTCCATTGTGCGACCTTTTCGAGAGATGGCCCAGTCAAGCCGGGCCATGACGGTTTGGGAAGGATTCATAAGCGTGAGACGGGTCGAGCACGAGGGCAGGTTTCAGTCGGCTACTATCCAGCT
>WHTV01000228.1 GCA_009377535.1 Kiloniellaceae bacterium
CGCGGGCGGCGACGTCGCCTACTTCCGCTGGTCGCTACGCGCGTTTTTCGTTGGCGAGCCGGACGGCAAGACCAGGCTGGTGAACGCCGGCCACTGGGAGCTGGCCGGCGGCACCGGGCAGTTCGCGGCGCTGCGCGGCGTCGGCACCATGGCGATCGAGTTCCCAAGCAAGACCGAACGGCGCTACATTCTGGAAGGCGAGTTAGCGCCGGCCCCTTGATCGCTGCCGACCTGCCATCATTCCGGCACGCCGGCGGTGCGCAGCAGGGCGACGCGGCGTTTAATGGTGCCTTCGTCGGCAAAGGGCACGTAGGAGGCGTAGGCGCTGAGGGTAAAGCGGGGATTTGTCCGCAGGATGTCCGCCGCGGCGGCGCGCGCTTCCGCTTTCCTGCCAAGCGCCGCATAACACACCGCCCGGACCACGTGAAGCGATACGTACTCAGGATTGAGAGCGACACCGCGCTCGGCAACCTCGACACAACGGCCGTGGTCGTCGAGCAGCCAGTACGCGTTGCCGAGCCATTCGAGATAGTTCGGAGGGTGGAAAGGATCGGAGCGGATAGCCTTCTCGAAGGCGGCGGCCGCTTCTTCGCCCCGGCCGGCATAGACCAGCACGGAGCCCAGATTGCT
>WHTV01000229.1 GCA_009377535.1 Kiloniellaceae bacterium
AGCGCCTCCTGGACGGCATCGACTGGAGCTCCTACGCAGTCGTCGGCCCGACCGACCCCAGCAAGCGCTCAACGCTGGTCGTCCTCCGCCCCCGTACCGGCGGCCCCGACGAGATGCACGCACGGCTGCACGAGGCCGGCATCGACATAGCCGCTCGCGAAGGCAACCTGCGCCTCGCCCCGCACCTGTTCAACAACACCCACCACATCGACCGCGCCCTCGACCTCCTCAACGGATGACGGCAACGAGGGGCTTACTGCACTGGCGCACGCCGACGCCATCTTTCCCTCCGATGGCCGCGTACTCCCAGAGGTGGTCAGATCGAAGTGTGCCCTCCAGGTCTCCCGCTGAACGAACCCCCACCGGGCGGCACCGGACCACCCGGCCCCGAGGCGTTTGCCCAGCTCGCCTGCGACCTGCGCGTTCCCGTAAGACCCGCCCGAGAAAATGCCCGGTGAAGGGGGGTCAACCGCTACACTCCCGATCGTGCCCGAACTTCTGATCGGCTACGCCCGCTGCAGCACCGACGAACAAGACCTCACCGCGCATCTCGCCGCCCTCGGCAAACTAGGCGTCGACGGGCGGCGGATCTACGTCGACCACGGCCTCACCGGCACCAACCGTGCC
>WHTV01000022.1 GCA_009377535.1 Kiloniellaceae bacterium
AGGTCGTTCAGCATGGCGGTTCCCTCGGCATCGAGGCCGATGTGCCAGACCCAGCGCTCGTCGCTGATCTTCTGCACCGGCTGGATCGAGACGGCGATATCGTAGAAACGGGCGATCCAGCGCTCCAGAACACGGCACAGCGCATCGAGTCCGGCGCTGGAAAAGTTCAAGCTCAACACGGTGTCGTAGCTACTGTCGCGGCCCCAGTAGAGGTCGGCATTGGCTTCGGTGAGCACGTCGAGCTCCACCGTGCGCAGCGGCGTTTGCGCGTCCGCCACCAGCCGCCCCAGGCTGCCGAAGCCGCCGGAGGTCGCATACATCTCCACCGTCTCGGCGTCGGCGGCCATGACAGCGCCGTCGTTGATGGTGACCTGCTGGGGTCGGAACAGCAGCTCGGCCGCGCGCACCTTCAGGGGGTCGCTCTCACCCTCCAGCATCGCCCGGGCGATGACGTGAGCCAGCTGATCGACGAAGAGCGGCGGCACGGTGATCCCTTCCGGCTCCAGGAAGAGTTTCAGGTAGGCGTCCTCCAGGCTCGCGGCTGCCGTCAGGCGCTCACGGAAACCGAGCACCACCTGGTAGTTCTCGATGGCGTCGGTATCGTCCATGGCGGCCAGGCGTTCGCCGCTCACCGCCTCGCGCGGATTGCGCAGCAAGGCCGCGTGCAGCGCCCGCTCGGCCTCGTTGGACTCGGGCACCGGACGCACCTCCGGCCGGTTCAGGTAGGCGCGCAGGAAATCGTCGGTCACCACCAGATGGCCGTCGGTGCGCTGCTCGAGGAGGTGGTATCCGGAGTCCTGCCAGAAGTCCTGCATGGCCGCTTCTATAGGGGCAGCGGGTCGGACTGTCCAGGCGGCTCTGCCGTCCCCGGGGAGGCTGTTACGACTTTGTCGCGGGGCGGTACTGCAGGTATGGCTGCAGGCGCCAGTGGAGACGCGGCTTCTGATCCCGCAGCCTGTTCACCAGGCGAGGCAGTGGCCGGTCCTCGTAGCTGTACGGCAGGTCATAGCCAAGCCGTCGGGAGACGCCCCCGGTGAGCCAGTCGAACCGTCTGAAGGCATCCGCCGACCAGTTGGCGCTGCGCCCGAGGGGTTGAAGTCTTTCGGCTTGGCGACCGGTTGCCAATGGACCTTTTCCTTGCCGCCGCGTGCGGTGGAGGACCCATAGACCGGAAAATCGCCCAGGCCGTCAAAGTCGAAGCTGGCAGGGTCGAGGTCGACGAATTCGAAGACCGCGCGCAGCGTCTCTTCGGTCTCCCGGACCAGGTCTTCGTACTTGACGACCAGGAAGGCGGGGCGGCCGCTTTGTTGCGGCTGCTGCGCCAGGTCGGCGACATAGTTTGCGGCCTCCCCCCAGCGTTTGCAGGCCGATTCGAATGACCAGCCGAAGCTTGTCATGGCCGACTGCACGACGTCCGGTCCGAAGCGGGACAGCACGACCACGTCGCAGTCGGCAAGGAACTCTGCCGCGTACTCCAGGCCCTTCACGGAAGGTGTCTTCAAGACGGTCCGCTTGCCTGCGTTCCGGGCGTCGTGCCGAATGAAATCGCTCACCGCCGCACCGAGCAGGCGCCGCAATTCCGGCGTCTTCTGTCGCGCGCCCCACTCTTCGTGCCATTTGGACGCGACGGTCCCGACGAAGCCTTCCAGGTGAGGCAATCCGCTGATCAGGAAGTCTTCGTAGAGGGTCTGCGGCTTGGTGCAGTCGGGGTGCGTGTTGAGAAGGCGGCCCAGGTAGTTGGTTCCCACGCGCTGTGTGAGGCCGACCACGAGAATCGATCTCGGCGCCGTCTCCGCACGCGGATTGGCCCAGGTTTTCGACACAGCCGTCATTGACTTGCCCCCCTCGGAGCGTCCGCCACAGTTGCCCGATGATAGTCGCCCGCCGTTGGGCGGTGGGTGGCAATAATATGGCTGCCTGCCGTTGGTTGCCGGGCCATTGACTCCCGGCGCCTGCCGCCCGCCTGTCGTGTGTGGTGCCGGCCGTGGCGCTGGCCTTAGAGCCTTTCATAGTCATAGAGGGCGCCTGCGGGGCGGCCTGCCGCCGATCCCCTGAGGCTGGACGCAAGGGCGCCGGGGTGCCATAGTCTGGCCGCTTCCGCGACCCCCGGGCCGCGGCAGGATTCCTTGGTCTTGGAAGGGGATGCGTCTCAAGTATGGGGACAAATATCGGCACTCGGCTCTTCACCTGGCTGCGCGGCGAGGCGGTCGGCCGCGACGGGCAAGGCAATCGCTACTACCGCGCCAAGGGCGGTGGGCGGACCCACAAGGATTCGCTGCGCAAGGAGCGGCGCTGGGTGATCTACGAGGGCGAGATCGAGGCCAGCCGCGTGCCGCCGGAATGGCACGGCTGGCTGCACCATACCACCGATACGATCCCGCCTGAGGGCGGTCCGGCGCGACGGCCCTGGCAGAAGGACCATCAGCCGAACCTGACCGGGACCGACCAGGCCTATCGCCCGCCGGGTCACACCCTGAAGGGCGGCAAGCGCGCGCCCGCCACCGGCGATTACGAACCCTGGACCCCGAACTGACCGGCGCCCTTTCCCGGTCGCGACCGGCGCGCCCGCACGGAGGGCCGTGGCCCGACCGCCGGGGATTTTCAGCTTAGGACCCGACAGATGCGCAGAAACATAATCGAGACGGTGATGGGCGGCGTGGTGCTGCTCGTCGCCATTGCCTTCGTCGTCTTCGCCTTCCGCAGCGCCAGCCTCAGCAACGCCGGAAGCAATGGCTATCAGGTGACGGTGGAGTTCAATGACGCCTCCGGCCTCAACGCCGGCACCGACGTGCGCATGGCAGGGGTGAAGATCGGCACGGTGGTCGCCCAGCAGCTGAACCCGGACACCTACTTCGCCGAGGTCACGCTGGGCATCAGCGAGAGCGTGCGCCTGCCGAGCGACAGCTCGGCGCGGATCATCCCGGACGGGCTGCTCGGCGGCAACTACGTGTCGCTGGAGCCGGGCGGCGACGAAGAGTACATCGCCCACGGCGGCAAGATCCTCTACGCCCAGGGTTCGGTCAACGTGGTCGACCTGCTGGGACGTTTCATCTTCAGCGCCGCCGAGCAGGGTTCTGGAGCCAATAAGAACAAGAAAGACGACGCCGGCGGCTTCGAGATGGAACCGGGAGCGAATCAGTGAGCGGCGGCAGTCGTTCCGGCGCCCAGCACTGGGATCCCCAGCGATACAACAGGAACGCGGGCTTCGTTGCCCAGCTCGGCAGCCCGCTGCTCGACCTGCTGCAGCCGCAGGCGGGCGAGCGCATTCTCGACCTCGGCTGCGGCGAAGGGGCGCTGACCGAGAAGCTCGCCGCCAGCGGTGCCGAGGTGGTCGGCGTCGACGCCTCGTCGGAGCAGATCGCGGCGGCGTGCCGCCGCGGCCTCGACGGCCGCGTCGTCAACGGCGAGGCGCTGGCCTTTACGCGGGAATTCGACGCGGTGATGTCGAACGCCGCACTGCACTGGATGCTGAACCCCGATGCCGTTCTCCAAGGCGTCGCACGCGCCCTCAAGCCGGGTGGGCGTTTCGTCGGCGAGATGGGCGGCGCGGGCAACGTGGCGACCATCGCCCAGGCGGTCGGCGCGGCCCTGGAGGCCCGCGGCATCGACAGCCAGGCCGCCAACCCCTGGTATTTTCCGTCGCCGCAGGACTACGCCGCCCGCCTCGAAGTGGCCGGCTTCGAGGTGCTCTCCATCGAGCTCATCCCACGGCCGACGCCGCTGCCCGGCGAGATCGCCGGCTGGCTGGAGACCTTCTGCGAGTCCTTCATCAAGCAGGTGCCGCAGGCCGACCAGCCGGTCTTCCTGGCCGAGGTTACCGAGGCGCTGCGCCCGGCGCTCTGCGACGGCGAGGGGCGGTGGAGCGCCGACTACGTGCGGCTGCGCTTCGTCGCCCGGCTGAAAGACCGCGGCTAGCCGCGGCGCCCCGGGATTCCGCTCCTGAGGTTGCGGGGCCGGGCTCCAGCCCTTAAATCTTTCGCAGTGAATTTCTGCTGAGGTTCTTCGCGTGCCCGCATCCGACACCAAGAAGTTCGAGATCCCAGTGTGGCGGCAAGCCGACGGTTTGCCCCTTTCCTGCCGCGAAAAAATCAAGGTTCTCAACGAGAATCTGGAGGAGATTCGCGCGATGGCGCAGGACGCCCTGGAAGACGGCATCCTGATGGGCTGCGACGAGGCACAGCTGCGCGAGGTCCTGACCGCCCTGGTGGACTCGCTGGAGAACCCCTACGGCGCGCGGCGGGACAAGTCTGGAATGGCCAAGGCCGCGCCGAAGAAGGATTGACGCTTTGAGGTTTCTCCCCCTTTCCCGGACCTCCGCCGGCTTCTGCGCGGCCTGCGTCCTGCTGGCGGCCGGCCCGGCCGCGGCGGTCCCCGGCGATATCGCGGTGCTGCAGGGTCTCGACAAGATCACCGCCCGGATTTCCACCTTCGAGGCGCCGCTGGACGATCCCGTGCGCTTCGGCTCGCTGCAGATCGTCGCCCGCGCCTGCGACAAGAAGCCGCCGGAGGAGCCGCCGGAATCGACCGCCTTCCTGGAGATCGTCGACATCCGCCCGGACTCGCCGTCGGTTGAGCTCTTCCAGGGCTGGATGTTCGCTTCCAGCCCCGCCATCTCGGCGCTGGAGCACCCGGTCTATGACGTCTGGGTGGTCGACTGCAAGAAGGCCTCCAGCTCCGCTTCCGAAACCGCGCCGGAATAGAACTCGGCCGAGCCCGAGACCGCCCTGGTGAGCAGCCGGCGGTAGTCCTCGCGTGGGATTTCCGTCACGCCGAAGCGGCTGAGGTGCGGCGTGGTGAACTGGGTGTCGAGCAGCTTGAAACCGCCCTTGCGCAGGCGCAGGACCAAGTGGGCGAGGGCGATCTTGCTGGCGTCGGTCGCCCGGCTGAACATCGACTCCCCGAAAAAGGCCGCCCCCAGCGAGACGCCGTAGAGGCCGCCGACCAGCTCGCCGTCCTGCCAGCATTCCACGCTGTGGGCGAAGCCCATCTCGAAGAGGTCGTTGTAGAGTTGCTCGATCACCGGGTTGATCCAGGTGTCGGGCCGGTTCTCCGCCGGCTCGGCGCAGCCCCGGATGACCTCCTGGAAGGCGGCGTTGCAGCGCACGTTGAAGACGCCGCGGCGTAGCTTGGCGCGCAGCTTGCGCGGTAGGTGAAAGGTGTCGAGCGGCAGAACGCCGCGCATGTCCGGGTCGATCCAGTGCAGTTCCGGGTCGACGCGGCTCTCGGCCATCGGGAAGATTCCGATGGCATAGGCGCGGAGCAGAAGGTCGGGCGTCAGCTGCATGACGCCGAATCATATAATCTACGTTGGGCCGGCGACAAATTTTTCCAGCCAGTGGATGTCGTAGTCGCCGTTGATGAAGTCCTGTGCCCCGATCAGCCGCTGGTGGAGCGGGATCGAGGTGTCGACACCGACGATGACGAATTCCTCCAGGGCCCGGCGCAGGCGCATCAGGCACTCGTTGCGGGTCTGGCCGTGGACGATCAGCTTGGCGATCAGGCTGTCGTAGGTGGAGGGGATGCGGTAGCCGGCATAGAGGCCGGAATCGACCCGCACGCCGAGGCCGCCGGGGGCGTGGTAGTCGGTGACCAGGCCGGGCGAGGGCATGAAGGTCTGCGGGTTCTCCGCGTTGATGCGGCACTCGATGGCGTGGCCCGAGAAGGAGATGTCGCTCTGCGTGAGGTCGAGCGGCAGGCCGGCGGCGACGCGGATCTGCTCGCGCACCAGGTCGACGCCGGTGATCGCCTCGGTGATCGGGTGCTCGACCTGCAGGCGGGTGTTCATCTCGATGAAGAAGAACTCGCCGTCCTCGTAAAGAAACTCGATGGTGCCGGCGCCGCGGTAGCCGAGATTGCGGACGGCCTCGGCCACGCGGGCGCCGATGGCGTCGCGCTCGGCAGCGTTCAAGGCCGGGGAGAGGGCCTCCTCCAGCAGCTTCTGATGGCGCCGCTGCAGCGAGCAGTCGCGCTCGCCGAGGTGGATCGCACCGCCCTGGCCGTCGGCCAGCACCTGCACCTCGATGTGGCGCGGATGGCCGAGGTATTTCTCCATGTAGACTTCGTCGTTGCCGAAGGCCGCCAGGGCCTCCGAGCGGGCCAGGCGGTAGGCGCTTTCGACCTCGCTGGCGTTGCGCGCCACCTTCATGCCGCGCCCGCCGCCGCCGGCAGACGCCTTGATGAGCACGGGATAGCCGATGGCGTCGGCGGTGCTGCGCGCCGCTTCCGCCGAAGTGACCGCGCCGTCGGAGCCCGGCACCACGGGGATGCCGAGGCTCTGCGCTGTCTTCTTGGCCACCACCTTGTCACCCATCATGGCGATGTGCTCGGGCGTGGGTCCGATGAAGGCCATGCCGTGCTCTTCCACCATGGCGGCGAAGCCGGCGTTCTCCGACAGGAAGCCGACACCGGGATGGATGGCGTCGGCGCCGGTGATGGTGGCGGCAGAGAGTATGGCCGCGACGTTGAGGTAGCTGTCCTTGCTGGGCGCCGGGCCGATGCAGACCGATTCGTCGGCCAGGCGCACGTGCATGGCGTCGGCATCTGCAGTCGAATGCACGGCCACGGTCTGGATGCCCATCTCGCGACAGGCGCGGTGGATCCGCAGGGCAATCTCGCCGCGATTGGCGATGAGGATTTTGTCGAACATCGCTCGGCGGCGACCTACTCGATCACCAGCAGCGGCTCACCGTACTCCACCGGCTGGCCGTCGGTGATCATGATCTGCTTAACCGTGCCCGCACGCGGCGAGGACAGCGGGTTCATCACCTTCATGGCCTCGATGATCAGCAGCACCTGGCCCTCGACAACCTCGTCGCCGACCTTCACGAAGGGTGGCGAACCGGGCTCGCCGGCGACATAGACGGTGCCCACCATGGGCGCGGTGATCGCGCCGGCCGGGATCGGCTCGGGACCGGCCGGCTTCTGCGGCATGCAGGGAGCCGCTGCGGCGGGTGCCGCCACCGTGGTCACGCCGCTAGACTTGGCAACCCGGATGCGCTGGTTGTTGACCTCGTACTCAATCTCGTTGAGTCCGGTTTCCTGCAGCAGTTCCGCGAGCTTGCGAACCAGCTCTTCATTCACTTCGAACTTGGCCATTACGTCTCTTGCTCAGCGATCAGGCGCCGGGCCATCGCGTCGAGGGCCATCAGGTAGCCCTGCGAGCCCAAACCGCAGATCACGGCGTCGGCAGCCTTCGACACATAGGAATGGTGCCGGAAGGCCTCACGCCGATGAATATTGGACAGATGCACCTCGATCAACGGCAATCCGGCCGCCAGGATGGCGTCCATGATGGCGATCGAGGTGTGCGAATAGGCGCCGGGGTTGATGACGATGCCGCTATGGCCCTCGCGCGCGGCCTGGATCCAGCCGACCAGCTCCCCTTCGCTGTTCGACTGGCGACAGTCCACGTCCAGACCCAGGTCTTTCCCGTGCCGGAGGCAGCTCTTCTCGATGTCATCGAGGCTTTCCCGTCCGTAGACATCGGGCTGGCGGCTGCCGAGCATGTTCAGATTGGGGCCGTTGAGGATAAGAACTTTTGGCGCCTTGGCCACTTGCGCGTTCCCGTTGATCCAGACCGACAAGCGTTAGCATAGCCGGACCGGATGGCGCAACGCGCCAGTTCCCGCGCGACCTGCGAACACGCGGCCGCAGACGGGAAGCCAGCCGCCGTCAACTTGCCTTGGCGCGGGCCGCGGCGATCCTGGCGCGCAGTTCGTCCAGGCTGACCGCGCCGGGGATCATGGCGTCGCCGATCACGAAAGCCGGCGTGCCGGTGATGCCGATTTTCTCGGCGAGCGCGTGATTGTTGCGCAGGACTCCTTCGATCGCCGGGTCCGCCATCTCGCTGCGCAGGCGTTCGGTGTCGAGGCCGACCGAATCGGCGACCGCCAGAATCTCTTCGTCGCTGAAGCCACCGCCATTCTCCATCAAGGCGAAATGGAAGGCCTCGTACTTGTCCTGGCGCAGGGCGGCCATGGCGGCACGTGCGGCCTGGACTGACTCCTTGCTGAGAATCGGGAATTCCTTCATCACCACGCGCAGATTGGGGTCCTCGTCGATGAGCTGTTCCAGGGTATCGGTCATCTGCTTGCAGTAGGGGCAGCGGTAGTCGAAGAATTCCACCAGGGTCACGTCGCCTGCGGGGTTGCCGATCACCGGGTCCTGGGCTTCATTGTTCAGCTGGTCGGCCAGCTCGGCGATCGCCGCCGTCTGGCGTTCGGCCTGGGCGGCCTGCTGGCGCTGCTCGTAGAGTTGCAGCGCCTCCACCACGACCTCCGGATGATCCAGCAGGTACTGGCGCACCAAAGCCTCGATCGCCTCGTTCTGCCTGGCGTCGAAGGCCGGGTTCGCGTCCTGGCCCAGCACGGCCTGCGGCGCCGCGGCCAAGCCGACAACCAGCGCCAGGGCCGCAGCATTGCGCAAAAAACCGTTTTGTTTCAACATTTTGTTCTTCGCCATTGGCTGTCGATGGGGCAGTGCCCAGGCTGCCGGGCAGGCCGGCCGATTGACGGCCCGCGATCAGTGATAGCGGATCGGGCCAGGGCAGCGCAAATCACAGGATGTTCAGCGGCAGCGCTCAATCGTCCTGCTTCAGCCGCCGTTCCGCCTCGTTCTTCAAATCCTGGGCACGCAGCCACGGCGCCGTATTCTCGGACAGCAGGCCGGCGGCATGCTCGGCGCGGTCCCGCGCCTCCTGGTATTTGCCCCGGATCAGCGCGCTCTCGGCCAGCGACAGCGCGGTCAGGGCCTGGTCGCCGAGCCGCCCGTGGGCGACGGCCGACAGCCGCCAGGCCGCCGAGTTGTTGGGCTCCTCGGCCAGGGTTACGGTCAGGTTCTCCAGCGCCGCCCGGTCCATTTCGCGGGTGTCCAAGGCGATCTGCGCCTTGGCCAGGGCCTGGCGGATCTGCGCCGAGTCCGGAAGCGTCCTGACGGCTGCCTCGTATTCCGGCAAGGACTCGGCGACCCGGCCATGCTCCAGCAGCATCTGGCCCTTCAGTTCGCGGAAATAGGGGTCGGCCGGCTTTTCCTGCAGCAGCGCTTCGATCTCGCCCAGGGCCTTGTCGAGATCGGGCACCCGGTAATGGGCGATGGCGCGGGCATAGCGGGCCGGCAGGCTCGTATCGCTCTCCGGATAAGACCGCAGCACCTGGCTCAGCGGGTTAAGGAAACCGATCAGCTTGGCCCGCATGCGGTCGTGCAGCTTGACCAGTTCGGGATCGACGGGCTTGTCGGCATAGGGCGACTCGCGGAGGGCCTGCTGCAGAAAGCCGATGCGGTCCTGGGTCAGCGGGTGGGTGCGTAGATAGGGGTCCTGGTTGTTGCTCAACAGCACTTCCTGGCCGCTCAGCGACTCCATGAATCTCAGCAGGCCCGCCGGCGACTGCTGGGTCGCCTGCAGCAGGTTGACCGCGGCCTGATCGGCGGAGTTTTCCTGGGTCCGGGTGTACTGCAGCAGGCCGCGCAAGGCGACGTCCTGGCCGCTGCTGAGGACCGCGGCGCCGACGGCGGACTCTCCGGTCGCCAGGGCCGCACCGAGGCTCAGAAGGTAGGTGGCGATGAGGGCGGCCTGGGTCTGCTCCAGGGCAGCGCCGCTGCGCGCCAGATGGCCGCCGGCGATATGGCCGGTTTCGTGGGCGATGACGCCAATCACCTCGCCGGGGTCCCTGGTTTCGATCAAGAGGCCGGTGTTGATGAACATATTCAGCCCGCCGGCCACAAAAGCATTGAGCGCCCGGTCATTTACGAGGTAGAGCCTGATGCCTTGGGGGCTGAGGCCGGCAGCCTGGAACAGTGGCGTGGCGTAGATGCGGATGGTATTTTCGATTTCCGCGTCGCGAATGAACTGAAGCTGTTGGGCCACCGCCCGCTGCGGCAAAAGCGGGCCGAGCAGAAGCAGAAGAACGCAGAACAAAGGAATGGGCTGTTTGCGCAAGGGTCTTTTTTCGCCTTTCATCACCATACCTAGCCACCTCTTACGGGCTTTTCAACGCAAGGTATCCCCGTCACCTCTGAGACTAGCAGGTCTCCTGGCCCTGGGCATGGCGGTTTTGACCGCCTGCGAGGCGCCGCGGCAGCCGGGCGTTATCGCACCGGTCGAAGGATTCGCCGGCCTGGTCGCGGGGGACGAGCCGCGCGCCGTCACCATCGGCCGCGACGTTATCGGCAACGGCGGCACGGCGGCCGATGCCGCAGTGGCGATGTATTTCGCCATGACTGTCACCCTGCCGTCGCGCGTCGGAATCGCCGGCAACGGGGTCTGCGTCGCCCACAACAGCGGCCTTGGCGTCCAGGAAGGCCAGCCCTTCGTGGAGGTTTTCGAGTTCCTGCCCGATCCCGCCGCGCCCGGCCGCCCGCAGCTGACCGGATCGCGCGCCATGGCCGTGATGCACGCCCGCCACGGCGCCCAGCGCTGGGAATCGCTGCTGATCGACGCCGAGCGACTGGCCCGCCTCGGCCATGGTGTCAGCCGGGCCTTCGCCAGTGACCTCTCCGCCGCCGACGACTTCGTCTCGGCCAGCCCGACATTGCGGGCCGCGTTCTCCGGCCGCTCGGGTGCCTTAGCGCGCGAAGGCGATGAGATCGTCCAATTGGAACTCTCCGGCCTGATTGCGGGGCTGCGCCGCCAGGGCGCCGGCTACCTCTATACCGGGGCCTTCGCCAGCCGCTTCGTGGAGCAGGCCAACAGCATCGGCCTGCCGCTCAGCAACCAGGGTTTGCGCGACGCCCTTCCCAAAGTGGTGGCGCCGCTGGCGATTTCCTACCGCGACAACACCGCCTATTTCCCGCCTGGCGGCGGCGGGGTGCTGACGGCCCAGTTGTGGGGCGCCCTGACGAAGGCCGAGAACTATGCCGGCGCGGCACCGGCTGAGCGCGCACACCTGCTCGCCGTGGCCGGCCAGCGGGCCTTTGCCGCCCGCGGTGGCTGGCTCGGCGGCGGCCAGGCTCCCGAGGACGTGGTGGCGGAGCCGCAGCTGGAGAGGCTGATGGCCGGCTACAGCGCCCGCCAGCACGCGCCGACCGCGGACAGGGCAGCGACGGCGGTGCCGGCGGTATCCAACCCCTATACGGCGGGCTTTGTGGTGGCCGACCGCTGGAGTTCGGCGGTGGCCTGCAGCTTCTCCATGAACGGCCTCTTCGGCGACGGCCGCATGGTGCCCGGCACCGGGGTGCTGCTGCCCAAGGCAGCGGGCGTCGGCGCCGACAACCTCTCGGCGGCGATCATCGCCAACGCCTTCAACGGCACGGTCTACTTCGCCGGGACCGCCAGCGGCGGCCTGGCTGCCCCGGCGGCGCTCGCCAGGGTCATGCTGGAGAGCCAGGATCAGGGCCAGGATCAGGGCCAGGATCTGGCGGCTGCGGTGGCAGCGCCGCGCGTGATCAACGTCGGCGTCCCCGATACGACCTTCTACGAACCGAGCCTGGATGGCGCCGTGGTGGACGCCCTGCGTCAGCGCGGCCACGATCTGCGTCCGGAAACCGGCGTCGGGCGGGCCAATGCGATCTACTGCCCCACCGGGCTGCGCAACGAGGCGGGCCGCTGCCAGGTCGCAACCGACAGACGCGGTTTCGGCCTCGGCGTCGTGGTGCAGTAGCGGCGGTGGTCGCCAGGGCTGTCGCAGCATGGCACTGAAGGTCGCCGCACGCGGGCGAATCCCACCCTTCATCGTGATGGACGTCATGCGCGCCGCCAACGAGCGCGAAGCGGCCGGCGGCGACGTGCTGCACTTGGAAGTCGGCCAACCCGGCACGCCGGCGCCCGACAGCGTGCTGGCGGCGGCGCGCGGGGCGCTCGACGGCCACCTGATCGGCTACACCGACGCGATGGGCCTGCCGAGCCTGCGCCGGCGCATCGCCCGCCACTACGGCGAGTGGTACGGCTGCCCGCTCGATCCGCGCCGCGTCATGGTGACCACCGGCTCTTCGGCGGGCTTCCTGCTGGCCTTCCTTGCCGCCTTCGATCCGGGCGACCGGGTCGCGCTGGCGGCGCCGGGATACCCCGCCTACCGCAATATTCTCTCGGCCCTCGGCGTCGAGCCGTTGCTGCTGCCGGCGGAGGCCGAGCATCGCTTCCAGCCGACGCCGGAGCTGCTGGAGCGCCTGCCGGCGCCGCCCGACGGCCTGATCGTCGCCTCGCCGTCGAACCCGGCGGGCACCATGGTCGGGCGCGCTGAGATGCAGGCCCTGGTCGACTACTGCCGTGACGCCGGCATCCGTCTAGTGTCCGACGAAATCTACCACGGCATCTGCTTCGAGCAGCCCGGCGTCAGCGCGCTGGAACTCAGCGACGACGCCATCGTCATCAACTCCTTCTCCAAGTATTTCTCGATGACCGGCTGGCGGCTCGGCTGGATGGTGCTACCGGAGGATCTGCTGCGGCCGGCCGAATGTCTCGGCCAGAACTTCTTCATCTCGGCACCCTGCCTGTCGCAGATCGCCGGCGAGGCCGCCTTCGACTGCGGCGCGCAGCTCGATGGCTACGTGGCGGCCTACGCACGCAACCGCGCGGTGCTGCTGCGGGAGTTGCCGAAGGCCGGTCTCGATCGCCTGGCCCCTGCGGACGGCGCCTTCTACATCTATGCCGATGTTTCGGCCCTGACCAACGACAGCGAGGATTTCTGCCGGCGCATGCTGGCCGAGATCGGAATTGCCGCCACCCCCGGCATCGACTTCGATCCCGACCGCGGGCGGCGCTACCTGCGTTTTTCCTTCGCCGGGCGCGAGGCGGTGATGGCCGAGGCGGCGCAGCGCCTGCAGGACTGGCTCAAGGCCTGAATCAGTTCCGCCGCCCGTGACGGGAAACGAAAACCGGCCCCCGCCTTGCGGCGGGGGCCGGTTGTGGTTCGGCGTTACGGTGCGATCTTAGACGAAGCGGTTCCACCAGCCGCGACGCTTGGGCTGGTCGTCGTCCTTGTCTTGCTTGCGGCGCGGCGGCTCGAGGGTCGACACGTCCTGCTCGGAGGTCGTCTGGGCACCCGGCGTCGCGGATTCGATCACGACCTTCGGATCCGTCGCGGAGATGTCCGGCAGCGGCGGCCTGGCCGCGGGGGCGGCGTGGGGCGCATCCGGCACCACAGCCTCCACCTCGGCTTCCGGCTCGGCCTCGGCGACCTCAGCGGTCCCGGCCGCTTCGGCGCCCGGGGCCTCGTCCGCCATGTCGGCGAAAGGCGCTTCGGGCTGCGTGCTCTCGGTGCCTTTTGCCCCGCGATCACGCCCGCGTCCGCGGCCGCCGCGGCTGCGCCGCCTGGCAGCCTGCTTCGGCTTAACCTCGCCCTCGGCCGTCGCTTCGGCCTCGGCAGTCTCGGCTTCGGCCTGGTCTTCTCTGGCAGCGTCGGGGGCCGCTTCGTCATCGAAGCCGTCCTCATCTTCGCCGTCGGCAGCCTGCGAGTCCCCGGCGGCCTCGCGAGGCTCTCCCGCCGTCTCCTCATCGCGTCGCCGCGACCTGCGGCGGCCGCCCCGCTTGCCGCGCCGCTTGCGCTTGCGGTCCCGCTCGGACTTCTGCTCCTCGCTGGTCGCCTCGACCTCCTCAACGGATTCAGTCCCGGCCTCGACGTCCTCTTCGTCCTCCTCGACGCTTTCGCGTGCTTCCTGGACGTAGGGTTCGTGGCTACGGGGTTGTTCCTCGGCCGGGCTGTCGCGCTCGTCATCGCGGCGTCGCCGCGAACGCCGGCTGCGGCGGCCACGCTTGCGCTCGCCGTCCTCGCTGTCGGCCTCCCGGCGGTCGTCGCGCTTTTCTTCGCGCTTCTCATCACGCTTATCGTCGCGCTTGTCGTCCCGGCGCGCCTCGCTCGGCGCTACACGGCGCTCGATGATCGTGCCGTCCCGCGCCATGGTGAAGGCATCGGTCGCCAGGTGATCGTCGGTTTCGACGGCGATACGGAAATCGTAGCGTTGCTCGATGGCAACCACGTGGTCGCGCTTGCGGTTCAGCATATAGAGCGCAACCGGGGTCGGGACGGTCACCGTCATCTCGCCACCGGCGTCGCGGATGCCTTCCTCCTCCAGCCGTCGCAATACCTGAAGGGCAAGCGATTCGACCGTCCGCACCCGCCCGTCGCCGCCGCAGTGCGGGCAAAGTTCGGTGGAGCTTTCGAAGAGGCTCGGACGCAGGCGCTGGCGCGACATTTCGAGCAATCCGAAAGGCGAGATGCGCCCCAGCTGGATCCGCGCCCTGTCGTTGCGCAAGGCTTCCTTGAGGCGCCGTTCGACTTCGCGATTGCGCCGCGACTCCTCCATGTCGATGAAGTCGATGACGATGAGTCCCGCAAGGTCGCGCAGGCGCAGCTGCCGGCCGATCTCCTCGGCTGCTTCCAGGTTGGTCTTGAGGGCGGTTTCCTCGATGTGCCGTTCGCGCGTGGCGCGCCCGGAGTTCACGTCGATGGCAACCAGCGCCTCGGTCTGGTTGAGCACTACATAGCCGCCGGAGCGCAGCTGCACCGTGGTCGAATGCATGGCATCGAGCTGGCTTTCGACCTGGTAACGCTGGAACAGCGGGACGTTGGTGTCCTTGTACTGCTGGACCTTCTTGGCGTGGCTCGGCGTCAGCGACTTCATGAAGTCCTTGGCCGCCTTGTAGCCTTCTTCGCCGTCGACCAGCACCTCGTCCATGTCGCGGGAGTAGAGGTCGCGGATCGCCCGCTTGATGAGGTTGGCTTCCTCGTAGATCAGCGCCGGCGCGCTCGACTGCAGCGTGGACTCGCGGATGCCGTCCCACAGCCGCAGCAGGTACTCATAGTCGCGGCGGATCTCCAGCTTGGTGCGCTGGCTTCCGGCGGTACGCACGATGACGGCAATGCCTTCCGGGATGTCCAGGTCGGCGAGGATGCCTTTCAGGCGCCGGCGGTCGCTGGCGTTGCTGATCTTGCGGCTGATGCCGCCGCCCTTGTTGGTGTTGGGCATCAGCACGCAGTAGCGACCCGGCAGGGAGAGGTAGGTGGTGAGGGCGGCGCCCTTGTTGCCGCGTTCCTCCTTGGTGACCTGCACCAGCATCACCTGCCGGCGCTTGATCACTTCCTGAATCTTGTAGCGGCGCATCAGCTGCGCGCGGCGTCGGGCGGCTTCCTCGACCTCGTCGCCACCGACGATGTCGACTCTCGCTTCGGTTTCCAACTGCTCCGGATCGGCGGCCGCTCCAGCAGGGCCCGCCTCGGCGTCGTCTTCCGCTTCTGATTCGGCGCCTTCGGGCTCCAGTTCGCTGTCGTCTTCGTCCGAGGCCTCGAACCGCCCGCTGTCGCCATCGTCCTCGGCGTCGTCGGACGAGTCGGCGGCGCCGGCGCGCTCGGGCGCCTCGATCGGCGGCGGATCGACCTCGCTATCGTCGGAGATCTCGTCCGCCGCTTCCGACCTCAGCGCGGCTTCTTCAGCGAGCAGCGCTTCGCGGTCCGCGATGGGGATGCGGTAGTAATCGGGATGGATTTCGCTGAACGGCAGGAATCCGTGGCGGTTGCCGCCGTATTCCACGAAGGCCGCCTGCAGGGAAGGCTCTACCCGCGTTATCTTGGCGAGATAGATATTGCCTTTGAGCTGCTTGCGGGAACTGGTTTCGTAGTCGAAATCCTCAAGTCGATTGCCAGACTGAACCACCACCCTGGTCTCTTCGGGGTGGCTGGAATCGATAAGCATACGTTTGGCCATAAAGGGGCAACTCCGGAACGCGCAACACGGGCTTTTCGGGGACAGCCTTTCTGTCTCCCGGCCGCGGCGCGAAAGTCTTGGGAACTCGTCTGGTCGACAGATTCGATGTCTTGACCATCATCGGAACGAGCATGCTCTCATTTTCGAGGTCATGGACGGTGCGGCCCATCTAAGGGAGCCACCGCCGGCGCCTCGACGGCCTGGACGCATCATGTAAGAGAAGGGCCAAGCCGTGAATTTGGGGGAGCCACGTTTGTCGCAATCGTAGGATTGAGCTATCGAGAGCGACTACGCGGCCCGTTCGCTTGCGACTTCCTGCCCGACTTCGGATGCTTGACCCTGTATCGGGGGCCACGCTCCACAGACTGCGCGGCTACCTCGAAGGGAGCGCCGCAGCCCCGTTGCCACGCCATTCTCAGGAAAAGGCTCGGGAAGCAGAAGAAATCACGGAGCCGACATTATCAGGCCTCCGCATGGCATACCACCCTCTATTCACGCTGACTTTGCGCAGCTACGCGGGCGGTCGCGGCGCACCTGAGGTTGCACCGGCTCGCCGGACGGCTCATTTTGCCCTGGCGAGCGGCCTGGTGGGACCCGGAAGGACTTGGCCCGCCCGCTGCGATTCGCGTATATCTGGTGGCGATCGGTCCAGCCGACGCAAGATGTGGAAGAACGCCTTGAAGTTCCGACTCTTTCTGTTGGTCATAGCCTGCCTTGCGATGTCCGGAGCGCCGGCCTGGGCCAAGCCCGAAGTCAGCGCCGCGCGCATCGGCGAGACGCCCGAGCGCACCCGCTTCGTGCTGGAACTGAGCGAGGATCTGCCCTATCGGGTGTTCACCCTGCCGGACCCCTTTCGCGTGGTGCTCGACCTCCCGGAGGTCACCTGGAACCTGCCGGGCGGCCAGCAGCCGCAGCCCGGCGGCCTGTTCAGCGCCTTGAGGTTCGGCCTTTTCGCCCCGGGGACCTCCCGCGTGGTGCTCGACGTCACCCGTCCGGTGCTGCTGCAGAAGGTTTTCGTCATCCCGCCGCGCGACGGCAAGCCGCACCGCCTGGTGATCGACGTCGAGGCGGCCACGCGGGAGCAGTATTTCTCCGCCGAGAGCAACGCCATGGGCGAGGCCATGTTGTCGGACGAGCCGCTGAAGCCGCTGGCCGAGGCGGTGCCGGCCTTGCCTCCCGCCAAGCCGTCGGACAGGCGGCCCATGGTGGTGGTCGACCCGGGCCACGGCGGAGTCGATCCGGGCGCGGTCGGGGTTTCGGGTACCTACGAGAAGAATCTCACCCTCGACTACGGACGGGCGCTGAAGGCTGCGCTGGAGGCCACCGGGCGCTATCGCGTGGCCATGACCCGCGAGCGCGACGTCTTCCTGAAGCTGCGCGAGCGCATCCGGGCGGCCCAGCAGGTCGAGGGCGACCTCTTCATCTCCCTGCATGCCAATGTCCACAACTCCGGCAGCATCCGCGGAGCTTCGGTCTACACCCTCTCGGAGACCGCCTCGGACGCCGAGACGGCGGCCCTCGCAGCGTCGGAGAACGCGGCCGACGTGCTGGCGGGGGTCAATCTCACAGATCAGACCGGAGACGTTAGGAATATTCTCATAGACCTGGCGCAGCGCGAAACCATGAACCTCTCCAAGAAGTTCGCCAACGACCTGGTGCGCGAGGTGGGCCGGGAAACCGAGTTGCTGCGCAACACCCACCGCTTTGCCGGCTTTGCCGTGTTGAAATCGCCGGTGGTGCCTTCCATTCTCTTTGAAATCGGCTATCTGTCCAATCGGCAGGAAGAGCGGCTTTTGCTCAGCGCCGCGCATCGCGATAAGATCATCAAGTCGATCATCCGGGCCACTGACGAATACTTCGAGCGGCAGAGGGCGGCCAGCCGCACGTAAGGGGGCTGGCCGCGGGGAACGGCGGCGGCGCGCCGGCCTTGGCCGCCGCAGGGCCGAAACCACAGGACCGCCACATTTGCGTGCTAAACCTCCAGGCCATAAGGCGGAACAAGGATTGTCCCGCGAGTTGAGGTTCCTTAACGCCTCGCCTTTTAGGATGCGGGCCCGTGGGGCTGCGCGGCACGGGTGGGAACGGCGGAGTGACGGGCGGCAAGGCCCGGTGGAGATGAGACCTTGAGACGAGGCTTCAAGATACTGGGGGCGCTTTTCGGCCTGGCCGTTGTCCTGGCGATCGCCGGAGCTGGTGGCGTGGTCTACGTTTTCTACCACTATGGCCGCGGCCTGCCCGAATACAGCCAGTTGGCGGACTACGAGCCGCCGACGGTGACCCGCGTGCATGCCGGCGACGGCCGCCTGCTGGCGGAGTACGCCACGGAGAAGCGCGTCTTCGTCCCGATCGAGGCAATTCCGCGGCGTGTCGTCAACGCCTTCCTCTCGGCCGAGGACAAGAACTTCTACGATCATCCCGGCGTCGATTTTTTGTCGGTGGTGCGCGCCATTGTTATCAATGTCGCCAACTTCGGCTCCGACCGCCGGCCGGTCGGCGCCTCGACCATTACGCAGCAGGTGGCCAAGAACTTCTTGCTGACCAACGAGGTTTCCATCGAGCGCAAGTTCAAGGAGGCCATTCTGGCCTTCCGCATCGAGCAGGCCTTCACCAAGGAAACCATCCTCGAGCTCTATCTGAACGAGATCTACCTCGGCTTCGGCTCCTACGGCGTGGCCGCGGCATCGATCAACTATTTCAACAAATCGCTCGACGAGTTGACCATCGCAGAGGCCGCCTACCTGGCGGCCCTGCCGAAGGCGCCGAACAACTACCACCCCGTCAACAGGCATGAGGCGGCGGTGGCGCGGCGCAACTGGGTGGTCGGACGCATGGTGGAGGACGGGCGGATCACCGCGGAAGAGGCCTCCGAGGCCGCGGCCGAGCCCCTGGTGATACGCCGGCGCGATGACACCGAGGTATTCGAGGCCGACTACTTTGCCGAGGAGACCCGGCGCGAACTTGCCCGCCTCTACGGCGACAAGGGCCTCTATTCCGGCGGCCTGTCGGTCCGCACGACCCTCGACCCGCACCTTCAGGAGATCGCCAACCGCGTGCTGCGCAAGGGCTTGATCGACTATGACCGCCGCCATGGCTGGCGCGGGGCCTTGCAGCAGATCAGCGGCGGCGAGGCGGCCGACGTGGTAGCCCAACTGCAGGCCATCGAGCGGCCCATCGGCGTCGACGCGAGCTGGCAGTTCGCCGCGGTGCTTGCCACCGACTCCAAGCAGGCGGAGATCCGGCTGGCCGACGGCAGCTCCGGGCGCATTCCGATGGCCGAGTTGAAATGGGCGCGCAAGTGGATCGAGGGTCAGCGCATCGGCCACGAGCCGAAGCAACCGGGCGATGTGCTCCAGGCCGGCGACGTGGTGCTGGTCGAGGCGGTGACCGAGGACGCCGACGGCGCGGCTTACGAGGCCGGCGTCTTCGGGCTGCGCCAGATCCCCGACGTGAACGGCGGCCTGGTAGCGCTCGACCCGCATACCGGGCGGGTGCTGGCCATGGCCGGTGGCTTCTCCCACCTGCGCAGCGAGTTCAACCGGGTGACCCAGGCCCGGCGGCAGCCGGGCTCCGCCTTCAAGCCCTTCGTCTACCTGGCAGGACTGGACAGCGGCTTCACCCCGGCGACCATGATCCTCGATGCCCCCTTCGTGCTCGATCAGGGCGCCGGCCTCGGTAAGTGGAAGCCGTCGAACTACTCCAAGGAATTCTACGGCCCGACGCCGATGCGCGTCGGCATCGAGAAGTCGCGTAACCTGATGACCGTGCGCCTGGCCCAGACCATCGGCATGGACAAGGTGGTGGACTACGCCCGCCGCTTCGGCGTCATCGAGAACATGGAGCCGGTGCTGTCCATGTCGCTGGGCGCCGGCGAGACCACTCTGATGCGGATCACCACCGGCTACGCCATGCTGGTGAACGGCGGCAAGCGCATCTCGCCGACCCTGATCGACCGCGTGCAGGATCGCCACGGCCGCACCATCTACCGCCACGACCTGCGCAGCTGCGAGCCCTGCCAGGTCGAAGGGTGGCGCAACCAGGCGCCGCCGGAGCTGCCTGACGAGCGTGAGCAGCTGGTCGATCCGGCCTCGGCCTTCCAGATCGTCGGCATGCTGCAGGGCGTGGTCCAGCGCGGCACCGGCCGGCGTATCGCCGCCCTTGGCATGCCGCTCGCCGGCAAGACCGGCACCACCAACGACAACCTGGACGCCTGGTTCGTCGGTTTCAGCCCCGACCTGGCGGTCGGCGTCTTCATCGGCTTCGACGAGCCGCGCACCCTCGGGCCGCAAGACACGGGCTCCAACGTCGCCGCGCCGGTCTTCAAGGACTTCATGGCCGATGCCCTGACCCAGGAAGACGCCGTGCCGTTCCGCATTCCGCCCGATATCCGCATGGTCCGCCTCAACGCCGAGAACGGCGAACTGGCCCGTCCCGGCGACCGCAACGTGTTCCTGGAGGCCTTCAAGCCGGGCACCGAGCCGACCGGCCGCGCGGTGGTGCTCGACGGCGGCTACAATCCGAGCACCGGCACCCCGGCCTCCGGCACCGGCGGCCTCTACTAGGTCTGTACGGCACCCCCTGTAATCCGATACAAGATTTGGCAATAACGGGCGGCGCCGGCGGCGCGCGCCGTGATACGGTTGTGAAGGAGTGCACATGCGCGCTGAGATCCAAGCGGTGGCCGACGAGATCCGTCAGGCGTTGGCCCTGCTGAGGAGGCATCTTTGACGTCGATGCCGCTACCCTGCGTCTCGATGAGCTGAACGCCGAGGCGGAGCACCCGGATCTGTGGGACGACCCGACGCGCGCCCAGAAGGTGATGCGCGAGCGCACCCACCTGGAGCAGTCGCTGAAGGAATTCCACGGCATCGAAGCCGAGCTGGAAGACGCAATCACCCTGGCCGAATTGGGCGAAGCCGAGGGCGACGAGGCCAGCATCGACGAGGCGCAGAAGCAGCTCGACGCGCTGCAGGCGCGCGTCGCCAAGCGCCAGCTGGAAAGCCTGCTGTCCGGCGAGGCCGACGGCAACGACTGCTATCTCGAGGTCAATGCCGGTGCCGGGGGCACGGAGGCCCAGGACTGGGCGCAGATGCTGCTGCGCATGTACGTGCGCTGGGCCGAAGCCCACGGCTACAAGGTCGAGTGGCTGGAAGAAAGCGCCGGCGAGGAGGCCGGCCTCAAGTCGGCCTCGGTAAGGGTGTCGGGACAGAACGCCTACGGCTGGCTGAAGACCGAATCCGGCGTTCATCGCCTGGTGCGCATCTCACCCTTCGACTCCCAGGCCCGCCGCCACACCTCCTTTGCCTCGATCTGGGTCTATCCGGTCATCGACGAGTCCATCGAGATCGAGATCCTCGACAAGGACGTGCGGGTGGACACCTATCGCGCTTCCGGCGCGGGCGGCCAGCACATCAACAAGACAGATTCGGCGGTGCGCATGACCCACATCCCGACCGGGATCGTGGTGCAGTGTCAGAGCGACCGCTCGCAGCACAAGAACCGCGCCCAGGCGGAGGCCATGCTGAAGGCGCGCCTCTATGAGCACGAACTGCAGAAGCGCGAAGCCGCGGCCCAGGCCGAGGCGGACTCCAAGACCGATATCGGTTGGGGCCATCAGATCCGTTCCTACGTCCTGCAGCCGTACCAGATGGTGAAGGACATGCGCACGGCGGTGGAGAAGGGCAACGCCCAAGGCGTGTTGGACGGCGACATCGATGATTTTCTGGAGGCTTCGCTGGCGTCGCGGCTCGAAGGAGGGGTGAGCAGCGCCGAAGCCTAGCCCGGACTTCTCGAACTATGGTGGAGCGCCATAGTTTGAGAAATCCGGGCTAGAGCCTGCGGCGGCCAGGGGGAGCAGCCTTGCGAATTCCACACTCGACGGTTCCCGGCATTGTCCATCCGGCCCTTCCCGGCCGCATGGCCGCCCTGCTGATGTCGCTGCTCTACCAGCTGGACCAGACGCAGTGGCTGACGCCGGAGGCGCTCTTCGCCGAGCAGGCCCGCCAACTGCGCGTGCTCTTTGCTCACGCCGCCGCCAGCGTACCGTTCTACGGCCGGCGCTTCGCCGCGGCGGGGCTCGACCCGGACGCTGCCGTCACCCGCGAGACATTGCATCGCCTCCCGGTCCTGCGGCGCAGCGACTTGCAGTCTGCCGGCGCCACGATCGGCACCACGGCGCTGCCGAAATCGCATGGCAAGCGGCATGCCCTCGAGACCTCCGCCACAACCGGGGCCCCGGTCAGCCTCTACGGAACGGAAATCACCGGCATCTTCTGGCGCGCCTGCGTGATGCGCGAGCACCTCTGGCACGAGCGCCGGATGGACGGCAAGCTGGCGGCGATCCGGCCCGCCCGCCCGGGCGCGGCCATGGCGCCGCTGGGGCTCAGCAGCGACAGCTGGGGCCGGGCTTCCGGTGCCCTCTTCCCGACCGGGCCGGCGGTTCTGCTGAACGCCGCGTCGCCTTTGCCGGCGCAGCTCGACTGGCTGTTGCGGGAGCGGCCGACTTACCTGATTTCGCTTCCCTCGAATCTCGCTGCCCTGGCACGGCTCAGCGTGGAGGAGGGGGTGAGCCTGCCCGGGCTGGAGCAGGTCATGACCGTCGGCGAGCCGGTCACCGCGGCGCTGCGCGACATCGTCCGGCAGGCCTGGGATGTGCCGCTGAAAGACTCCTACAGCTGCGAGGAGGCAGGCTATCTGGCCATGCAGTGCCCCGAGCAGGAGGTCTTGCATGTGCAGTCGGAGAACCTGCTGCTGGAGGTCGTCGGTAACGACGGCCGGCCCTGTGTCCCCGGCGAGGCCGGCCGCGTGCTGGTCACCAGCCTGCACAACTTCGCGACACCGCTGATCCGCTACGAGCTGGGCGATCTGGCCGAGGTCGGTGCGCCCTGCGCCTGCGGGCGCGGCCTGCCGGTCATCGCACGGGTGCTCGGCCGCGCGCCGGCCGCAGGCTGACGGCGGGGCGCTGCGCTCAGGCCGCCTTGTGGGTGGCGAGGAAGATGCCCGGCAATACCAGCGCGGCGCCGATCAGGTGATAGCCGTGCAAGGCTTCGCCAAGCAGCAGGTAGGCCAGCAGGCTGTTGTAGACGGGGATGAGGTACATCAGCAGGCTGGTCGGACCGGCGCCGAGGATGCGCTGCACCAGCGCATAGACCTGGTAGGCGCCGAAGGAGGCGAAGACCGCGAGGAAGCCGACGGTCAGGAAGCTGCGGCCGTCCCAGCGCGGCAGCTCGCCACCGAGGCCCTCCATCACCGTGAAGGGCAGCAGGACCAGGATGCCGCCGCCTACGATGGCGGCAAAGCGCGCCATCATCGGCAGCGCCGAAGGGCGATGGCGCAGCAGGATCGCATAGAGCGCCCAGCCGGACATTGCGGCGACGACCCAGAGATCGCCGGGGGCGAAGCTCAGGGTCGTCAGCACCTCGAGTTGGCCGCGGGCGACGATGGCGACCACGCCGGTCAGCGACAGCAGGATGCCGCTGCCCTGCAGCAGGCTCAGCGGCTCGTGGTAGAAGACCCGTGCCAACACGACGATGAGGATCGGCGAAGCGGCGTAGATCAGGCCGATGTTGGTGGCCGAGGTGGTATCGGCACCGATGTAGACGAAGGCACCGCAGACCCCCATGCCAAGGGCGCCGAGAACGAGGACATCGCGCCACTCGTTTGCGATGTCGGCGCGGTAGCGCCACAGCGTTGTGGCGGTGAAGGGCAGCAGCAGGGCGAAGGTGGCAGTCCAGCGCCAGAAGGCGAGCGCCACCGGCGGGAAGAGGTCGTGGGTCGCCCGCGCGGTCAGCATGTTCGAGCAGAACAGCGCCGGGGCGATGAACAGCAGTATCAGCGCGATCTGCCGTTCCGTCAGGCCGAGCCAGCGGACTTCGGACCGGGAATGCCGCTTCGCGGCCGCCGCGCCGCTGGTGCCGTCTTCTGCCGTCATGATGGCTGATGCCTAGCCGCTGGCCCCCGCGGCGTCAAACGCCGAAGCGGCAGGGGTGTCATACCGAAACGCCGCGCCGCTCAGTCGCTGGCGAGCTCGGCATAGAAATCGGCGGGAAAGCCCGCCTGCCGGCGGGCGTCGTCGTTGAAGGGCCGCTTCAGCTGGCCCTTGAAGTGACGGCGCACCAGGGCCTGCCAGGTTTCCTGCGCGTCCAGCCCGCGCCGCAGGCAGAGAAAGTCGAACCAGCGCTTGCCGATGGCGACGTGGCCGATCTCGTCGCGGTAGATGACCTCCAGCACGGCGGCGCTGTCGTGGTCGTCCACCGCCTGCAACTTGTCGATCATGACCGGCGTGACATCGAGGCCGCGCGCCTCCAGCACCAGGGGGACCACTGCGAGGCGCGCCAGCAGGTCGTGGGCAGTCTCCTCGGCGGCCTGCCAGAGACCGTCATGGGCCGGCAGGTCACCGTAGGCGAGGCCGAGTTGGCCGAGACGCTCGGCCAGCAGCAGGTAGTGCTTACCCTCCTCTTCGGCCACCGTCAGCCAGTCGTCGTAGAAGCCGCGCGGCAGATCGTCGCTGCTGAAGCGGGCGACGATGTCGGCGGCCAGGTCGATGGCGTTCAGCTCGATGTGGGCGAGGGCGTGCAGCAGGGCGCCGCGTCCGGCGGTGCCGCGATTGATCTTGCGCTTGGGCAACTCGCCGGGCCGTTTCAGCGCCGGCTGCTCGGGACGGGCCGGGCGGGCCGGCGGCGTGGCCTGGCCGACCTCGGCAATCTCGTCGCCCCGCCAGGCCGCCGCCACGGCGCGCGCCAGTCGCGCCTTGGCCGCCGGTTCGGCGGTCTCCAGGATGGCGACCGCCCGTGCTGCCAGACCGGTCAAGGCCGCCTCACAGGGCACGCGCTGCTTCGAGCACTTCTTCCACGTGACCCTTCACCTTCACCTTGCGCCATTCGCCGCGCAGCACGCCCGTCTCGTCGATCAGGAAGGTGGCGCGATCGATTCCCATGTACTTGCGCCCGTACAGCGACTTCTCGATCCAGGTGCCATAGGCCGCGCAGACCTTGCCGTCTTCGTCGGAGCCCAGGATGAAGGGCAGGTCGTGCTTGCCCTTGAACTTGTCGTGGCGGGCGACGCTGTCCTTGGAGACGCCGATGACGACGGCTGTGACCTTCGTGAAGTCGGGCAGGGCGTCGCGAAAGCCGCAGGCCTCTGTGGTGCAGCCGGGGGTATCGTCCTTGGGATAGAAGTAGAGCACCACCTTCTGCCCCCTCAGATCCCTGAGGGCGACGCTGCCGCCGCCGTCTGTCGGCAGCTTGAAGTCGGGCGCCTTCTTTCCAAGTTCCACCATCGTCGTCTTCCCTGGTTGCGTTCTCGAGTTGTCTTGTTCTCTGGCCCCGGCGATCAAGCGCCCTTGGCCAGGGCGTCGCCGCAGTCGGGGGCCGGCCCGTCGATCTGCTCCACGTAGATGCCGCGCGCCCAGGCTAGGGTCTCCTCCAGGCGGGCGCGCAAGCCGTCGAAGTCGTCGAGGCCGATGCTGGCCGCCAGCGCCGCCTGCAGCGTCGGCGAGAGCGTGTCGGCGTCGAAGGCGGGGCCGACGGTGAGGCGCAGCGCTTCCTGTACCTGGCGCAGGAAGCGGGTTGCCTCGACCAGCTTCCCAGCGCGTGCCGGTTCGATGATGCCGGCCGCGGCAAGATTGACAAAGGCCTGTTGGGTCGAGGTCGCGAGCACCTGGGGTGCTTCGGCGGCGTGCCGCAGTTGCAGGTACTGGGCGAGAAAGTCGAGGTCGATGAGTCCGCCTTCGGCATACTTCACGCTCCAGATCGTTGCTGCCGGATGCTCTTTGGCGATACGCCGGCGCATCTGTGCGACCTCGGCCAGCAGGCGCTGCGGATCGCGCCTGGCGCTGCGGATGGCCAGCAGGTCCGTTTCGACCTGCCGGCAGATGTCGGCCGGCCCGGCGACGGCGCGCGCGCGGGTCAAGGCGAGATGCTCCCAGGTCCAGGCATCCTCCTGGTAATAGCGCCGGAAGGACGCCAGCGAGGTGGCGATCGGCCCGGCGTTGCCGGAGGGCCGCAGGCGCATGTCGATCTCGTAGAGCGTGCCTTCGGCGGTCTGCGCGCTCAGCGCGTTGATCAGGCGCTGCGCCAGGCGCGCGTAGTAGCGCTGCGGCTCCAGCGGCTTGACGCCGTCGGATTGAACCTCCCCCGGCGGCAGATCGTAGAGGAAGACAAGGTCGAGGTCGGAGGAGACCGTCATCTCGTGGCTGCCGAGCTTGCCGAGAGCGACGATGGCAAGGCCGGAGCTGGCGAGATATCCGTGGCTGCGGGCGAAATCCTCCAGCACCGGTGCGTAGAGGCCACGCAGCGCCACCTCGGCGATGTCGCTGAGCGCCTGGCCGCTGGCGTCGACGTCGCTCTTGTGGCGCAGGATGTGGACGCCGACCTGGAAGCGCCGGTCGTTGGTCCAGCGCCGCGTCATGTCGAGCACGTCCTCCAGGTCCTGCGCGTCGGTCAGCGCGGTTTTCAGTTCCCGCTCCAGCACCTCGGTCGGCGGAATCGGGTCGAAGAAGTCGACCGACAGCACGGCTTCCAGGAGGCTCGGGTTGCGTTTCAGGCGGTCGGCCAGTTGCGGCGCGCTGCCCATGATCTCCGCCATCAGCTCCAGCAAGTTGGGATTGTTGTAGAGCATGGAGAAAAGCTGGACGCCGGCCGGCAGTCCGGCGATGAAGCCGTCGAAGTTTATCAGCGCCCGGTCGGGGGCCTGCGTCTTGCCGAAGGTCTGCAGCAGCAGCGGCACCAGTTCGGTCAGCAGCTCGCGGCTGCGCGTCGAGCGCAGCGCGCGGTAGCGGCCGTGATGCCATCCACTCACCACCTGCCAGACCCGCTCGCTCTCGTGGTAGCCGAGACCGCTAAGGGTTGCGAGGGTGTCGGGGTCGGGCTCGCCGCCGGTGAACACCAGATTGCCGGGGGTAGAGAGACTCGGCGACTCCTCGAAGAGGTGGGCGTAGTGGTCTTCCACGCTGCGCAGGTGCTGCAGCAGGTCGTCGCGGAAGACGGCGGGATCATCGTAGCCGAGGAAGATCGCCAGGGCATCGACGCCCGCATCGTCGTCGGGCAGCTTGTGGGTCTGCTGGTCCTCGATCATCTGCAGGCGATGCTCGACGCGGCGCAGGAAGAAATAGGCCTCGGTCAGTTCTTCGGCCACTTTCGGCTCGATATGGCCGCTATCGGCCAAAGCGGCCAGGGCCTCGCGGGTCCGCGGCTTGCGCAAGGCCGGCTCGCGGCCGCCCCAGATCAGTTGCTGGGTCTGCGCGAAGAACTCGATCTCGCGGATGCCGCCGCGCCCCAGCTTTACGTTGTGGCCGTTGATGGCGATCACCGAGCCGCCTTTGTGGGCATTGATCTGGCGCTTGATGGAATGCACGTCCTGGATCGCCCAGAAATCCAGGTGCTTGCGCCAGACGAAGGGCCTGAGCTCGCGCAGAAAGGTTTCCCCGAGGTCCAGGTCGCCGGCGACGGGGCGCGCCTTGATCATCGCCGCGCGTTCCCAGTTCTGGCCCAGGCTTTCGTAGTATGTGAGGGCGGAGTTGAGCGATATGGCCAGCGGCATGGCGCCGGGATCGGGCCGCAGGCGTAGGTCGGTGCGGAACACGTAGCCGTCGCCGGTGCGGTCGTCGAGGCTGCGCATGAGGTCGCGGGTCAGCCGCACCAGGCCCTGCTGCACCCCGCGGGAATGGCGGTAGTCGGCCTTGTCGGGGTCGAAGATGACGATGAGGTCGATGTCCGACGAATAATTGAGCTCGTGGGCGCCGAGCTTGCCCATGCCGAGTATGGCAATGCCGCAGCCGCGGGTGGGCTCCGCCGCATCGGCGAGGCCAAGCTCGCCGCGGGCGGCGGCCTGGCGTAGGGTCGAAGCGAGGGCGGCGTCCACCGCCACGTCGGCGAAATCCGAGAGCGCGCGGGTCACCTCGACGACGTCCCACAGGTCGCAGATATCGGCAAAGGCGATGGCGAAGGCGGCGCGGCGGCGGCAAACCCGCAGGCTTTTCATCAATTCCGCTTGAACGCAGAGCCCGGCAGCCTTGCTTTTCAGGTCGCTGAGGGCATTTTCTAGCAGCGCCGCCGGTCCCTGCTTTAAAACCTCGGAGAGAAGTCCGATATCGGCAATCAAACAGTGGCTCAGGAAGGGTGAATTGGCGAAGATCGCCTGTAGCAGCCGCTGTCCCGCCGGAATTTGCGTCAAATATTGTGCGAGCTCGTCAAGGGCTGGGTCGGGGGCCGCGGCCGCGGCGGCGCACCAGCGCTCCATCCAGGGCTCTGCCCGGGAGGGGTCATGGGCGCCTGGCAAGGCCGAAGCCTCTGGTAAGTAAGGGAGTTTGATCATTTCACGCCGTTCGCTTCAGGACCAGACTGCTGAAGGCGCCCCCGGCGGTCAAGCGCCGGCTGGTACCGCAGTGCGGTCACGGCCGAAGCGCAGGCGCTCGCGGTCCGGCCGGGCCGTCCGCTTCGGGGTCGAACTGCTGGGCGGCGTCATCGCCCTTGTCGTGCTGGTGGTCGCCGTCGCCACTTGGCGCCTGTCGGAAGGGCCGATCCGCACGGATTTCCTGACCCCCTACCTGCAGGCGGCCATCAACGAGGCCGGCGGCAACACTATTGGCATCGGCAGCACCTTCCTGGTCTGGGAGGAGGGTGGCCGCGGCGTCGTCATGCACGCCGCCGGCGTCTCGGTGCGTGATCCCGAAGGCCGGCTCATCGCCGCCCTGCCGGAGGTCGCCTTCGGGCTCAGCAGCAGCGCGATGCTGGACGGAACCCTGGCGCCGCATCACATCGAGATCATCGCGCCGCGCATCCGCCTGCAGCGGGGCAAGGACGGCCGCGTCAGCTTCGGCGGCGAGGCCGGCAGCCTGCCGGAGAGGACCGGCCCCGAGGGCAGCGGTGAGGATCTCGTGCTCAGCCGCATGATCCGCGAGCTGATGTCCGAGCGCCGCCCGGGCAATGTGCTCTCCTACCTCGACGAGGTACGCATCCGGGACGGCCAGGTCTTCATGCGCGACGACCTGCTCGGCCTGTCGTGGGCGGCGCCCGCCGCCGAGATCTCCCTGCGCCGTGACGTCGTCGGCCTGGCCGGTGATGTCGGCCTGGCCTTTGCCGGGCGCGGCGACCCGGCCACCCTCGACGTCGCCTTCCTGTTCGACAAGAGCGACGGCATCGTCGACCTCGCGGCCAACTTCTCTGACATCAGCCTTGCCAATCTGGCAACGGCCTTTCCCGAGCTGGCGCCGGTCGGGGGGGTGACCTCGCGGATCAGCGGGTCGGTCTATACCTCGGTCTCGCTCGAGGGCGAGGTGGGGCATACCGGCTTCGAAGTGGAGGGCTTCGCCGGCACGCTCGCAATTCCCGGCCTCGACATGGAGCCGCTGCCGGTGCGCGACCTCACGATGCGCGGCCGCTACGACAGCACTGAAAGCCGCTTCGACCTCGACGAGGCGCACGTCAGCCTCGGCAGCCAGGAAGCGCCGGGCCCGGTGTTCGGCATCGCCGGCATCTTTGACCACGATCCGCTCAGCCGCGGCTGGACCATCGACGCCGATGCGACCCTGGAAGATGTGCCGGTCGCCGAGCTGGAGAGCTACTGGCCGACGTCGGTGGCCAGCAATGCGCGGTCCTGGGTGGTGGAGAACGTGACCGGAGGCCATGTCGACAAGGCCACGGCGGCGATCGATGTGACGGTGCCCGACGGTGACTTCTCGGCGGCGCAGGTGACCGCCTTCAATGGCACCCTGCAGTACCGCGATGTCGAGGTGCACTACCTGCGCCCGCTGCAGGCGGTCGAAGCGCTGGCAGGCAGCGCAACCTTCCACCTCGATGCCCTGCACTTCACGGTCAGGTCCGGCCGGCTGCAGGGCCTCGCCATCGGTGAATCGCGCGTCGATATCACCGGCTTTGCGGATTCGGATCCCGAGAAGAAGATCTACGAGCAATTGCGCATCGATGCCAACGCGGTCGGGCCGGTTCACGACGCCCTGGCGATCCTCGATCATCCGCGCCTCGACCTGCTGTCGGAGCTCGGAATGGCGGCAGAAGGCAGCTCCGGCACGGTCACCGCCGAGGTGGGCTTTCAGTTTCCCCTGCTCAAGGATCTCGACTTCGACGACGTCACCTTGCAGGTCGATGCGGAGGTGAAGGACGGTGGGCTGCACAATGTTCTTCTCGGCCAGGACATGTCCGAGGGGCAGCTGTCGGTCGGCGTCGACGAGAACGGATTACGGATATCCGGACCGCTCACCCTGGGGGGCGTGCCTCTCTCCGTACGCTGGCGGGAAAGTTTCGCCGAGGCGCCGAAGGTGCGTTCCGTCATGGAGGCGGAGATCCCGCGTATCGACGATGCCGGGCGGGCCCGCTTCGGGCTCGACATCGGCGATGCGGTGGAAGGGCCGCTGAAGGCCTCGGTCTCCATGATTCGACGCGACGGCGGCCTGACCTCACTGCAGGTTTCCGCCGACCTGCTGGAGGCGACGGTCGCCCTGCCGGAAGTCCACTGGAGCAAGCCCCCTGGCACCGCGGGCAGCCTCAGCCTCACGGTCGAACTGGATGATAGCGGACCGCTGGCCTATCGCGATATCGTCCTGCAGGCAGGCGACCTGGTGGCGCGCGGCCAGGCCACTCCCGGTGACGACGGTGAGGGCCTATCCACTATCGACCTGGAGCGCATCGCCTTCGGGCGCAGCGATCTGCGGCACGTTGCGGTGAAGCTGGGCGACGACGGTATCGACGTGGCCATCGGAGAGGGCACGCTGGATGCCGAGCCCTTCCTGGCGGACGACGCGGCCGAGGAGGACGCGCAGTCCACTGCGGAGCCTCGCAGCTACGAGCCGCTGAGCGTCAGGGCGCCCAACCTGGACATGCTCTACTTCGCAGAGGAGCGCGGCCTGGAGCAGGTGAACCTCGAACTGCGGCGCGGGCGCCTTGGCTGGGATACCATCCGTCTTTCCGGCAGCATTCCGGAACAGTACTGGTCGCCGCGCCAAGCCTCGGCCAAGGATCTGACGTCACCCGCGGCCGCGACGGACGCCCAGCCCCAGCCGGCGGCCGCCGCGCTGAACCGGCGCTACCTGCAGTTCTCCTTCGCCCCCGACGCTGCGGGCGGCGGTCAGCGGCTGCTTGCCCGAAGCGACGACCTCGGGGCCCTGTTGCGTGCTACCGACATCACCGACACGGTGATCGGCGGGCGCATTCAGGTGACCGGCTACAGCGACGGCCCGACGCCGGCACATCCCATCACGGCCAAGGTCCGGGCACGCGACTTCGTCATGGTGAAGATGCCGGTTCTGGCGAAGCTGCTGACCGTCGCCTCCTTTACCGGCGTGCTAGAGCTGCTTGGCGGGCAAGGCATCGGCTTCCAGGGGATGGATGGCGACTTCGTGCTCGACGACGGTGTGGCGACGACCGAGTTGATGCGGGTATACGGCGCCTCGCTCGGGATCACCGCCAAGGGCAACATCGATTTCGACAACGATGCCCTTGATCTGTCCGGCGTGGTGGTGCCGGCCTACTCCATCAACAATTTCCTGAGCAAGATCCCGTTGCTCGGCACGCTGCTGACCGGCGGCGAGGGCGAGGGCTTCATTGCCGTCGTCTACCACGTGAAGGGAGAGGTCGAGGATCCCGACGTCTCGGTCAATCCGCTCTCGGCCCTGACGCCGGGCTTCCTGCGCAACATCTTCACCGCGGAACCCGGCGACACGCCGCGCCAGGCCATCCCCGAACGCATCGATCGCTAGAGCCCTAGGGCCCTATCCCGCCAGCTTCACCAGGGCGTGGCGCTTCTTGCCGGCCGACAGCTTGATGGTGCCGTCGGGGCCGAGGTCGTCGAGCCCGATGCTGTGCAATTCGTCCGTGATGACCACGTCGTTTACGCGCGCCCCGCCGCCCTTGATCAGGCGCCGGGCCTCACCGCCGCTCTTGGCGAGGCCGGCGCGCCGCAGCAGCTCGAAGGCCGGCACGCCGGCCTCGAGCTCGCTCTTGCTGACCTCGATGGTCGGCAGGCCCTCGGCACTCATGCCCTCCTCGAAGGTCTGGCGCGCGGTCTCCGCCGCCTCGGCCGCGGCGGTTTCACCGCGGCACAGCCTGGTGGCCTCGAAGGCGAGAATCTTCTTGGCCTCGTTGATCTCCGCACCGTCGAGTGCCTCCAGCCTGGCGATCTCCTGCAGCGGCAGGTCGGTGAAGAGGCGCAGGAAGCGGCCGACGTCGCCGTCTTCGGTGTTGCGCCAGAACTGCCAATAGTCGTAGTGGCTGAGGCGGTGCGCGCCGAGCCACACGGCACCGGCGGCGGTCTTGCCCATCTTGGCCCCCGATGCCGTCGTGATCAGCGGCGTGGTCAGGCCGTAGAGCGGCCGCTGGTCGATGCGCCGGGCCAACTCGACGCCGTTCACGATGTTACCCCATTGGTCGGAGCCGCCCATCTGCAGGCAGCAGTCGTGGCGCCGGCTCAGCTCCAGAAAGTCGTAGGCCTGGAGGATCATGTAGTTGAACTCCAGGAAGGTCAGCGGCTGCTCGCGGTCGAGGCGCAGCTTCACGCTGTCGAAGCTCAGCATGCGGTTGATGGTGAAGTGCCGGCCGACATCGCGCAGGAAGCTGATGTACTGCAGTCCGTCGAGCCAGTCGGCGTTGTTCGCCATGATGGCGCCGCTCGGACCGTCGTCGAAGTCTAGCAGATTGGTAAAGGTCGCGCGGATCTGGCCGATGTTGTCGTCGATCTGCTCGGCGGTCAGCAGTTGGCGTGACTCGTCCTTGCCGGAAGGGTCGCCGACCTTGGTGGTGCCGCCGCCCATCAGGGCGATCGGCCGGTGGCCGGTCATCTGCAGCCAGCGCAGCATCATGATCTGAACCAGGTGTCCGATATGCAGCGAGTCCGCCGTGGCATCGAAGCCGATATAGGCGGTGATGCGCCCCTCCAGCGCGCGTGCGTCGAGCGCATCGAGGTCCGTGCACTGGTGGATGAATCCGCGGTCCTGGAGGGTCCGCAGGAAGTCGGAACGGGGCGCTGTCATAGCTCTATCGGGTCCTGCTGGCTGAAAGCCGCCGCTTGCGGCGGGCGCAGGCATTTAACACAATCCCCGCCCGAGGACAATTTTGGGCTTCGCTTGCGCCGGCGCGCGAGGGAATCGTTCGGCTGCTAACCCGGTTTGACCAAGGGCAGCCTTCACGCGATAAATGCTCCCGGGGAAGTCTGGAATCCGGGCAAAGGGGATAGGATCCGTGAGTGCGGCTGCCATGAAGAGCGAAAACCCGGCGACGGCGGCAATCTGGGCCGTCGGCCTGATGAGCGGCACCTCGATGGACGGCATCGATGCGGCCCTCATCCGCAGCGACGGCGGCGCGACGGTGATCGCCGAAGGCTACCTCAGCCTGCCCTACGACGCCGGGATGCGCCGCCGGCTGCGCTCGGTAGTCGGCGGCAGGGGCGCTGTGACGGAGGTCGAGCGGGAGCTGACCCTGCGCCACGCGGAGGTGGTGCGCCGCCTGTTGGAGCAGGCCGAGTTGGCTCCCACGGCGGTGCGCGTCATCGGCTTTCACGGCCACACCATCCTGCACCGGCCGCAGGAGCACCGCACCTGGCAGATCGGCGATGGCGCCCTGCTGGCGGCGGAGACCGGCATTGACGTGGTGGCCGACCTGCGCAGCAACGACGTCGCGCTGGGCGGCGAGGGGGCGCCTCTGGTGCCGCTCTATCAGGCTGCGCTGTCAGCTGGGCTGGCGCGTCCCCTGGCGGTGGTGAACATCGGCGGCGTCGCCAACGTCACCTGGATCGGGGAGGCCGCGGACGACGTGCTGGCCTTCGATACAGGGCCCGGCAACGCGCTCATCAACGATTGGGTGGAACAGCATGGCGGCGAGCCGCTCGACCGCGACGGCGCCCTGGCGCGGGCGGGCGCGGTCGAAGAGACCCTCCTGGCAGGCCTGCTAGAGAACGTCTATTTCGATCGCCGACCGCCGAAATCGCTCGACCGCGACGACTTTTCGGCGGCGGCGGCGGCAGGGCTTTCCCTGGAGGACGGCGCGGCGACGCTGACGGCCTTCACGGCGGCCACCATCGCCAGGGCGGCGGTGCACTTTCCGTCACCGGCGTGCCGCTGGCTGGTGACCGGCGGCGGGCGGCACAACCCGACGCTGATGGCGCAACTCGCGGCGCAGTTGGAGGCGCCGGTAGAGCCCGTGGAAGCGGTCGGCTGGCAGGGGGATGCGCTGGAGGCCCAGGCCTTCGCTTATCTCGCCCTGCGCTCGCTCGCCGGCTTGCCGATCACCCTGCCAACGACGACCGGCGTCAGCCGGCCGGCCAGTGGTGGTCGGCTGCACAAGGCCTCGGAATAGCTCGGCCGGAGTCTCTGATGTCCGAGGCCGCCCGGGCGATCACCCGGCGGCGGTGCGGCTGGCTTCCTCGGCCAGGGACTTGACCAGATAGTCGTCGACGTGGCCGCTCAACTCTTCCATCTCGTCCTGGAAGAAGTGGTCTGCACCGCTGACCACCCGGTAGTCGATGGCGATGCCGCGCTGGCTCGACAGCTTGTCGACCAGTCTTTTCACCGAGGGCTCCGGCACCACCTCGTCCTTGTCGCCCTGGAGGATGAGCCCGGAAGAGGGACAGGGTGCCAGGAAGCTGAAATCGTGCATGTTGGCCGGTGGGGCCACCGAGACGAAGCCATTGATCTCCGGCCGGCGCATCAGCAGTTGCATGCCGATCCAGGCACCGAAGGAGAAGCCGGCGATCCAGCAGGACGGCGAACTGTCGTTGTAGGTCTGCAGCCAGTCGAGCGCCGAGGCGGCATCGGAAAGCTCGCCCTCGCCACGATCGAACACGCCTTGAGAGCGGCCGACGCCGCGGAAGTTGAAGCGCAGCACAGAGAAGCCCTGGCGCACGAAGGCATGAAACAGGGTGTAGACGACCTTGTTGTTCATGGTGCCGCCGTACTGCGGGTGCGGATGCAGCATCAGGGCTATGGGCGCATTGGGGCGCTTGCTGTGCTGGTAGCGTCCTTCCAGACGACCTTCCGGCCCGTTGAAGATCACGTCAGGCATCGACTGTCTTTTCCTATCGTTTTTTGAACCTCGAACCCGAGGCCCTCGTTGGAGCCTTCTTGGGTCGCTGTCGCGATTTCCGCCCCCGGCAAGCCCGTTCGCCGCGGTCCTGCGCCAAGCCCCGACCCCTTAACCATGTCGGATAGCTCCACCAGGAATGCTATCCGCTGCGCTTGTCCGCCAGGGTTCGGGTTCCGGGGCGCGGCCGTAAACTTGACCAATTTACTCAGGCTTACTATATCTCATTTGTTGCAGCTGCTGGCCCCGTAAGCACTTCGTTTGCGCGGGAGATCGCCCTGGGCGACAAAAGGCGGCGATATTAGCACGATGGGCGAAGCGATGTTCAAGTCTCTACGAGCCGAAATCGATGCCACCATGCAGCGCGACCCGGCGGCGCGCTCCCGAATAGAGGTAGTCCTTTGCTACCCAGGTTTCCAGGCGATTATACTCTACCGTCTTGCCAGTGCCTGCTGGCGCCGCCGCTGGTTCCTGCTCGGGCGCTGGATTTCTGCCGTCGGGCGCGTGCTGACCGGCGTCGAGATTCATCCCGGCGCCACCATCGGACGGCGCTTTTTCATCGACCATGGGATGGGCGTTGTGATCGGCGAGACCGCTGAAATCGGCGACGACGTGACCCTTTATCAGGGCGTCACCCTCGGCGGCACCTCGCCCAGCGTCGACAGCGACAGCCAACGCAACGTGAAGCGGCATCCGACCCTGAAAGACAACGTCATCGTCGGCTCCGGCGCGCAGATCCTCGGTCCCTTCACGGTTGGCCGCTGCGCCCGCATCGGGGCCAATGCCGTGGTCACCAAGGAGGTGCCGGAAGGCGCCACCATCGTCGGCATTCCGGGTCGTGCGGTGCAGACCAGCCGGACCTTTGACAGCGCGGCGGCGCCCTTCGTCGCCTACGGCACGCCGACCGGCAACATTCCCGATCCCATCGCACGGGCGCTCGAGGGGCTCCTCGACGAGGTCCAGAGCCTGCGCGCAAGGGTGAACGAGCTGGAATCGCGTGGCGGAGAGAGCTCCACCGGCAATGCCTTGCCGGTCGAGGGCGACGAGCGCGATGCCGCCAAGGCCGAGCAGACCGACGGCAAGTGCTGAAGTAAGGGAGATGCTCAGGTGAAGTTGAGTACCAAGGGCCGCTACGCCGTGATGGCGCTGTGCGATCTCGCCGGCCATCCCGAAGACCGGCCGATTGCGCTCGCCGACATCGCCGAGCGGCAGGAGATTTCGCTCTCCTATCTGGAGCAGCTTTTCGCCAAGCTCCGGCGCGGCGGCTTGGTGCGTTCCGTGCGCGGCCCCGGCGGCGGCTACCTGCTGGCCCACGCGCCCAACGAGACCCGCATCTCAGACATCATTCTCGCGGTCGACGAACCGATCCGCGCCACCCGCTGCACTCCGGGCCAGCCCTTCGGTTGCCGCGGCAACCAGAGCCGCTGCCAGACCCACGATCTCTGGGAGGAACTGGGCAATCAGATCTACCTCTATCTTAGTTCGGTGACCGTCGCCGACGTTATCTCGCGCCGGGTCCTCGGCACCAGCGGCCTTGGCGCCAAAGATCAGAGCAGGGGCGGGGGCGATGCCGCCAATCCCTCCCGCGCCGCCGGTTAGCGCGCGGCAGTGCCCCTTCGTTTCCGATGACCGTCTACCTGGATTACAACGCCAGCGCGCCGATCCGGCCCGAAGCCCTGGCGGCGATGACCGCGGCGCTGGCCGAGCCCGGCAATGCCTCCTCGGTGCACGGCCCCGGCCGCCGCGCGCGGCGTCTGGTCGAAGAGGCGCGCGCCCAGGTGGCGACGCTGGCGGGTGCCGAGGCCGGCTGGGTGACCTTCACCTCCGGCGGCACCGAGGCCAACAATCTGGCTCTCCGCGGGCTGCCAGCCTCCCGCATCCTGGTCTCCACCGGGGAGCATGAATCGGTGCTGCAGGCCGCGCCCGAGGCGCAGCGCATCCCGCTGACGACGGACGGCCTGGTCGATCTCGACGCCCTGGCCGCGGCGCTGCAGGCTGCGCCCGCGGGTGCCCTGGTGTCGGTGATGCTGGCCAACAACGAGACCGGCGTGATCCAGCCGCTCGCGCAGGTCGTTGCCCTGGCCGGCGCGGCCGGCGCCTGGGTTCATTGCGATGCCGTGCAGGCGGCCGGCAAGATCCCGCTCGACATGGCGGCGCTGGGGGTCGACTTGCTGACGCTCTCCGCGCACAAGCTGGGTGGCCCGCAGGGCGTCGGCGCTTTGCTCGCACGCCCCGGCCTCCCGCTGCAGCCGTTGCAGCGCGGCGGCGGGCAGGAGCGCCGCTTGCGCGCCGGCACGGAGAACCGGCCGGGCATCGCCGGTTTCGGCGCCGCGGCCGCGGCGGCAAGGCGCGATCTCCCGGCGATGGCGCGGCTGGCGGAACTGCGCGACCGCTTCGAGGCCGAGGCCCTGGTTCTGGCGCCGGATCTCACCGTCTTCGGCCGAGGCGCTCCGCGCCTGCCGAACACCTCCTGCGTGGCGCTGGCCGGCTTGCCGGCGGAGACCCAGCTCATGGCCCTCGACCTCGCCGGCGTGGCGGTCAGTTCCGGTGCCGCCTGCTCTTCCGGCAAGGTGCAGCCGTCCCACGTGCTGAGCGCCATGGGGGCCAGCCCGGCCGAGGCAGGCTCGGCGATCCGCGTGTCGCTCGGCTGGGCCAGCAGCGCCGCAGACATCGACTGCCTGCTGGCGGCCTGGGGCGATCTCTACCGCCGCAACAAGGCGGCCTGAGGACGACACAATGGGCACCGACGATCACGGCACGGCGAACCGCCGCCCGCCCGGCGTCTACCTGGACAACCAGGCGACCACGCCGACTGATCCGCGCGTGGTGGAGGCCATGCTGCCCTTCTTTACCGAGCGCTTCGGCAATCCCCACTCGACCACCCACGCCTTCGGCTGGGACGCCGAGGAAGCCGTCGAGCAGGCGCGCGAGCAGCTCGCCGCGCTGATCGACGCCAGCCCGCGCGAGATCGTCTTCACCTCCGGCGCCACCGAATCCAACAACCTGGCGATCAAAGGCGCGGCGCGCTTCCACCGCGAGCGGCGACCCCACGTCGTGACCCTGGCGAGCGAGCACAAGTGCGTCCTGGAGAGCGTTCGCCAGCTCGAGCGCGAAGGCCACCGGATCTCCGTCCTGCCGGTGAAGTCCGACGGCCTGGTCGATCTCGACCTCCTCGCCGAAACGGTCGACGAGGAGACGGCGGTGGTTTCCATCATGGCGGTAAACAACGAGATCGGCGTCATTCAGCCCCTGGCGGAGATCGCCGAGATCTGCCGCGACAAGGGCGCCTACTTCCACAGCGACGCGGCCCAGGCGATGGGCAAGATTCCCCTGGACGTGGCGGCCCTGGGGATCGACCTGCTGAGCATCTCCGGCCACAAGTTCTATGGGCCCAAGGGCATCGGTGCGCTCTACGTGCGCCGCCGGCCGCGGGTGCGCCTGGAGCCCCTGATCGATGGCGGCGGGCAGGAGCGCGGCCTGCGCTCCGGCAGTCTGGCGACTCCCCTCTGTGTCGGCCTCGGCACGGCGGCGGAGATTGCCGCCGCGGAGATGGCGGCCGAGGGCGGGCGCATTTCGGCCTTGAAGAGCCGGCTGCTGGAGGGCATTAGAAGGCGCCTTTCCGGGGTCGCCCTGAACGGTCATGAGACGCAGCGGGTGGCCGGCAACCTCAATCTCGCCTTCGAGGGGGTGGATGCGGAGGCCCTGATGCGGGCCATGCCGCGGCTGGCCGTCTCCTCGGGCTCGGCCTGCACTTCGACGGCGGTCGAGCCGTCCTATGTGCTGCGGGCCCTCGGCGTCGCCGACGACCGGGCGCGCAGCTCGATCCGTCTTGCGGTCGGCCGCTTCAACACAGAGGCGGAGATCGACGAGGCGATCGACGTCCTGGCGACCCAGGTGGCGCGTCTGCGCAGCGAGGGCAGCGCCGCGGCCGAGTAGACCGGAGAAGGCGTGGTCAGACGACGAGTTGGGAGCAGGACTGTATGCCGAAGTTGACGTTCATCGAGAAAGACGGGAACCGCAAGGAAGTGGAGGCCCCCGTCGGTCTCTCGGTGATGGAGATCGCGCATCGCTTCGATGTCGACATCGAGGGGGCCTGCGAAGGATCGCTGGCCTGCGCCACCTGCCACGTCATCGTCGACGAGACCTGGTACGGCAAGCTTGGCGAGCCCTCCGAGGATGAGGAGGACATGCTCGATCTCGCCTTCGGCCTCAAGCCGACCTCGCGACTCGGTTGCCAGATCGTCATGTCCGAGGAGCTCGACGGCCTCGTCGTCGCGCTGCCCAAGGAAGTGAACAACATGCTGGGCTGAGGGTCCGGCGTCATCGCTGCCAAAGGCAGGCAGTAGGGTCTAAAGTTCCGCAAGAGCGTGTTGCCCCTCACTCGCCGACCGCGTCGGCGGCGATCTTGGCGAAAATCTCGTTCAATTCGGCTGCCAGTGTCTTCAGGGGCTGGCCGCCGTCCTCGTAGGGAGCGAAGACGAAGCTCGGGGTCTTGTAGCTGAGCTCGGCGCTGCCGTCGGCGTTTTGCGTCACGTAGAAGCGGATCGGCGCTTCGATGCCGGCGGCCAGGCTGGCCTCCAGCATGCGCACGGCGAAGTCCGGCCGGTAGACCCCGATCACGGTATTGCCGGGGATGTCCTTGTCCAGCATCTGCTTGGCGCCGACCGTCGCGCTGGCCTTTGTCACCAGACCCATCTTGTTGTCGGCGATGGCCTTCTCCAGGCGGGCCACCAGATCGGCGTAGCTATGAGGAGTCTTCTTCACCTGCCAGCCGGCCCTCTCCGCCCCTGACATTTGCGCCCGGACCGGCACCGCCGCCAGCAACGGCAACAGGACGAGCAGGCTGAGCAGGCGGGTCGTCATCGTGCGGGAGAGCATTTCCGGTCTCCTTGACGTGTCGTTGCAGGGCGTGAGCGCAGTCTAGCCGCTGGACGAGTCCCTGCCGGTAAACTCCCTGTGAGCAAAAAGCCTGTGAAACCGGCGGCCGGGGGCTATGCTCGGGTTATATGACTACGCACGATTCACACCCCTCTGCGCACACGGTGATCCTGCCGCCGGCCGGCGGTCTCGCCTGCCTGCCGACGCCCTTTGCGTCGCCCTTGCGCTGGGATCCGCTGGGCGCGCTGGTCATGCGGCCCTGGTACGACCGCATGGCGGTCAACGTCGTCGCGCGCTGGTACCTGACGCTGTCGCGGGCCTGGGCCGCGGCGCTGGCGAGCGGCGGCGATCCGGCAAGCTTCGCCGGGGAACTCGGCCTCGAGCGCCTCCCGCAGGGACTCTGCGGCTGGCAGGTGGCCCGCGGGCTCGCCGCCACGACGATGCTGGCCAGGGTCCACGCCGGTGCCGAAGCGCATTGGCAGGATGTCTTCTTCGGCGCCGGCGCTCCCTCCGATGCAACCCTGGTGGCGGCCGAACGGGGCCGCCGCCGGTCGGCGCACAACCTGATGGCGGCGCGACGCCACTTCTCCTGCCTTCGCAAGCGCATCGATCCGCTGCGCTGGGCCATACCGCGGCCGGCGGAGATGCCGCCGATGAGTGCGCTCCAGGGCGACGGGGGCACCTGCATCCAGCTCCCTGGCGAACCGTCGGCCTTTCCCGCCGTGGAGCTGTCCCACTGGGTGCCCGGCCCCTACGGGCGCCAGGCCTGGCTGCGCTTCGCCGCGCCGGGCTTGCCGGGCGATACCGCCTGGGCCCAGGTCTTCGAGCCGGTGGGGGTCGCCAATCCGCCAACGCTGATCTCCCTGCACGGCATCTGCATGGAAAGCGAGCACTGGGGCCGCGCGACGGATTCCGTCGATGTCGCGCCGGCGCTGGCCCTCAAGGGCCTGCGCGTGATCCGGCCCGAAGGACCCTGGCACGGGCGGCGGCAACTGCCCGGCACCTACGGCGGCGAGCCGGCCATGGCGCAAGGCCCGCTCGGCTTCCTGAAGCTGTTCCGGGCCTGGGGCGCCGAGGTGGCGGTGATGATCGACTGGGCGCGGCGCCAGGGCAGCGCGCAGGTCGCGCTCGGCGGGGTCAGCCTCGGTGCCCTGACCAGTCAATTGATCGCCGTGGCGGCCAAGTCCTGGCCCGCCGAACTGCGCCCGGATGCCCTCGTCCTCATCGCCTGCAGCGAAGACCTGAAGGACGTCGCTTTCCAGGGCAGCCTGGCGGCGGCCATCGGCCTGCCGGCGCGCCTCGCAGCCCAAGGCTGGACGGAGGCGGACGTCGGGCGCTATCTGCCGCTGATGGAGCCGCGTGGGGAGCCGGCGATGGCGTCGGGCAAGATCGTCATGGTGCTCGGCGAGGCCGACGACCTGACGCCTTTCAGCGGCGGCCTCGCCCTGGCGCGCCGCTGGCAGGTGCCGCCGGTGAACCTTTTCCTGCGCCCCCAGGGCCACTTTTCCGTCGCCTTCGACCTCGCCCGCCGGCCGCAGCCCCTGGACCGCCTGGTGGAGATTCTCGGCTCGGCCTAGAGGGGCAGCCTTGCGCCGGGCCGCCGGGGGCCTATATTTCGGCCCCATGAGCGCGGACATGAACTCCTTGGGGATCGGCAAGCCGGCGGGCGCGACCCGCGTGGTGGTGGCCATGTCGGGCGGGGTGGACTCCTCCGTCACGGCGGCCTTGCTGCACGCCGAGGGCTACGAGGTGGTCGGCATCACCCTGCAGCTCTACGACCATGGGATGGCGCTGGCCAAGAAGGGCGCCTGCTGCGCCGGCCAGGACATCTACGATGCCCGCCAGGTGGCCGAACGCCTCGGCATTCCGCACTATGTGCTGGACTACGAGAACCGCTTCCGCGATTCCGTCATGGAGGATTTCGCCGACAGCTATCTGCGCGGCGAGACTCCGATCCCCTGCGTGAGCTGCAACCAGACGGTCAAGTTCCGCGATCTGCTGGCGACCGCCCGCGACCTCGGCGCCGATGCGCTGGCGACCGGCCACTACGTTCAGCGCCGGTTGGGGCCGGCAGGCGCGGAGCTGCACCGCGCCGTGGACCCGCGCCGCGACCAGAGCTATTTCCTCTTCGCCACCACCCGCGACCAGCTTGACTTCCTGCGCTTCCCGCTCGGCGGCTTGGAGAAGGATGCGGTGCGGGCGCAGGCCGAGCGCTTCGGCCTCGTCGTCGCCGACAAGCCGGACAGCCAGGACATCTGTTTCGTGCCGCAGGGCTCCTACGCCGCGGTGGTCGAGAAGCTGCGCCCCGGCGCGGCCGATCCGGGCGAGATCGTGCATCTCGACGGCCGCGTCATGGGCCGCCACGAGGGCATCATCCACTACACCATCGGCCAGCGCCGCGGACTCGGCGTCGGCGGCGAGAGCGAGCCGCTCTTCGTGGTGCGCCTGGAGCCGGAGGCCCACCGCGTCATCGTCGGCCCCAAGGCGGCGCTGGCGCGCGACCGGATCATCCTGCGCGATCTCAACTGGCTGCCGGGCGAGGCGCTGGCGGCCGAGGGCCGGCGCATCGAGGTGAAGCTGCGCTCGGCCAGCGCGCCAGCGGCGGCGACGCTCTATCCGCGCAGCGGTGGCGGCGCGGAAGTGGTCTTGGACGTGGCCCAATTCGGCATCTCGCCGGGTCAAGCCGCGGTGTGCTATGAAGGGACCCGGGTTTTGGGCGGCGGTTGGATCGCTGCGGCCGAAAGTCGTCTTGCCGCCTAGGCGGCACTCTCAACACCTCCCGCCCCGCCGCCGTGGGGCTTTTTCCGAAGGAGCCGAGCCATGTCCCTGGACTCCCTCACCGAGCAAATGAAGTCCCAGGCGGCGATGAACCCGCCGCTGGGCTACCGCGTGAAGTTCGATCTTGGCGATGACGGTGTCCTGCTGTGGGATGGCACGGTGACGCCGCCGGAGATCGGTACCCCCGACGGCGATCCCGAGGCCGACACCGTGCTGCGCCTGACGGTCGAGGATCTCGGCAAGCTGCTGTCCGGCACCCTCGATCCGACGCTGGCTTACATGTCCGGCAAGCTGAAGATCCAAGGCTCCACCGGCGTCGCCATGAAGCTCGCCGCCATGCTCGGCGACTGAGGCGAGCAGGGCGCTTGCGGCCCGACGGCTTGGGCCGCGGCGCGTCCGCCGGCGGCGAGGGCGATAAACATGGCGACCGCCATGACGGCAATCGCCAGAAGGCCGCGGTTGCACGGCGAGCGATCGCGCAGCGTCTTCATCTTGCGAGGTCCTTTCAGTGCCGCGCGGCAAGACCGCTGAGCAGCCGCCGTCCGCGGACGCGGTCGAGAGGCAGGCTCGGCGTGAAGCCGCGCAGGTCGAGCGGTCCCTCCACCAGGAAGGGCGCCTCAGCGATGAAGGCGCGCAGGTGCGCCGAAGCGTAGTGCGCCTGCCGGTCGGCGGCGGAGTGCCAGGTCTCGTAGAGCATCCAGAGGTCGGCATCGTCGTCGGCGCGGTGCAGGTCGTAGCTGCGGCAGCCCGGCTCGCGGCGCGAGCGTGCCGCGAGCCGGCGCAGGCGCTCACCCAGCTCGGCGGAGCGCCCGGCCTGCGCCCGAATGAAAGCGAGGTTGGTGACCTTCTTCATGCAACATCCTCCTCGATGAGACTGCGGGTGACGGGAGGCGCCGGGGTCGCGAAGGCGCCGTCGGTGGTGACGGAAAGCGCGCGCCAGCGCTCGATCTCGCTCTGCCGCTCGACGAGGCTGCCGAGGATCGCGTCGACCGCATCGGAGCCGGCGGCATAGCGCAGCGGCGGCTCCTCCGCCGCGGCCAGCTCGACCAGCGCGGCGCCCAGCTTGGCGGGATCGCCGGCCTGGCGATGGTTGTGGCTGGCATAGGTGCTCTTCGCTTCGGCCGAGAGGGCGGCATAGTCGGCAACCGCCCTGTCGCCGTAGCGCACCGAACTGCCGTCGAGGAAGTCGGTTCGGAAGAAACCGGGCTCGACGATGGTGACGCCGATGCCGAAGGGCTCGACCTCCGGCGCCAGGGATTCCGAGAAGCCCTCCACCGCGAACTTCGTCGCGCAGTAGACCGAGGCGCCCATGAAGCCCAGCGCGCCGCCCATGGACGACAGGTTGAAGATGTGACCGCTGCGCTGGCGGCGCATGACCGGCAGCACCGCCCGGGTGACGTGGAAGGTGCCGAAGACATTGGTGGCGAACTGCCGCTCGATCTCGTCGGCGCCGTTCTCCTCGAAGAGGCCGAGCTGGCCGTAGCCGGCGTTGTTCACCAGCACGTCGATGCGCCCGAAGCGGGCCAGCGCGGCGGCGACCGCGGCCTCGGCCTGGGCCTCCTCGGCCACGTCCAGCTCGACGGCCAGCACGTGCTCGCCGTAGGGCGCGTAGACCGCCTCGAGCCGCTCGCGGCTGCGCCCGGTGGCGACGACGCTGTCGCCGGCCACCAGCGCCGCCCGGGCGATCTCCAAGCCGATGCCGCGCGCGGCGCCGGTGACGAACCAGATCTTGGGATCCTTGGCAGCCATCATGGGTCTCCTCTGTCGGCAAAATGGGGGCGGGCGATCCGCCCCGACGGCAGGGATATGTGCGGCGCGCCGCGCGCGCGGTATTCCGATCGTCCGGGAAGATTGCACGATCCTCCAGATCACCGCTGCGGCCGCTTGAGGACGGGCTATAATGGACGCACATCCAGGGCCGGGGTCGCCCCCCGAAAAGTGAGCTTGGCTGACGAGGAGAGGCAGACGCGATGAACGATCCGAACGGCGAGCTGATACGGCTGATTGATCAAAACCATCCTGGCGACGGCGTCTTCCCGACGGCGATTCCGCGCCTCCACCTGATGCGCTCCTGCCGGCCGACTGAGCGCATCCACGCCCTGCATGAGCCGGCGGTCTGCATCGTGGCTCAGGGCCGCAAGCGGGTCATGCTGGGCGAGCGCATCTTCGACTACGACCGCAGCCGCTTCCTGGTGGTCTCGGTCGACGTGCCGGTCGCCGGCCAGGTCATCGAGGCGACCCCGCGCGAGCCCTATCTCTGCCTGCGGCTCGACCTCGACCCGGCGCTGCTGGCGAGCCTCTTCATGGACATCGGCGAGGCGGCGGGCCGCGAGCGGGCGCCGGAGGCGGGGTTGGTGCTGAGTCCGGTCACGCCGGACCTGCTCGACGCCGCCCTCAGGCTGCTGCGCCTGCTGGAGACGCCGCAGGACGCCGCAGTGCTGGCGCCGCTGGTCGAGCGCGAGATCCTCTACCGCCTGGCCTGCTCCGACCAGGCGGCGCGGCTGTGGCAGATCGCCCACGGCGAAAGCCGCCTGCAGCAGGTCAATCGGGCCATCCGGCGCCTGCAGCGCGACTTCGAGAAGCCCATCGCCGTCGCCGCTCTGGCGGCGGAGGCGGGCATGAGCGTCTCCGCCTTCCACCAGCACTTCAAGACGGTGACGGCGATGAGCCCGCTGCAATACCAGAAGCAACTGCGCCTGCAGGAGGCGCGGCGCCTCATCCTCTCCTCGGCGCTGGACGCCGCCAGCGCCGGCCACCGCGTCGGCTACGACAGCGCCTCGCAGTTCAGCCGCGAGTACAGCCGATTGTTCGGCGCGCCGCCCATGCGCGACGCCGCCCGCCTGAAAACGCGGCCACCCGAGCCGGCGGAAGTGTGAGGCTCGCCTCGGCCAGCTTAAAGCTGTCGTCCCGGCACTCGTTGCCGGGACCTATTGGCCTAGCCGTTTAATCGGTCTGGGCTATGCTCGCTGTGATGTGGGCGCAGCGCGCCCTCGTGCTCACGGCTGACAACGATGCAAACGTCGCATGGAATCGCCTCTTGCCAACGCCGATGGGTCCCGGGGGATAAGCCCCGGGACGACAGCGGTGTGTATGGCGGCGGTGGGAGCCGGAGCTCCCACCTGTCCCCTCAGGTCTGCAACTGATCGCCGATGGGCAGGTTGCGGATGCGCTTGCCCGTCGCGTTGAAGATCGCGTTGGTCAGCGCCGGCAGGATCGGCGGCACTCCCGGCTCGCCCACGCCGGTCGCATGCACGGCGAAGGGGTGCTCCACGATGTGGGTGTGGGCGACCTGCGGGAAGTTGTCGGCGCGCACCATGTCGTAGTCGTGGAAGTTGCTCTCCACCACGGCGCCGTTCTCCAGCGTGATGCCGCTGTACATGGCCGCGGTCATGCCGAAGACGCAGGCGCCCTGCATCTGCGATTGCACCCGCTCCGGATTGGCGACGAAGCCGCAGTCGATGGCGATGTGGGTCTCCGGCACGCTGACTGTGCCGTCCTCGCCGACCTTCACGCGCACCACCGCCGCGACGTAGCTGACGAAGCTGCGGTGCGCGGCGATGCCGAGGCCTTCGCCCGGCGGCAGGCTCTTGCCCCAGCCCGCCTTGTCGGCCGCCAGCTCGATGACGTGGCGTAGCCGGCCGGTATCGATCGGGAAGTGCTCGTAAGGCTCGCCGTTGTTCCAGAACTCCTGCGGCAGCCCTGCCGCCCGCCAGTCGAGCTTGCGCGGTGTGCCGATCATCTCCAGCAGGAAGTCCTTCTGGTCGCGGCCCAACTCGTCGGCCAGCTCGGCGGTGATCGACTGGATCGCGAAGGCGCGCGGGATGTTCGACACCGCGCGGTACCAGCCCACCCGCGTGTGCGCGTAGGCCTTGCACTGTTCGGCACGGACATTGGCGATCTCGAAAGGCATGTCCTCGAGACCCATGCCGATCTCGACCGGGTGCTGCACGCCCTCGTCCGGTGCGAAGGTGGAAAGGAACGACGTCGCCGCGCTGCGGTGACGCCAGGCGACCGGCTTGTCGTTGGCGTCGAGCCCGATGTCGATCTTCTCCACCGAGGTGGTGTGGTAGAAGCTGTGCCGGATGTCGTCCTCGCGCGTCCACTGCACGCGCACCGGCGCGCCGACCTCGCGCGAGAGGTAGGCCGCCTCGATGGCGAAATCGCCCTTCGACTTGCGGCCGAAGCCGCCACCCAGCAGGGTCACGTTCACCTTCACGTCCTCTTCACCGAGGCCGAAGAACTCGGCGATGTCGCCGCGCGCGCCGTAGGGGCTCTGCAGGCAGCCCCAGACCTCGCACTTGCCGTCGGCGAAGTTGGCGAGTGCCGCCGGCGGCTCCATCGGCGCATGCGCCATGTGCGGCTGGTAGTACTCCCGCGTGAACACCCTGGCCGCGGAGGCGAGCGCCGCCTCGGCGTCGCCCTGGTCGCGCACCGGGGCGCCCGGCGCGCCGGCCGAGGCGCGCAGTTCCTTCTCCTGATCGGCGGTGTTGGCGCTGCCGTGCGGCCCCGCGTCCCACTCGATGGTGAGGGCGTCGCGCCCCTTCAGGGCGGCCCAGGTGCTGCGCGCCACCACGGCGATGCCGCCCAGCGGCTTGAACTTGGAGCCGAGCGGGCTGCCGGGGATCTCCACCACATTCACCACGCCGGGCACGGCGAGGGCGGCCGCACTGTCGGCGGATTTCACCTTGCCGCCGACCACCGGCGGGCGCGCCACCACGGCGGTGAGCATGCCCGGCAGGCTGACGTCGGCCGCATAGACCGCCTTGCCGGTGGTGATGTCGTGCAGGTCGACGATCTTCACCTGGCCCTTGCCGATGTAGCGGAATTCCTTCTCGTCCTTGAAGCGGAGGTCGGCGCGCGCGGGTACGGGCAGGGCCATCGCCGCTTCGGCGAGCTCGCCGTAGCCGAGCCGCAGGCCGAGGGTCTTGTGGACCACCTCGTGGCCGACCGCCTGAACATTGGCGACGTCGGTCTCCCAGCGCTTCGCCGCGGCTTCCTCCAGCATGCGGCGCACCGCGGCGCCGATGTCGCGCGCCGGCTGGATGTGGTGGCGCAGGCTGCGCGAGCCGTCGGTGTCCTGGTTGCCGTATTTCTTTTCGTCGCCCTCGGCCTGGACGATCCGCACCCGGCTCCAGTCGGCCTCCATCTCGTCGGCCACGATCATGGGGATCGAGGTCCGCGAGCCGGTGCCCATCTCGGAGCGGTGCGCCTTGATAGTCACCGTGCCGTCGCGGTCGATGGAGACGAAGACCAGCGGATTGTTCACCACGCCGTTCGGCATGCTCTGCCCGCCGTGCGGATAGGTCTCGTAGGCCTCGGCGTCGAAGGGGAGAAACTGCACGACGACGGCGAAGGCGGCGGTGCCTTTGAGGAAGCCGCGGCGGCTGACGTTCTCGATGATCGTGCGTCCGGCGCTCGGCTGTGCGCTGCCTGTCGCCTGGAGATTCAGATGTCGCAGCATGGCCCTATACTCCCGTTGACGCGCGGCGGACGGCGCCGACGATGCGCTGGTAGCAGCCGCAGCGGCAGATGTTGCCCTGCATGCCCTCGAGGATTTCCTGGTCGCTGGGACTGGGGCTCGCGGCGAGCAGCGCCGAGGCCTGCATGATCTGGCCCGTCTGGCAGAAGCCGCACTGCGGGACGTTGAGGTCGCGCCAGGCCACCTGGACCGGATGGTTGCCGTCCGGCGAGAGGCCTTCGATGGTGCTGACCGAGGTTCCTTCGGCCTCCGCCACGGTTGCCAGGCAGCCGCGCACCGCCTGACCGTCGAGATGGACCGTGCAGGCGCCGCAGAGGCCCGTTCCGCAGCCGTATTTGGTGCCGTTGAGGCCGAGTTCGTCCCGGATGTACCATAAGAGCGGGGTCTCCGGGTCGCCGTCGAACTGCCGTTCGACGCCGTTGACCGTAAGGCTGATCATCTCTGCTCTCCCGATTTTTTTGATTGAGTGTCCCCCGAGCCTGGAAGCGTTACCCGGATCCTGTCCGCTCGACTATTGACCAACAGTCGCATGGCTTGTCCAGGAGACGAGGCGCCGCCTGGAACGCGACGCCCGTTCACGCAAATGTGAAAGACCGGATCTCCGCGCGGGGGTCGCGCCAGCTATTCCGCCGCGCCGATGCCGGCGCGTCTGGCGGCATGGCGATGGCGGGCGTCGGCCTCTGCCTTGGCCTTGGCGACCGCCGCTTCGGCCGCCTGGGTGAGGTGGAACATCTCCAGTTCCTCGTCCTCTCCGTGGTCGAGCACCGGCGTGAGGGCGAGGTCGCTGTAGCTCTTCGCTGCGGGGTCCTTCTCGATGCGTCTGCGCAGGCGGTGCAGCTTCCAGGCATAGGCGCCGATGCCGGCATAGTTGCGCAGCCTGCGGGCAAGTTCGCGGGGATAGAAGGTGAGGGCGTTCTCGCGCGGCAGCTCCGGGCGGCGGTCGCGCCGGATGCGGCGGCGGAAGTAGCCGCACTGCTGCGGGTGCACGCGCTCATAGCGCATGGCGCCGTAAATCTGGAGAAGGTGCTGCCAGATGCGCACCGGCTTGATGCCGTCGACGAGGGCCCGGCGCATCAGCGTCTCGGCGTGGGCGAAGGTGTAATAGTGGTCCCAGGCGTCCCAGTAGGCCTGCTGCAGCTCCTCGCGCGACATCAGGGGGTGCTCGAAGGTGACGCACTCCAGGTCGTACTTGTTGAGGTCCGGGTCCATCCAGACGCCGCGCATATAGAGGTTCTTGTGATCCTCGGAACCGGGCAAGGGCGTCAGGATGGAGATCTCGATCACGTCGACCGGCACCTCGCGCTGGATGATCGCCAGGTCGCGCTTCACCGTCTCCGGCGTGTCGTTAGGCAGGCCCATGATGAAGCCGGCGTAGGTCACCACCTGCTGGGCGCGCCAGGCCTGGAACATCTTGCGGTACTCAGTGATCTTGTTCTGGTTCTTCTTCATCTCCTTCAGATTGTCGGGATTGATGCTTTCCAGCCCGACGAAGACCTGCTTGCAGCCGGCCTTCTTGGCCTTTTCGATGAATCCCGGAATCTTGTGCGCCAGCACGTCGACCTGGATGAGGAAGCGGATGTCGATGCCTTGCGCGCGCAGCTCGGCCATGCGGTCGAAGATGGCTTCCCAGTTCTTGTTGCGGGCGAAGTTGTCGTCGGTGATGAAGTAGTGGGTGACGCCCTGCTCGTGGTTGGCGCGGATCAGCCGTTCGATGTCGTCGGCGCTGCGGTAGCGCGACTTGCGGCCCTGCACGTTGATGATGGTGCAGAAGCTGCACTGGAAGGGGCAACCGCGTCCGGCATCGAAGCTGCTCAGCACACCGTCGTAGCGCCGCACCAGCTTTTCCGGCAGGAAGGGGGTGACGGCGCCCTGCAGCTCCGGCAGCTCGGCCAGGGTGTTGTAGATCGGCTTGAGCTCGCCCTTCAGCGCGTCGCCCAGCACCCTGTCGAAGTGCTCCTCGGCCTCGCCGGCGAAGAGCGCACAGCCCAGGTCGATCGCTTCCTGCAGGCTGTCGTGGAGGTCCGGCAGCATGGAGAGGCAGCCGCTGACGTGGAAGCCGCCGATGGCGACCGGCAGGCCGGCGGCGCGCAGGCGGCGGGCGATGTGCAGGGCGCGCGGATACTGGTTCGACTGCACGCCGACCAGGCAGACCAGGCCGCTGTCGGCCGCCTTGTGCCTAGCGACGATCCGGCGCAGCGGCAGCACGACGTTCATCTCGTCGTAGGCGTCGATCTCGATGGCGATGTCGGGGCCGAGCGCTTCGCGCGCGTCGATGTCGAGGGCCATGCCGTAGAGCGCGGCGAGGGAATTGGAGGGGATCCAGGCCTTCCACCACTGGATGACGTAGCCATCCTTGTCGTAGTGCGACGGCTTGATCAGCGTGAGCTGGAACCTGCGCTCTGTGGCGGGCTTGGCGATGCCTGCGGCGGCATCGTCGGTATCGGCGATAACAGACATCGGATGGTCCCCCCTCGCAATCTGACCGGGCCGAACGTCTTCGCTGCTTTCGGCCGCAAGCCTAGCACGATTGTCCGCTCTCGGCTATGCGGTCAGGCGGGGCAACCTAGGCTGGGTCGAGCCCCAACTCGCGGCGCTTCTTCTTGGTCAGGCCCTCGGCCACGAGGTGGTGGGAGCGGGCGAGGTACTCCCTGAGCTCGGCGTCGGAGAGCCCGGGCTCGCCGTAGTACTGGATCCAGGTCAAGCCGCGCGAGGCCAGGTAGGGCGCCGGGCGCAGTCCCGGCTGGTCCTTCAGAATCTCGTAGGCGATCTTGCTCACCTTGAAGGTGACCGCCGGAGTGCTGCCGTCGCCCCAGCCGCCGATGGCGAAGACCTTGCCGCCGACCTTCCAGACATCCGCGCCGCCCCACTGGACCACATGGCTGGTGGCCGGCAGACCGCGGCAATAGCTGTTGAATTCCTTCGCTTTCATGGTCTCGGGCGTCCTGTTGCTGTCCCGCAGCAGGGTAGCGCTCCCGCCGGCCGGGACAAGCCCCGGCGCGGCCGGATAGCAGGGCGCCTGCGGCCTCGGCCGCCCCGGCGCGCCCAATCGCCTTGACAGGGGCCGGGGCGAGGCCATATACGGCTGCCGATACCCTATGGCGGGGTAGCTCAGCTGGTTAGAGCAGCGGAATCATAATCCGCGTGTCGGGGGTTCGAGTCCCTCTCCCGCTACCATAAAAAGGCCCGTTGTCTCAAAGAGATAGCGGGCCTTTGCTTTTGCACAAAAGTCAGTCCATGTCGCATGTGTGTTGCAACGTATTTCTGAGGGTTTCCGCCGATTTCCAGTGAGTGCCGACGACTCCATGCGACATAGATGCGACATGAAGCAGGGCTTTCATGCGTGCGACATGGAGTGGGATTGAGGGATAACGGACGGGGGGAGAGAGTTAGATCCTTTTCCCGAAGCTATTGTCCGAGGCG
>WHTV01000230.1 GCA_009377535.1 Kiloniellaceae bacterium
GTGGCGAGACAGCGAGTGGTGGCGACCGGATCGGCGTAGCCGCTGCGCGGTTCGTATGCGGCGAGCTCGTCTCCGTGCAGGTGCAGGTGCGGCTGTAGGTCACGAATCTCGTCAGGGCCGACGAGGCGGGTGTCGACGCCGATGTGTTGGAGCGCTTCCACGTTGCGGCGCAGGGTCTGTTGGTCGCGGCGGTCGACCATCTGCAGGAAGCCGGTGGGAGCAAAGCCGCAATCTCCGCCGACCCGCTCCTCCCATTCTTCGAACCAGGGCAAGGCCGCCAATGCGATCCGCGCCTCGTCGAGATTGGTGTAGTGGGTGCGTACAAGTGCTCCGGAACGCCCTGACGCCTGTCCGGCCACGCCGCCCTTGTCGCAGACGATGACATCGGTCATCCCCCGCTGGGCCAGGTGGAAGGCGATGGCGGTGCCGATGATGCCGGCGCCGACGACGACGACCGAGAACCGGCCGGCTGCCCCCGGGTCGACGACCGGGTCTGGGCTCGCGGCGAAGGCGAGCTCCTCGGCCATCATCGGCTCGTAGTCCGGCGACACGTTCTCGCCCATGCAGGTCGTCAGCATCCTGGTGAGCAGCTCGCCGCGTGGCTGGGGGACCGCGACC
>WHTV01000231.1 GCA_009377535.1 Kiloniellaceae bacterium
TCTCGGCGAGGCCGAGCACGCCCTGGGCGGCGCGGAGCCGGTAGAGCGCGTGCACCGCGAGCAGGTCGGCGATCACCGCGGTCGTGTTCTTGCCGATCTCGGTCGCCTTCTTCCGGCACCACGCAGGGGTGCGCATGTGAAAGGCGATCTTCTCCGGCGGGTAGTCGCCGTAGTCGGTCTGTTTGCCTCGCTGCTTGCGCGGGTGGGTCTTGACCAGCTCACCGGCGGCGAAGAACTGCACCATCGTCGCGGTCGACCGGGCGTCGAGGCGCTGCCCGATGTGCCGCCACGGGATGGAATACAACACCCCGTCCACCCGGGCGTGGATGTCCGGGCCGACCTTGCACCGCGACCACGACGCGAGCACGAACCCTTGCGCCGGCAACGGCTGGAGGGCCTCGGCCTCGACCGCGTCGAACACCGTCTGCGGGCTGGCGCCGGCCAGTGGCCGGCAGGCGCGGGCGTTGGCGACCTCACGGCACCAGCGGATCGCCTCGGTCTGCATCTGCTCGAGCGAGGCGAAGCCCCGCCCGCGCCAGAACGAGTCGCGCACATACGGCATCGGGCGCTCCACTCGCGGCTTGTCGGTGGGTTTGACCGCCCGGGCCGGGTCGACC
>WHTV01000232.1 GCA_009377535.1 Kiloniellaceae bacterium
GCGCGGCATGTCCTTGCGCTCGCTCAGGCTGGCCCGACGGTCGAGGCCGGTCGCCAGCGTAACCTGCTGCCGCCCGGCGATGTTGCCGTCGTTTAGCAAGCGCGCGAACCATAACGCGTAGGAGGGTGGCAGATGGCAAACGGCATCCCGTTGGCGACCGAAATCGAGATACTGCAGCAGGATTGCGGTGGGTCCGTCCGCTCCTTCCCTCAGCAGCAGGCGCTGGGGCGCATAGTCGAGTTCCAACCCGTAATCGCGAAATCCGCAGGTGGCCAGCACACGCTGCGAGACGACATGATTGGTAAGCGCCGTGCCGAATACCCCTTGGGCGTGAAGGTTGTCGCGGGCGAAAGCAACAACACGGTCCATGAGGCGGGAGAAGATGCCTGATTTTCGGTGCACCGGCAGGACGATGCCCTGGCAGACTTCGACCAGCGAGCGGTTCGGCGCTGAGAAGCCGAGGGCGAGGTGGCCGGCGAAGTTATCCTTGGAGTCGCGCGCCACGAAGGAGATGTGGTCGCCGGAGGCGACGAGGCGGGTGAATGCCTCGGCGTCATAAACCAAAGGATTGACGTAGTCTGCACCATAAACCTCGTTAAACGCGGCCGGGATG
>WHTV01000233.1 GCA_009377535.1 Kiloniellaceae bacterium
TCGATCAGACCGTGATCGGCTGGATGGAGCGTGGAGACGTGCACCGACGCGAACATGGGGAGGTGCCGAAAAGTGTGCTGGTGGTGGACGACGAACCCAAGATCGTCGAGGTCGTGGGGGACTACCTGCGTAGCGCCGGGTTCTCGGTGACCATCGCCGCCGACGGCGATGGCGCCGTCGCTTCGGCCCGGGCCCGGCCGCCCGACCTGGTAGTGCTGGACCTGGGCCTGCCCGGTCTGGACGGCCTGGACGTGGCCCGCGAGCTGCGCCGCGCTTCGCCGGTACCGATCATCATGCTGACCGCACGCGGAGAGGAGACCGACCGGGTGCTGGGGTTGGAGCTCGGGGCGGACGACTACTTGGTCAAGCCGTTCAGCCCCCGAGAGCTGCTGGCCAGGGTGCGGGCGGTCCTGCGGCGCACCGAGGGCCCGCAGACGGAGCGGGAGCGGTTCGTGGTGGGGGACGTCACGCTCGACACCAGCCGCCGCGAGGTGACGGTGGGCGATCGTGCGGTCGACCTGACCGCGACCGAGTTCGACCTACTGGTGCAGCTGGCCCGTGAGCCAGGCCGGGTGTTCACGCGGGCCCAGCTGCTCGGCGCCATCCACG
>WHTV01000234.1 GCA_009377535.1 Kiloniellaceae bacterium
GTCGCAGCGCCACCGCCTCGCGGGCACGCTGCTCGAGCACCGGTCGGTCCGCAGGGGCGGCGTAGATGCCGGCGACGGCGGCCGCCTGGTCGTAGTCGAACCCGACCTGCGCACGGGAAACCGCAGCCTGGGCGGCGACCGCACCGAGATCGGTGTAGGGGAACTGCACGGGGTACCCGTCGACCTCGCTGGCCCCCTCCGGTAGGACCACACCATCCGTGGGTGGGGTGTCCGGCGCCTGCTGCTCGCTCGAGGAGCCGGGCCTGGTGGTGACGATCCTTGACGAGGCCTGCGTGCGCTGCGGGTCGCGAACCGGCTCGCCGTCATCTCCTCCGGCGGCGAACCATACGCCGGTGGCCGCCAGGCACGCGATCGTCGCCAGCATCGCGACCGGCAGCATTCGGCCGCGGCGTTTGGCCACGCGCATCACTGGCTCCCTTCACCGTGGGCGGTGACCCAGGTGCGCCAGCCCGCCTCGATCGCGAGTGCGGTGCCGGGCCAGGTCGACGGCGCCGGTGCCGGCGGCAGCCCGGGCCCGATCATCCACCGGCCGCCGACCCACTGCATGCGTTCGCAGTGGCCGAAGGCGACCAGTCCCTGTTGGC
>WHTV01000235.1 GCA_009377535.1 Kiloniellaceae bacterium
GCTTGCCATTGGATTTGCGCGTGCCTTGGTTCGGCCAGAGGTGGTGGCCAAGTTTCACCACCTGACCCAGACCGAAGAAGACCTTGGATCGATTTGCCGGAAAGCCGCTGCAAGCTCTCAAGCTTAGTGTTCGCGGAATATTTGGGTTGGCCAAGGCGAGATGTACGAGATCGAATGGGCCGCACATTGCCCACTTATGGCGGATCCTATGAAAGATCCGCTCGTCTTTTGGCGAAGCGCTACACTATGCGATCGACGTGAGCGCTGGTGGCGGGGCTTCTGGACAATCGCATCGTCAGCCGAAGCCAACTGGATTAAGTGTTGGGCTACTCCGAGCAGGAATGCTGGAACTACCTCAAAGACGCAGGATATGCGCCCAATAAAACGCTCGGTGCTCCTAGTGTGGACAGCCTGACCTCCAAACGTGCATGCAAAAACTGTGGCGGGGTACGGCTATTGGCGCATCTTGCCGGTATCGTCTGACCCTCCTGATGCCGGAAAGCGATGGCACTTCCTGTGACAATATCACCGCATTGTCACACATCGCACTTGCGCTGCAAATTTGCCACATTAAAAGCTCTCCTCGCTGTTTTCCTTGAGCCAC
>WHTV01000236.1 GCA_009377535.1 Kiloniellaceae bacterium
GAGGCCATCCGGCGGTCTCGCCGTGCCCTGCGCGAGTTCCGTATCGAGGGCGTCGCCAGCCCGGTGGGCTTCCACCGCTGGCTGCTCGAGCAGCCGGAGTTCCTCGCCGGTACTCATACCACCACCTACCTGACCGACGTCCTGCGCCGGTCACAGATCCCGCGGGAGGTACCAACGTGACGACACCAGCCATCATCACTGTGGCCGTGACCGGAGCCGTTCCCACGACCGCTGACAACCCGGCCGTCCCCGTCACTCCTGAACGGCAGATCGAATCGGCCGTCGAGGCCTTTCACGCGGGGGCGACCGTGTGCCACCTGCACGTACGAGACGAGCACGAGCGCCCGAGCTCCGACCCGAAGCGCTACCAGGCGGTGCGCGAGGGCATCGAGGAGACCTGCCCGGAGATGATCGTGCAGTTCTCCACCGGCGCCCGCGGCCGTACCGTCGAAGAGCGGTTCTCCTGCCTGGATCTGCGTCCCGAGATGGCTTCCTTCTCCACCGGGTCGGTCAACTTCCCGACCGGGATCTACGACAACCCGCCCGACGTGGTCGAGGACAAGGCGCGGCAGATACTCGACCTCGGCATCAAGCCCGAGA
>WHTV01000237.1 GCA_009377535.1 Kiloniellaceae bacterium
ACGTCTTCTGGTTCGGGCAGCTCGTGGCCGTCGGCGAGGATCTTGGCGAGCAGGTCGTCCTCGTCCACGGGACGCGGGGCCGGGTTGACGCAGGACTCGTCGATGATGAGCCGCACATCAATGTGAAGCTCGACTGTGTCGCCGTTGCCGTGGGCGAACGCGGAGACGACTTTGGCGGGGACCGCACGGTCGAGCAGCACCTGGACGTCATCGCCTACCGCATAGTTCACGGCTGCTCCTTTGCGGTGTGAGGCCAATGGATGACCTGCTCCAGCTCTCCGGCGTAGAAGAGGACGTCCAGCGACCCGCCGCCGTCCCACATCGCGCAGTCGAGGGTGCCGCTGGGGTGCACGGCGGTGACGGTGCCGAGGCGTCCGATCCAGTCGCCGTCGCGGTTCTCGTCGGCGACGACGCGGACGACCATGCCGGGTTGGAGGGCCGGTGCGGCGGCGCGGATGGTGACCGTCTCGCCGCGTTCGAGCGCTTCGAGCACATCGGCGGACATCCGTGTAGGACTGATGTCGCGGTTCTCGGTGCGGTCGGTGAATTCGACGGTGACCTTCACGCCGCAGCCTTCAGTCGTCGGGGTGGGGTGGAT
>WHTV01000238.1 GCA_009377535.1 Kiloniellaceae bacterium
CCGGCGTCGTCGCCGTCGATACCGAGACCACCGGCCTTGACGCCATCCGCGCCGAGCTGGTCGGCATCTGCCTGGCCACGGTGCCGGGCAAGGGCTGCTACATCCCCCTGATGCACGGGCGCATCAAGCACGAGAGCGAGGGCCTGGACCTCGCCGGCGCCGCGCCCGTTCCGCAGCAGCTGGAGCGCACCACGGCGCTGGCGATGCTTAAGCCGCTCTGCCAGAACGTGAAGTACGACTGGCTGATCTTCGCCCGCCACGGCATCCGCATGGCGCCCTTCGACGACACCATGCTGATCTCCTACTGCCTCGAGGGCGGGCTGCACGGCCACGGCATGGACGAGCTTTCGGAGCTGCACCTCAAGCACAAGCCCATCGCCTTCAACGAGGTCTGCGGCACCGGCAAGAACCAGATCACCTTCGACCGCGTGGCGCTGGACAAGGCCATGAACTATGCGGCCGAGGACGCCGACGTGACGCTCAGGCTGCACCGCGTGCTGAAGCCGCGCCTGCCGCTCGCCAAGGTGACGCGGGTCTACGAAACCCTGGAGCGGCCGCTGGTGACGGTGCTGGCCGACATGGAGCTGGCCGGCAT
>WHTV01000239.1 GCA_009377535.1 Kiloniellaceae bacterium
AGCTGCGGCGGCGGGCAGGAAAAGCCAGATGCGGATGCGCCCGAGCCAGTAGAGCAAGCAAACCAGCAACACCGTAAACCCGCTTGCTCTGGCCAGAAGGATCGGATTGGAGTAGAACGCGCCAACGCGGTTGAATTCGCCGCTTGTGGCGATTGCGAGAGCCGCGCTGACCACCATGGCAACGCCGAGCAGGCCGACCGCATAGACGAAGACCTGCCGCTCGTCGTCGTCCTGCAGCAGAGCTAGAGGCGCAAAGGCGGCAAGCGCCGTCAGCGAGAACAGCCGCAACTCCTTCTGCGCCGGATAGCCGGCGAGGTCCGCCGGCCAATGCAACCCCACGGCCATGGCCGCGAAGACGGCGAGCATCGGCAGCGTTCCCGGCGGCAGGCGCCGCTCACGCCATAACGCAAGAAGGCAGAAGCCTGCCGTCAGCGCCCAGAAGACCAGCGTCAGGTCGATCGGCACCAGACGCAGCAGGTCGGCAGCCTTGTAGTAGCCCGCAAATACGAAGAGAGCGAGGCAGAGAGTCGCTGCGCGCCTGCCGGAGACCGCCCGAAGCCGCCCCACCCCTGGACTCTGAGCGGATTGCATGGA
>WHTV01000023.1 GCA_009377535.1 Kiloniellaceae bacterium
GAGACGAGTGATTTTGTGGTCGGCGATGCGGCCGAAGACATCGGTGAGCCAGGCTTGAGGATTGATGGCGTTGAGTTTCGCTGTTTCGATCAGCGTATAGGCGATGGCGGTCGATTTGCCGCCGCCCGTCGGCCGGCAAGAAGCGGACGACGGCGGAGCCTCGGCCGAGGAGATCCAGAGCCTGCTCCAGCATTCCCGCATCGGCATTCAGCGCTTCTACACAAGGCGCCGGCGGGCCGGCTAGGCCCAGGCCGCCCGTGAACGGGTCTGCAACAGGGCACTGAAAAATCTGAAATCCGACTCCGCAAAAGTCTGAAAATTGGCGCGCCCGGCAGGACTTGAACCTGCGACCCCATGCTTAGAAGGCACGTGCTCTATCCAGCTGAGCTACGGGCGCTTGGAAACCTCGGCCGGTCCGTCGCAAGTCCAGTCGATTGGACCGCGCGCGGTCCGCAGGCCTCAATGGGTCCAGGGGATGAGGCGATCGTACTTGAAATTGTCGGCGTAAGCCTTTGGTTTCACTTTTCTTTCTTGGGAGCGCTCGATGCTGTACATGAGCGCCTCCTTCTGCGCGTAGGCAATCGCCTCCTCCAGCGTGTCGAAGCGCAGCCGCAGCTGCGAGCGCATGTCGCCAGAAGAGGTCCAGCCCATCAGCGGCTCGACCTGGCGCGGCGCCGTGGGTTCGAACTCCATGACCCACTGCCGCGAGCCGGCACGCCCCGACTGCATCGCCGTCTTGGGCGGCTGAAAGATACGCACCTGCATGCCCGTCCTGCCTGCTGTGGCCCCGGTTTCCCAGGATGATTCGCGCCGCATGATAGCCGCTGGCTGGCGCCGCGCAACGCCTTTGATGGCGGCAGGACGGCGGCTAGCGGCGCGCCGCGGCCTGGGCCAGCGCCGGCTCGTCGGGCAGCGCGGCGGCCTCGGCAGGGGCGAAATCGACGTGGATGTGGTTGCCGTCGGGGTCGTGCAGGTTCACCTGGATGGTGCCGAGGCCGGGCACCACGCCGATGCGGTAGGCCTCGCCCCGGCGCTTCAGGACCGCCACGAACTCGGCCAGTCCCTCGGCAGCGAAGGCGAAGTGCTCGAGCCGCAGTTCCCCTTCCGGCGCCGGCTGCTGCGGCACCTCGACCAGGTGCACCGTCGGCTGGCCGGCGCAGTAGAGCCAGGCGCCGCCGAAGGAGAACGGCGGGCGCAGGCCCGCCTCCATGCCGAGCACCTCGGCGTAAAAGGCCTGCATCGCCGCCAGGTTGGCGGTGCGCAGGTTCACGTGGTCGAGCTTGGCGAGCGGCATGGCTTCTGTCCTCTGCGGCGGCCGGCCGGACAGGATTGCGCCGCAATCCCGGCGTGGAGGTGGTCGGGGCGAGAGGATTCGAACCTCCGACATCCTGCTCCCAAAGCAGGCACTCTACCAGGCTGAGCTACGCCCCGACGGCGGGAAAGCTAAGGTTTCTGGCCCATTTGAGCAAGCAGGGAAAAGCCCCAAAGTGAACAAACGAAGGACGTCGACCCGGGCGGGAGGCTCGTGCGAGGGACCGGAACCCCGTCATAGGCCCCTGGGCAGCGACCCGAAGACCGCGCGGGCCAGCGCCTTGGCTTCCTCGTCCAGCGGCTTCGGGCGCAGGTCGACGTCCTTCGCCAGCACCTCGGTGATCAGCTCGAGCGACCGGATGCGCGCAAATTTCTTGTCGTCGGCCGGCACCACGTGCCAGGGCGCGATCTCGGTGGAGGTGCGCCCCACCATCTCCTCGATAGCCGCTTCGTACAGCGGCCGCCGGTCGCGGTTGCGGAAATCCTCGTAGGTCAGCTTCCAGCGCTTCAGCGGATCGTTGAGGCGCTGCTCGAAGCGTTTGAGCTGCTCCTCGGCGCTGATGTGCAGGAAGACCTTCACGATGCGCGCGCCGTCGTCGTGCAGCATGCGTTCGAACTCGTTGATCTCGCGATAGGCGCGCGACCACTCGGCCTTCCCCGCCAGGCCCTCGACCCTCTCGACCAGCACCCGGCCGTACCAGGAGCGGTCGAAAACGGCGATCGCGCCGAGCGGCGGCATCCGCTCCCAGAAGCGGTAGAGGAAGTGGTGCGCCTTGTCGACGTCGTTGGGCGCGGAGATCGGCCAGACCTTGAAGCCGCGCGGGTCCATGACGGCGCTCATGCGCCGGATGGTGCCGCCCTTGCCGGCCGCGTCCCATCCCTCGAAGACGATGATGCCGCGCTCGCCGCTGCCCAGGTAGGCCTGCTGGATGCGGCGCAACAGGAGTTGCAGCTCCGCCAGACGGTTCTCGTAATCGGCCTTCTCAAGGGTCTTGTCCAACTTCACCCCGGAAAGCTCAAAGACCTGGGGCGACCGCCCCTTCCTGGCCTGCTTCGACATCGCCGCCGATTCTCCTGCTGCCTAACCCTTTTGCGCAGCTCTCTCGCGCCGCAACCAGGGCCCGTCCCTTGAACCTTTGCCGGCCGGCTCACGACCAATCCCTGAGCGCCCGGGCCAAATTTCCCTGTGCGCCAAGCTTAGCCTTCCTTCCACAAGACTTTCAGGATATTAGGATGCCATCGACGTGGGAGAGCCGCCTTAATTCGACCGCCGGGGGGTGGACCGAAAGGCAGGGGGCAATGTGGGAAGACGAGCGTGGTCTCGGGGGGACCATGCGCGAGAGGGTATCAGTCGGCCGGCCTTGCCGTACCGACCGATTTGTTTTGCCTGCGCGCAGGTACAGCGCCCTTCTGCTGAGCCTGGCGCTTTGCTGCACGACCGCGACGGCGCTCGCCCAAACCGAATGGGTCCCGGAGCTCGCGCCGTCCGAATCCGACGTCCGCGGCCGCAGCGAAGCCATCGTCATTCTGCTGCCGGCAGACCTCGATCCAGGTGTCTATGAGCGCCTGGCGGTGGAGCTCGACGATCTCGACCTCACCGCCTTCGTCAGTGCCGAGGCCGGCCGCCTCACCCTCGTCCCGCCCGAAGCGCTCACCACCGGCAGTCACAGCCTGCGGCTCATCGAGCGCGGGGACGACGGCTCCATCCTGGAACGCGGCGCCTGGATACTGGACCTCCGCCAATCCGACTTGGTGCGCGACCTCTCGCTGCGGGCCGACCTGGCCGGTGAGGTGAACGGCCGCGTGGCCGACGGCGGCATCACCACCCCCTCGCAGCACATCACCGGCGAGAGCGGCGGCAATGTCGAGGCGGCGGCGGGGGATGAGCCGTGGCGTCTCTCGGCACAGGGCAACTACCTCTACAACAGCCAGCTCGAACTCGGCCTCGACCAGCGCAACCTCGACATTGGCGAGTACCGCATCGACGGCGACTTCGAGAGTGAAAGCTTTTTCGCGGGACTCACCCTGGGTGACCACGACGCCGGCATCGAAAACCTGATCATGTCGAGCTTCTACCGGCGCGGCGTCTCGCTGCGCGCGGGCACCACCGACGACCGGCTCTCGGTGACGGGTTTTGTGCAGCGCACGGAATCTCTGGTCGGCACCCGCCACGTCGTCGGCATCAGTCACGACGAGGACCGCATAGCGGGCGCAGCGGTCTCGGTCCGGCCGATCGAGGCGCTGCAGAACAACATCCTGCTGACGGGCAGCTTCTATGCCGGCGAAGGCAGTGACGGCGGCTTCGGAATCGGCACCGACGAGATCATCAACGAGGGGCGCGGCTGGTCGCTGGCCGCGGACACCCTGTGGTTCGACGAGGCCCTGCGGCTGCGCGGCGAGTACGCCCAATCGGAGTTCGATTTCGACGGCAAGGACGAAGGTTTCGACGCCGAAACCGCTTCGGCCTACGCAGTGCTCGCATCGCTGGAGCCGCTGCGCGGCGCCACCCTGGACGGCAACACCTTCACCTGGACCGTCGGCGTGCAGCGCGAGCAGGTCGACACCTTCTTCCAGAGCCTCGCCAATCCCACGTTGCAGCCGGACCGCGAAACCACCTCGGTCTTCACGGATTTCTTCTGGGACGAATTCGCCGCTCAGCTTCGCGTCGACCATCGGCTGAGCAACGTCGACGACCTCGGCTTCCTGCCGACCGACCGCAACATCGACGTCTATTTCAACGGCACCTATACGCCCTTCGTCGAACCCCTGGAGGACGGCTCCTTGCCGTGGTATGGGCAACCCTTCTTCGGCCTCTCCGCAGGCCTCTACGAAATCGACCGCATCGCGCGCTCGGACGACTTTCCCGACGATGACGCCGACAACACCACACGGTCGCTCACCCTCAGCACCGGCGCCAGCTACGAGCGATGGAGCTGGAACCTCTCTCACTCCATCTACTCCTTCGAAGATCACGTCGACATCAGCAGCGACACCTTGAACAACTCCACCGGGCTCAGCGCCTACATACTTGTTGATGACTGGCTCACCCTGTCGCCCAGCGTGCAATGGGACAACTTCGAGGATCTCGACCTCGGCGACGACAATCAAACGCTGAACTTGGGATTGGGCGCCGATATCACAGTGATACCCGAGACGCTGAGCGCAACGCTGTACTACGCTTTGAATCACGGGATGGGCGACGGCGACGCACCGGACACCAGCAGCCTGAACGGCGAGCTGGTCTGGACCCTGCAGCCACCGGAAGCCAACAAGCTGGGCGTCGCTCTGGCGCTGTCGGGATTCATTCAGGAAACCAATGACGACTTCAGCAATTCGGAAGCCGATCTGCAGTATCAGGCTTTCACCACGCTGCGGCTATCCCTGCCGGTAGTCTATTGAGGGGCCTGGAGATGAGATATCACATCCGCTCGCTCTTCGCCGCCGGCCTCGCGGTCCTGGCGATCGTCCTGACTGCCCCGTCGGCCATCGCGGCGATCTTCAGCGTCGACACCACGCCGCCTCGCATGGCCGTTTCGACCACGGCGCCCAGCACCGTCACCTTTGTCTGGCGGGTCGTCCGTTTCCCCGGCTCCCTGGTGCCGAACCCCGGCACGGTGAGCTCGCCGAACGGCGTCTTCCTGGTCAACGGCGCCGTCGTCGGGACTGTCAACCGGACCCTCTCGCGCAGCACGCCCGGAACGACGACGGCAAACGAAACCCTGATCTACTCGGAAAGCGTCACCGTACCGCAAGCCGTGGCCTTCCGCGCGGTGAAGGAGCGCGCGCAGATCGTCTATCAGCGGACCTTCACCGACAGCTCCGGCGCGATTTCGCCACTTCCGGCGAGCCAGACCGGCACCATCGACCTGGTGCCCTCCGGCCCCGGGTCCGAAGCCTTCTCCATCAGCCAGCTGTCGCTCTCCTTCGACGACCGGACGCGCGTGAAGGTCCTGCCCAAAGGCAGCCGCCTGCGCGCCATCGCCGAACTCAACACCTCCGGTTCCGGTCTATTCCGCGCCGTGTGGGAGATTGCCCTTGCAAGCAGCACGGCGGGCACGCCGGTGTTCCGCCCCCTGGCGCTGGTGCGCCTGCCGGTGGCCGGCGGCGGTCGCAGAATCATCACGTCGCCGCCCTTGCCGACCGGCTTTGAGGGCACCAACCTGGTGCGGCTGCGCATTACCGAGCCGCAGACCCGCTTCGACGACGAGCCCGTCCTGCAGTATTACGTCACGCCGGAAAGCCCCTCGGCGGAAGACCAGGAGCCACGGCTCATGCTGATCACCTCGCCCGGCCCCGGCACGCCGCTGACCCTCACTACCCGCTTTGCCTGGCAGGCCGTGCCCGGGGCACAGCTTTACAAGGTGGAAGTTTACGGCACCACGGCGGGACCGGCCGAGATCCCCTCCGATGCCGAGGTCACCACCGACGTGCCGCTCGATCCCAATCCGGACACCGAAAGCGTCCAGGGCCTGCGGCCGCTTACCGGCGCGGTGGTGCCGGGAACGCAGACCGAGATCCGCCTGCAGGACTACAGCCTGAGACACCTGCCGGGCAATCGGCACTACCAGTGGACGGTGAAGGCGGTCGGCGAAGACGGCGCCTTGCTGGGGGTCAGCCCGCCGCGGGAGATCTACAAACCCTGAGGAGGACAGAGGGCGAATTGAACCGGCGTTGCCCCGTGGACGACATACCCGCAGCAACAGCAGTATCGGCGCGGGTAGAACACCGCCGCCCGGTCCGGCTGCTCTTGCGCTCAACAGCCACGCAAGGAATGTGATCATGGGTGCCCGTAGTTTTCGACTTTCCGCCGCGCTGGCCGCCGCGCTGGCCGCCATGCCCCTCGCGCTGCCGCAGGCGGAAGCTGCCGTCATCGCAGCCAGCAGCACGCCCGCAAGAATAGCGATCAGCGCCACCGGACCGGCCACCGTGACGGTGAACTGGCGCGTCGTGCGCCAGGGGGTCGAACTGCCGGATCCGGGCACGGTCTCCTCGCCGCGGCTGCGTCTCCTCATCGGCGGCACGGTGGTGGCCGACCTGCCCCGGCCGCTGGCGCGGGACCTTCCCGGCGCGGTAGCCAACGAGACGGTCACCATCCGCGAGGTCGTGCAGATCCCCGAAGCGCTGGTCTACCGAGCTGTAAAGCAGGGTAGCCCGCTGCGGGTGGTCCGCGACTTTGCGGACAATCTCGTAGATACCCCGCTGGGTGCCGAGCTGTTGGTCACGCCGAGCGGCCAGGGCTCCGCCATCCTCAACGTCGCGCGGCTGGCGCTGACCTTCGACGACGACGCGCGCAGCCGTGTGCTGTCGAGAGGCAGCGAGTTGCGGGCGATCGCCGAACTCAACATCGACGGCGTCGGCCTGGTCAGCGGCTTCTGGGAAGCGGCAAGCGGCGCGAGCACGGCCGGCGCGCCGGTCTTCCGTCCGCTTTCCCTGGTGCGCCAGGGAGTGGCGGGCGGCGGTCGCACGGTCATCTCCAGCCCGCGCCTGCCGACCTCGGAAGAAGGCACCCACTTCGTGCGCTTCCGCATTACCGAGCCGGCCCTCGGTTTCGAGGCGCCGACGCTGCAATACTACGTCACGCCGCGGGCGCCGGAAGCGACCTCCGTGGCCCAGCGGGACATCCTGCTCACGGCACCGCGCCCGGGCGACAGCCTGACCGTCGAGACCCGCTTCGCCTGGAGCCCGCTGAGGGGCGCCGAGGCTTATCAGCTCGCCTTCTATGCGACGTCGGCCGGCCCCGCCGGGCCGCTCGATCCCTCCAGCGGCCAGCAGGCGCAGGCCGGCGCCAGCCGTGCGGACCCGTCGGGGATGCCCCTGGCCGGCCTCTTCGTGCCGGGCGACCGCAACGAAGCCAGCCCGGAAGCCTTCACCCTGGCCCAGCTACCCGCTGACAGGAGCTATTTGTGGCGGGTCCTGGCGATTGATGCTAATGGCGCTGTCATCGGGTCCAGCTCCGTACGGGAAATCTTCAAACCCTAGGCGTCCGAGGGCCCGCGGCGCCGCCAGCGACAGGGGCTACGCTTGAGCGAAGACGATCGGGAGCTGCTGAACCGTATGGCGCAGGGCGACCAGAGCGCCTTGGATGCATTCTACCGGGCCTACGAGGGGCGCGTTTACCGTTTTATTCGTTCCAGATTGAACGATTCCTTCGATGCCTCCGACGTACTCAACGAGGTCATGTTCGAAGTCTGGCGCAGCGCCAGCCGCTTTGAAGGCCGATCGTCGGTGAGCACCTGGGTACTAGGCATCGCTCATCACAAGACGATCGACCGGATCCGGCGGCGCAAACCAGGCGAGAGCGTGGAGCTGGATCCGGAGATCGCCGAGGACGAGTCTCCCAATGCGGCAGAAACGCTCTCGGCGGCCCAGGATGCGGAACAGGTGCGGCGCTGTGTTGATCAGCTCTCGGAAGCACACCGCAGCGTGGTTCACCTGGCTTTCTTCGAAGACCTCCCCTACGGGGAAATTGCCGGCATCGTCGGCTGCCCCGAGGGAACCGTGAAGACCAGGATGTTTCACGCAAAGAAGGCGCTGATGAAGTGCCTTGCGGGGCTCAAGGAGATGGGACTGTCATGAACACGGACAACGGCAAGAAAGACGACGAGGACTTGGACCTCCTGCTCCCATGGTACGTCAACGACACGCTGGAGGCCGAGGAGCGCCGACAGGTCGAGGCCTACCTGGAACGCAGCAGCCATGCCCGCGACGAGGTCGCGTTGCTGCGCGCACTGCGCCAGCAGGTCAAGGACGAGCAGATCGAGAACAGTCCGGGCGAGTTCGGCCTGCAGCGCCTCAAGCGCGAGATCAAGCAGGCCGGCCCGCAGCCGGGCAGCGCCGACAAGATGACCGGCAGGACGGTCACCGTGGCCAGATTCTGGCGTCCCCTGGCGGTGGCGGCCTGCATCGCCGTGGTGATCCAGGCCGGCGTCATGATCAGCCTCACCGGCGGACCCGGCAGCGATGTGGAGACCGCGAGCGGCAACGCGGGCCTCGCGGCCCCGGTGCTGCAGGTGACCTTTGCCTCCGATGCCACCGAGCTGGAAATCCGCGAGGTCCTGCAGTCGGCCGGCGCCAGCATCGCCGACGGGCCGACCGCCCTCGGCATATACAACCTGCGTCTCGTCGATGCCGGCACCACCACGGTCGAAGAAGCGCTCGCCACCCTGCGCGCCAGCGGCGACGTGGTGACCTTCGCGGAGCGGAACTGACCATCATGTCCGCCACGCGGCCTGCCCGAGTCCCTGCCCTCCTCTGCTGCCTCCTCGCGGCCGTCCTGGCCGTCGCGGCGGCGGCGCCGAAGACGGCAGCGGCGCAGCAGGCCGCGCCGCCCACCATCGTCGGCATAGGCGTGGTCGGCTGCGTGAACTTCGGCGACCGCATCGCCGTGCGCGGCAGCGGCTTCGGCCGCGCCGGCGGACGCGCCCTGATGCTGCGCGATCCCAACGTCGGCGTGGAACTGCCGGTCAGCAACTGGACCGACCGCTCGATCGTCGCGACCGTGCCGAAGCACCGTCAGCTGGGGCGCGGCAAGTGGTACGTCCTCGGCATCCAGGAAGTGCGCAGCGGCACGTGGCTCTCCGGCCAGGGCCGCCCGGTGCAGATCTGCGACGACGAAGCGGTCTCGCTCGGCGCCGAACCGCCGAGCCGGCCCGAGCCCCGGCAACCGGATCCGCGGCGCCCGGCACAGCAACCGGAACGGCTGCCACCAGCCCCAGGTGCGACCCCACCCCTGCCGGCCCCGCCACCCACCGCGGCCGTCGATGCGGACCGCGAGCCCGACGAGGTGCTGGCGATCGCCGCCTCCCTCGCCGATGCGACGACCCTCGCCCAGCAGGTGACCAACCTCGGCTACGCCGTGCGCTCGTTGCAGGATCTGCCCACTCTCGGCTTCGCGCTCCTGCGTCTCGGCCTGCCTGCCGGCCTCGACGTGCCGGGGGCTCTGAACGCCCTGCGCCTGAGCTTTCCGGCGACTCTGTTCGACGCCAACACGCTTTACGAACCCGACGCCGCTTCCGACACGGCGGGCGAACCGCGCCACTTCGCCAAGGCACTGATCGGCTGGCCGGAAGGCGCGCCGGGCTGTGCGGCCTCAGTTAGCATCGGCCTGATCGACACGGCGCTGGACAGAGGGCACAGCGCGTTTGCCGGCCGCCAGGTCACCGACCGAAGTTTCATCGCCGCGGGGGTGCCGCCGGCGCCGCCCGACCACGGTACCGCCGTCGCCGCCCTGCTCGTCGGGGCGCCCGGCAGCACCGCCAGCGGCCTGCTCCCCGCCGCCCGCCTCTACGCGGCGGCGATTTTCGCGTTGCGGGACGACCGCGTGGTCGGCACCACCGACGCCATCGCGCGTGCCGTCGACTGGCTCGGCCAGCAAGGCGTGCGGGTGGTGAACCTCAGTCTCTCCGGACCGGGCAACCAGGTGATGCGGCTGACCTTCGAGCGCGCCCATGCCGGCGGCATGCTGCTGGTGGCCGCGGCCGGCAACAACGGGCCCAATGCGGCCCCAGTTTTCCCCGCTGGTTATCCGGCTGTCATGGCGGTGACCGCGGTCGACGCGTCGCTGCAGGCCTACAGCAACGCCAACCGCGGCGGCTACATCGATCTCGCCGCGCCCGGCGTCGACGTCTGGAGCGCCCGCCAGGGTCAGGGCGGCCGCTACAATACCGGCACGTCCTTTGCCGCGCCCTTCGTCTCGGCCGCCGCCGCCCTGACCCTGTCGCAGACGCCCGATGCGGCGCCGGAGACTATCCGCCGGGAACTGCAGGATAGGGCGCGCGATCTCGGCCGCCCGGGCCGCGACGACACCTTCGGGCGGGGCCTGCTGCAGCCGCCCGGCGGGTGTTAGAGAATTCAGTGCCCGGCGAGGTCTCCGCCGCCGCACTAGCCACCGCTCCTGGGACAGTGGCGCCCCGGTCGCCGTGGCATCGTCGTGAAACAGTTCACGCCCACCCAGAGGCAGGGGAGAACGCCATGTCCGGACCTTTCGATGTCGTCACCAGCCGTCTCCGAAACGTGCTGACCAGGATTGCCGCCGCCGATTCCGGCTTCGAAGATCTCTGCAGCCGCCATGCCGAGCTGACCTCCGACATCCGCAGGCTGAACGCGCTCGAAGACGCGGCACATGCGCAGCGCGACGACGAACTGCGGCGAAGGCGTGCGCAGCTGGAGCAGGAAATGTTCGCCATCATGCAGGCCAACACGCGAGTCTGAGCCGAACCGCCAGGTGGCAGGCCGGCCGGGCAGCGGGCCCACGCCAGCTGACAGGACGCTGTCAGGGGCGCCCTGCTATCTTTGGCACGCCTTAGCGACACAACGGGAGTCGACTTGAGCGCACCGCCTGACGAACAGGATCGGCACCAGCTGGGGGTCGCCTTGGTGGTCGCATCGGCGCTCGCCTTCAGCTTGGCCGGCGTTCTGACCAAGTCAATCCAGGCAGATGTCTGGACCATCGCATCCTGGCGCGGTCTGCTGGGCGGGCTTCTGGTCGTCGGCTACGTCGCCTTGCGGGATCGCGACAAATCGCTGAGGGCGAGGTTTCGACTTGGCTGGCGGGGATGGCTGCTGGCCAGCGTCGGCAGTCTGGCCAGCCTGGCCTTCATTTTCTCCTTCAAGCTGACCTATGTCGCCAATGTGGCCATCATTTATGCGACGGCCCCCTTCATCGCGGCCGCCCTCGGCTGGTGGCTGTTGCGCGAGAGATTCAGGCGCCTCACCGGTATTGCAGCAGGCGTTTCGACGGTAGGCGTTCTGGTGATCTTCGCCGGTGGTGTCGGGACAAGCAGCCTCGTCGGCGACAGCGTTGCCCTGCTGATGACTTTCGGCTGCGCCTTCTACATGGTGCTGATTCGTCGTTTCCGCGAAACACCGGTCGTCCTGGCGGGCGGGGTTTCGGCGCTACAGCTTTTCGTTGTCGGCTGTCTTGTCGTCGACCCACTGGCAGTGACGCGACAGGACGCGATCCTACTGTTTCTGTTCGGGCTTTCCTTTGCTGTTGCTCTGGTGCTGTGGACGGAAGGCACGAAGCTGATCCCCGCCGCAGAGTCGGGCTTCCTGGGCAGCGCCGAAACTCCCTTTGCCATGGTCCTCGCCTGGGTTCTGCTGTCCGAACTGCCGCCGATGGAGAGCTTCATCGGTGTCGGCATCGTGCTCACCGCCATCATCGGCCACGCGCTCAGCGACGTCCGGCGCGCCCGGGCGCAGCGCGCCGGCGGCGTCGCCTGAGTCAGCCGCGCACGCAGTCGAGCATCGGGCCGAGTTGGCGGATGCGCGTGCGGATGACGCCGGCACGGCGCTGCACGTAGCCGCCCGGCGGTTGCGGTCGCCACTCCAGCGGATTGGGCAGCACGGCGGCGAGGCGCGAGGCCTGCGCTTGCGAGAGGTCGCGGGCCGGGCGTTCGAAGTAGTGCTGCGAGGCCGCTTCAACGCCGTAGATGCCGGGGCCCAGCTCGGCGATATTCAGGTAGACCTCCAGAATGCGCCGCTTCGGCCAGAGCAGCTCGAGCGCCGCCGTCAGCGGCACCTCCATGCCTTTGCGGATGACGCTGCGCGATGGCCAAAGAAAGAGGTTCTTCGCCGTCTGCATGGAAATCGTGCTGCCACCACCGGCGCGCGCGCCGGCCGCATAGGCCTTGGCCGCCGCTTCGAGGGAGCGCCAGTCGAAACCGCTGTGCGCGCAGAAAAGGTTGTCTTCCGAGGCGATGACGGATTCGCGCAAATGAGGCGAGATCTCCTCCCAGGGCATCCAGTCGCGTCGCAGCCCCTGCCCTTCGACAAGCCGGATCAGCATCAGCGGCGTGACCGGCGGCGGTACAAAGCGATAGATCAGGATCAGTGCCAGCGGCGCCACCACAAAGACCAGCAGCAGCGCGACCAAGGCCCGGCGCAGCCAGCGCCGCAGCGTGTCCGACAGCAGCGCGGACCAGGCCGTCCAGAACGGCCGCGACGCGCTGCGCCGCCGCCCGGCAGCCGGACGCCGCCTCCCGTCGCGCAGCGACTTAGACATCCGCCGATGGCTCCTGGCATCGATCGCCGCCCCAATTGCGCTGCCACTTCGTCAGCACCTTCTGCGCGGTGGCGCTCGGCAGGCGATCGTACATGCGGAGAATCTCCGCCGTGCGCTCCGGCTCCTCCTCCGCGTCCCCGCCACGCAGATGATCGGTGAGCAGGAAGATCGAGCCGAACAGCAGCTTGTCGACGCCGACGGCCCGGCAGACGATGACGAGATCCTCGCCGCGCCCGCCGTAGGCGATGCGCTGGAGCTGTGGCGCGCGCAGGCCGGTCAGCTCGCCGAACAGCAGCTCGAAGAGCGGCAGGTTGCCCTTGCGCAGGGCCTGCACGATGGGATGGCCGGCGGCGTCCGCTTCCGCCTCCGGTCCGAGGGTGGCCGTGCCGGCGTCCTGCCCCGCCGAGCGCAGCGCCGCGCGTTGCGCCTTGCCCGCTTTCATCGCGGCCCTCGCGTCCGCGGAAGGCGGTGTGATGCCGTTGAGCTTGATCGTCTGACCGGGCTGCGATTTCGCCCGAGGCCTCGTCACCGGCGCCCTTGCCGATGCCACCGCCGCCATTTCGACGACCGGTCGCGGCGGCTCCGCAATGGCCGGCTGCTGCACGAAGCGGCCCGGCGCCGCAAGCAGCGGCGGCGGCTGATCGACCTCCACCGCACCGCGGCGCCTCCGCAGCCACAACAGCAGCGCCAGCACCACGACCGCGGCAAGGGCGAAGACCACATAGAGCTGGCGCTGCTCGCTCTGGGACGGCGTGGCGCCAAGCTCGCCGACGGCCTGTGGTGGTGCCACGGCGATCCGCGGTGCCGGTTCTGGCGCCGGCGCTTCTGCAGCCTTCAGCTCGGCCGCTCTTTGCGCGGCTCCCAGGGTTTCCGCTTCGGCCAGGCGTCGCTCCGCCTCCGCCGCCTGTGCCACGGCGCGCTGCTCGCTCGCCGCCAGGCGCGCGCGCTCCGCCGCGAGGGCGGTTTCCAGCTGCGCGGACTCTGCGGCCCGGTCGTCCAATGCGGCGGCAAGCTCGCCCACTTCGGACTGCAGCGCGGCGACCTGGTTGCGGGCGATCCCGAGTTGCTGCTCTCGATCGGCGATGACCAGGCGCGGGTCGGGCTGTGCCATGGCTTCCTTGAGCCGCGCCGCGAAATCCCGGAAGGCGGCGGCGTTCATCGCCGCAGCGGCTTCCGGGCGCAAGGCGAGCGCCTGCGTCGCCAATTCCGTCGGCAGGGCGTCGAGGTCGAGCCCCTGGGACTGGGCGACGACCGCACCGAGACTGATGGCCGGGACCGCCGTCTTGGGCGGGCGGCCTGGAGGCGCGGCGGCACGGGCCGCTTCGCTGCGCGCAGCCGCCAGGGCCGAGCGCGGCGCCGAGGCCACCACCTCCGCCGCCGCCTGCCTCACCGCGTCCGCCTCGCGGCGCGCAGCCGCGCCGAGCTGGGTCCGGCGCAGCGCCGGGTCGAGCAGCAGCCAGCCGCGCGTGACCGCGAAGCCGTCGACCAGGGCGACGTAGTGCGACCAGTCCCGCTGCAGCCGCTCGGCCGGTGCCGGCCCGAAGGTCGCCGCCATGTCGGTGGCGAGGGCGTGGATGGCGCCGAAGGTCTCCCGCTGACGCCCGGCGAGCGCCTGGCGGGCCGCCGGATCGCCCTCGCCGATGCGCTGCATGGCCAGCCAGAGATAGGCGTCCTTGGCCTGGAAGAAGCGCGCCAGCAAGGGACGCGCCACCGGGTCCTGCGCCAGCTGGCCGAGGCCGCCGACGGCGCGCAGGTGGTCGGCCAGCCAGGGCCAGTCCTGCGGCGCCTGGCGCCGCGCCAGCGCCTCAAAGAGCACCGGCAGCAGGAGGTCGCGGCGGCGCGCCGCCTCGTCGCCGTCGCCGGCCGGCAGCAGGCCGGGCGCCCAGCGGCCGTCGAGGTCGCGGTCAATGACGATCTCGCCGCGGTCCAGCAGGCCGCTCACGCGGCCGGCCGGCAGGTCGTCGATGAGGAGGATGCCCCGCGTCTGCAGGTCGCCCAGGAGTTCGGCCGTGCCGGGGTAGCCAAGGCTGAGCCGCCGCCAGCGCTCTTGCGCGAAGCCGTTGCTGTCGCGCTCGGCGAAGGCGCCGAAGAACCGCCCCAGCGCCTCCATCTGGGCCAGCGTCGCCTCGATGTCGCGCGACGTTACCGCCGCCTGCGCGGCCGCCGGCAGCGCCGGCAGCAGCAGTGCCCCGGCCAGAACGGCGCAGCGCGCCGCCGCCCGCCAAAGGCTTCCTCCCTCTCGCATCGACCCCATCACACCTGGCAAGGCTTGAGTTCTGTCGCGGGAGCCTGCCAGCGGCCCCCCGTTGCGACCCTAAAGCAACGCGACCGGAGCCGGTAGGGCAAGCCCGAAGATTCGCCGCTGTTGCGGCCTCCCCCTCACCCGCCCTCTCCCCGCAAGCGGGGCAAGGGTTGTGTAGCCTTGGCGAGATCGCAGATCGAGCTTAGGCGGCGCTGGGTGAGGGGGACGGCCCCAGGAAGGCGCGCAGCTCGGCCGGCTCGCGCGCTTCCAGCAGTTGCCGAGTCGGGCCGGCGGCCAGCACGCGGCCGTCGTGCACGAAGGCGGTCTGCCCGGCGATGCGCAAGGCGTCCTGCGGGTTGTGGCTGACCATCACCACGGTGAGCCCGCGCTCGTCCTGCAGCTGGCGCACCAGGTCCAGCATTTCCAGGCGCAGGCCCGGATCGAGGGCGCTGAAGGGTTCGTCGAGCAGCAGCAGCGGCTTCTCGCGGGCCAGGCTGCGCGCCAGGGCGACCCGCTGGCGCTGCCCGCCGGACAGCTGCGCCGGTCGGCGCTTCTCCAGGCCCTCGAGGCCGACCCGGGCGAGCGCTTCGCGCACCGCCTGCTGCTGCGCCGCGTCGAGGCGCAGACCGGGATCGAGGCCGAGGCCGACGTTCTCGCCCGCATTCAGGTGGGCGAAGAGATTGTGCTCCTGGAACAGGCTGGTAACCGGGCGAGCGGCCGGCGCCCAGCGGGTGACGTCGGCGCCGTCGATCATCACGCGTCCGGCCAGGGGCCGCTCGAAGCCGGCGATGAGGCTGAGCAGCGTCGACTTGCCCGCCCCGCTCGGCCCCAGCAGCGCCAGGCACTGGCCGCGTCCCAGCGCCAGTTCGAAGACCATTTCCATGTCCTCGTAGCGAAAGCTCAGGCCCTCCACCTGCAGCATCGGCTGGTCAGGCATCGCTGCGCCTCCCGAGACCGCCGAGGCCCCCTTCGATGACCAGGAAGAGCGCCAGGCAGAGCAGCGAGAGCAGGGTCGCGATCACCGCCGCCTCGGCCATGCGGAAGCCGGCCATGGCCTGGTAGAGCAGCAGCGGCAGGGTGGCGAAATCCTGGCTGCCGAACAGCGCGATGACACCGAGGTCGCCGAGGGAAAGCGTCGCCGCCACGGCCAGCGCCAGGGCCACGGCGCGGCGCAGGCCGGGCCACTCGATGAGGCGCAGGCGCTGCCAGCCGGCGATGCCGAGGCTCTGGCAGAGCCGGTCGTGGCGCTGCGCCTCCTCCATCATCGGCCCGCCCAGGAAACGCACCACGAAGGGCAACGCCATCAGGGCATTCACCAGGATCACCAGGGGCATGCCGAGCGCGAAGACGTCGGCGACATGGCGCAGCAGGACGAAGAGCCCGGTCGCCAGCACGAAGGGCGGCACCACCAGGATGAGCGAGGCCGAGAGCTCCAGCCGCCCGGCCGCGGCGGGCCGGCCCAGGCGGTGACGCAGGCGGCGGCTGGAAACGAGAAGGGCCGCCCCGAGCAGCAGCGCCAGCGTGCCCGCCGAGACGGCAATGGTCAGCGACTGGCCGACCGCGCGCCACAGCGCGCCGCGTCCCAGCACCTCGAACGCCCGCGGATTGAAGCCGGCCAGCGCCACGGCCACCAGCGGCAGCACCACCAGAAAGAGAGTTAGCACGAGGGCGGCGCCGTCGACCGTCAGGCCGACAGCGCCTCCGCGGTCGGGGCGGTCGTAGAGGCGACCCTCGGTCAGGGGCGTGGTGCTCGGCACCGCGAGCTGCAGCACCGCCAGCACGATGGCGCCGCAGAGCAGCAGCTGCACCAGCGCCAGGGTGACGGCGCGACCGAGGTCGAAGTCGAAGCGCAGCGCCTGGTAGACGGCGACCTCCAGGGTGGTCGCCTTGGGCCCGCCGCCCAGCGTCAGCACCACGGCGAAGGAGGTGAAGCACAGCATGAAGACCAGGCCGGCGACCCCCGGCAGCACCGTGCGCAAGGCCGGCCATTCGATGAGGCGGAAAAGATCGCGTGACTTGAGGCCGAACTGGCTGGCCACGCGCCAGGTCTCCGGCGGCACCGTCTCGAGGGCCTGCAGCAGGATGCGGGCCACGAAGGGCATGTTGAAGAAGGCGTGGCCGATGAGGATGCCGCTCAGGCCGTAGAGGTAGTGGATCCGGCCGAGGCCGAGCAGCGCCAGGGAGTCGTTCACCCAGCCGGTGCGCCCGTGCACTGCGACGATGCCGAAAATGGCGACGATCACCGGGATCACCAGGGAGAGGCTGAACAGCCGCAGCAGGAGCCCTCGCCCGGGAAAGCGGCGGCGCGCCAGGGCGCGGGCGACGGGGATCGCCAGCGCCACCGAGAGCAGCGTCGAGAGCGTGGCCTGCAGCAGGGTGAACCAGACCACGCGCCAGAGGTAGGCGTCGCCGAGGTTGTCGGCCAGGTCGAGGCCGGGCGCCGCCAGGGCGAGCGCCAGCAGGGCGCCACCGACAACGCCGGTTACCAGGGCGAGCGCGCCACCGGCGGGCAGCCACCACGGCAAGGACATGCGACCGGCCCGCGTGACGTTAGCGGCTGACCGCCTTCAGCCATTCCTCCACCCAGGCCTTGCGCTCGGCCGCAACCTCCTCGGCCGGGAAGAGCAGCGGCTTGGCCGGGTCGACCAGCCGGCCGTAGGCATCGGGCAGGCCGCCCGGCAGGTCGACCGCCGGATACATCCACTGGGCCGTCGGGATGACCTCCTGGAAGCCGGGGCTCAGCATGAAGCGGAGGAACTGCCGCGCCAGCTCCGGCTCGTCGCTCGAGCGGGTCATCGCCGCCACCTCGACCTGCATGTAGTGGCCCTCGGCAAAGGCCGCCGCCTGGTAGCGCTCCTCGCCCTCGGCGATCATGTGGTAAGCCGGCGAGGTGGTGTAGCTCAGCACCATGGGCGCCTCGCCTTCCAGGAACAGGCCGTAGGCCTCGCTCCAGCCCTTGGTGGTGGTCACGGTTTTGCGGGCGAGCTTGGCCCAGGCTTCCGGCGCGTCCTCGCCGTAGACCGCGCGCACCCAGAGCAGCAGGCCGAGGCCCGGCGTCGAGCTGCGCGGGTCCTCGAGGATGATTTTCAGGTCGTCGGGTGCCTCGACCAGCTCGCGCAAGCTTGCGGGCGGATTCGCCAGGGCCTCGGTGTCATAGACGAAGGCGAAGTAGCCGTAGTCGAACGGCAGGAAGGTCTCGTCGCTCCAGGCGAGCGGCAGGGCGAGGCCTTGCGGCACGATGCCGTGCGCGGCAAACAGGCCGCTGGCCTTGGCTTCGGCCAGGATGTTGAGGTCGAGGCCGAGGACGATATCGGCCCTGTTGTTCTCGCCCTCCAGGCGCAGGCGGCTCAAGACACCGATCGAGGAGTCCAGCGCGACGTATTCGAGCGTGCAGCCGCATTCGGCTTCGAAGGCCTTCTTGATGGCCGGCCCCGGCCCCCAGTCGGAGGTGAAGGCGTCGTAGGTGTAGACCGTGAGGGTCCTGTCGGCCGCGGCGGCCGGCACGGCCGCGAGGGCGGACAGGAGGAAGGCGGCCGCGGAAATCGTCGTCGGAAATCGCATGCTTCGCTCCATATGGCGTATGGGGCGGCGGCTTTGAGGAACCGGGTCTGGAACGGCCTGTCGCTCAAATCCCTCCGCCGGCATTACCCGGGTCAGGTTCATCGGGTTGTCCGGTTGGCGGCAGCGCCGCGCCGGTCTCTCAGCCCCTCGCCTGTCGGCGTCGTCGGGCACCCCGTTGAGACTGCCGCCAAGATAGGCCGCGCGCGGCAGGCCTGCAAGGCCGGCACCTGCGGGCTGACAAAGTTTGACAGAATTGGATTCATGGCGCGCAAACAGAAGCTTGGAGCCGTGCAAGCGGTCCTGACCCGTGTTAGGCGGGTGATTTTGCGGTGGAAGCATCCTACTGTATGGAACGCCAGTCAGCCCCAACGTCAGCACCAGATGCTACCTTCAGCCGCGCCGAACGAACGGTCCCGCCAGAGCTTTTTTGCCAAGCTTCGTCTGCGGGTGGCGAAGGCGTCGATCCGCTCCTATTTGATTGCCATGGTCTGCGCCATCGCGCTGCCGGTGTTGGCCTTCGTGGCGTTGTTGCTTGCACAGCTACAGTTCGACGAAAGAGTTGCGCTGGAGCGCAGGACCGAGCGGGAGGCCCAGTTGCTGGCCACATCGGTCAGCCGCGTGCTGCAGGAAATGTCGACCACCTTGCGGCTGCTGATAAGTTCGCCGGAGCTGGGTGCCGGCGATCTCGAAGCCTTTCACAACCGGGCCCAGGCCGCCCTACGAGACGGCCCCCTGTACGTCATCCTGGTGGACGAGGACGGCCAACAACTGCTGAACACCCGGGTCCCGTACGGCACCGACCTGGGAAAGACGTCCAACATTCCGGCGCTGGAGTCGGTCCTGCGTTCGGGAGAGATCGAGGTCTCCGACGTGTTCATCGGCAATACCAGCGGTCATTGGGTCTTCAACGTGACCCTGCCGTTGCCGGCGCAGCTTTCGTCGTCGGGCGCCGCCTTGATCATCACGAAGAACGCGAATGAACTGTCCGACCTCACCGCGACGGAGGGCCTGCCCGCCGGATGGTCCGCCGCGATCCTCGATCACTCGGGTAACCTGGTGAGCTCCAGCAAAGGGACCGACGTATCGCACAACAGCCCCTTCGAAGCGGATCTGCCAAGGCAGTTCACGCAAGTCAGCGGCGTCGTCTACGGCGCAGCCGGCTACCCCGACAGCATCGTCGGCTTCGCCAGGCTGAGAGGCTGGTCGTGGAACGCCGTCGTGTGGGGGCCGGTCGCCAGTGCCCAGGCCTCGCTCCTCACCACCTGGCGGCAGCTCATTTTTGGGGGCACCGCCCTGCTCGCGCTCGCCGTCGCCGCGGCGATCTTCCTGGCCCGGCAGCTGCGGATTTCCGTCAGGGGCATCGCCACCATGGCCGAGCAGGTCGGCCATGGCGAGGTGGTCGCGCCCATCGCGACGCAGATTCTCGAGGTCGACACCGTTGCCAAGGCCCTCTCCTCCGCTTCCTTCGACCGCAGCCAGGCGGAGGACCAGATCCACCTCATGATCGGGGAACTCGCGCACCGGACCAAGAACCTGCTGGCCGTCATCCAGGCGATGATCCACCAGACCGCCCGGCGCAGCAAATCCGTCGACGAATTCCACACGGCGATCTCCGAGCGGATCGCCGGCCTCGGCCGCTCGACCGACCTGCTGACCTCCAAGCAGTGGTCGGGCGTGCCGATCAAGCGTCTGATCGACTCGCATCTGACGACGTTCCTGGAATCGCCGCAGCAGCTCGACCTGCAGGGAGAGGATTTCCTGCTGAAGCCGACGGCCGTGCAGAACCTCGGCCTGATCCTGCACGAGCTGGCGACCAATGCGACGAAATACGGGGCGCTGTCGACGCCGGACGGCCACATCGTCATCAGCTGGGAAAGCTCCGATCCCGAAGCCGGCACGCCGGAGCTGACCATCATCTGGCGGGAGACCGGCGCGCCGCCGGCCTCGACGCCCGCGGAAAAGGGCTTCGGGTCACAGATCCTGGAGCGGCACGCCACCGCGGCCTTTCGCGGCCGGGTGACCCTCGACTTCGACGACGGCGGCTGCCTCTGGATCCTCCAGGCGCCCGTGGAATCATTTACCGACGACATCCATGCTTCGATATCTGGCGAAACATCCGGGCGCGGCGATCTGCTTTAACGGCGGCCTCAACAGACCCGGAGCCCGCGCCATGATCACCTGCTTCATCCGCTACGAAATCGATCCCTTCAAGAAGGAGCTCTTCGAGGCCTATGCCCGCAACTGGGGCCAGGCCATCCCGCGCTGCGGCGCCGACCTCATCGGCTACTTCGCGCCCCACGAGGGCTCGGCCACCACCGCCTACGGCCTCTACAACATCGAGAGCCTGGCCGCCTACGAAGCCTATCGAGCGCGCCTGGCGGCCGATCCGCTGGGACGCGAGAACTACCGCTTCGCCCGCGAGGAGCAGTTCATCCGCCGCGAAGACCGCCTCTTCCTGAAACTGGCCTCGGCGCCGCATGCGCAGAAATAGCCCTCTCCCCTCGCGGGAGAGGGCTACGTAGTCTTAGCGAGCGCAGCGAGCTTAGACGTAGTTGGGTGAGGGGGATGCGGCCGCGCCGACGCACACTGCCTCGCAGCAAAGTTGGCGGCGCCGCCCCCCACCCTCCCGCTTCGCGGGGCCCTCCCTCTCCCGCGAGGGGAGTGGGCATTCTTCGCCAACTGGACCCCCCGCGAATTTCCATTTGGCCCTTGCGGCGCGCGCCGCCGGGCGGCATCACGGGGCCAGCGCCCCCTTCCCTGCCGAGGCTGCCATGACCGCGCTCCACGATCCGCTCGACCACGACTTCCTGCGCAACGATCTCGGCCAGCCGGTCGGCGAGGAGATCCCGGACTGGCTGCCGCGCGAGGCGCCGCCGCGCACCCCCATGGCGGGGCGCCTCTGCCGCGTCGAGCCGCTCGACCCCGCCGCCCATGCCGAAGACCTCTTCGCCGCCTACGGCGAGGACCGCGAGGGGCGCAACTGGACCTACATGGGCTATGGCCCCTTCGCCAGTCTCGGCGCGTTCCGCGACTGGATGGAGAAGTCCTGCCTCGGCGCCGATCCCTTGTTCCATGCCGTCGTCGACAGCAAGAGCGGCAAGGCGCTGGGCGTCGCCAGCTACCTGCGCATCGACCAGGCGATGGGCGTCATCGAGGTCGGCCACATCCACCTCAGTCCGGCGCTGCAGGGCACGGCGATGGCCACCGAGGCCATGGCCCTCATGATGGCCCGCGTCTTCGACGAGCTCGGCTACCGGCGCTACGAGTGGAAATGCAATGCCCTCAACCTGGCCTCGCGGCGCGCCGCCCTGCGCCTCGGCTTCAGCTTCGAGGGCATCTTCCGCCAGGCCATGATCGTGAAGGGCCGCAACCGCGACACCGCCTGGTTCTCGATCCTCGACAAGGAGTGGCCCGAGGCCAAGGCCGCCTTCGAGGCCTGGCTGGCGCCGGTAAACTTCGACGCGGAGGGCCGCCAGAAACGCGGGCTGGCGGAGATCCGCGCGGCCGGTTTGCCTGCGCCTACTTCTTCGACCGGATGATCGCGTCCAGCGACCAGGGGCCGGGGCCGGCGAAGAAGATGTAGAAGAACGCGAAACAGTAGAGCAGCGCCGCATCGCCACCGTTGAGCACCGGAAAGAAGCTGCGCGGCGCGTGGGCGATGAAATACGCGAAGGCCATGGAGCCGGAGCAGATGAAGGCCGCCGGCCGGGTGAAGAGGCCAAGCACCAGCAGCGCGCCGCCGACCAGCTCGATGGCGCCGGAGGCGCCGCCAAGCGACAGCAGCTCCGGCGCGGCACCGCCGCGCGGCGGAAAGTTCAGCCACTTCTGGGTGCCATGCGCCATGAAGGCGGCGCCGGAGGCGACGCGCAGCAGGCTCAGGACATGCGGGGACCAGGAGGTCAGGGAAGCAGCCATTCGATTCGCCCTTTTGTCAGTGATTCGAGAGGGCTAGCACAGGCGCTTCCGTTCTGCCAGGGGGGACAAAGGGCCTAAGCGCGGTCTCCTGCCTCCGCCATCGACAATCCCGCCCTCCCCGGCTATAAGCCCGGGCGCGGTGTGCGGCGGGCGGACGTCATTTTCCCTCTGCCGCTTGTAGAATCGCCGGGAAGGCCCCATTTTCGGGGAACTCCAGGCCCCCAGACCCACGGAATATGACCCAGCTTTCCGAAGCCGTCCTCAGGCGGCGCACCTTTGCGATCATTTCCCACCCCGACGCCGGGAAGACCACGCTGACCGAAAAGCTGCTGCTGTTCGGCGGCGCGATCCAGCTGGCCGGGGCGGTGAAGGCGCGCGGCGAGCAGCGGCGCGCCCATTCCGACTGGATGAAGGTGGAGCGCGAGCGCGGCATCTCGGTCGCCTCCTCGGTGATGACCTACGACTACGACGGCAAGACCTTCAACCTGCTCGACACGCCGGGCCACGAAGACTTCAGCGAGGACACCTACCGCACGCTGACGGCGGTGGATTCCGCCGTCATGGTGCTCGATGCCGCCAAGGGCATCGAGGCGCAGACCCTGAAGCTCTTCGAAGTGTGCCGCCTGCGCGACATGCCGATCATCACCTTCGTGAACAAGCTGGACCGCGAGAGCCGCGATCCCTTCGAGCTGCTCGACGAGGTGGAGCAGCGCCTGGCGCTCGACGTCACCCCGGCCTCCTGGCCGATCGGCATGGGGCGTTCCTTCCTCGGCTGCTACGACCTGCTGCACGACCGCCTGCTGCTGGTCGAGCGCAGCCGCACCAAGATGGGCGCCGAGGGCGAGTCCTGCGCCGGCATCGACGATCCCAAGCTCGATAGCCTGCTGCCGGCCGAGGCCGTGGCCCAGCTGCGCGAGGACGTCGAGATGGTGCGCCAGCTCTGCCCGGCCTTCGACAGGGAGGCCTACCTGGAGGGCTCCATGACGCCGGTCTACTTCGGCTCGGCGCTCAACAACTTCGGGGTCCGCGAGCTGCTGCAGGGCGTCGGCGACATGGCGCCGCCGCCGCGCCCGCAGCCGGCCCAGAGCCGCCTGGTGCTGCCGACCGAGGAGAAGGTCAGCGGCTTCGTGTTCAAGATCCAGGCGAACATGGACCCCAACCACCGCGACCGCATCGCCTTCGTGCGGCTCTGCTCCGGCCACTTCAAGCGCGGCGCCAAGCTCAAGCATTCGCGCAGCGGCAAGATCATCAACGTGCACAACCCCGTGCTCTTCCTGGCGCGCGACCGCGAACTAGCGGAGGAAGCCTGGCCCGGCGACATCATCGGCATTCCCAACCACGGCAACCTCGGCATCGGCGACGCGCTGACCGAGGGCGAGGAGCTGAAGTTCACCGGCATCCCCTCCTTCGCGCCGGAATACCTGCAGACGGTCCGGCCGGAAGACCCGATGCGCGCCAAGCACCTGGGCCGCGCCCTTCAGCAGCTGGCCGAGGAAGGCGCCGCGCGCGTCTTCAAGCCTACCATCGGCGCCGACTGGATCGTCGGCGTCGTCGGGCCGCTGCAGTTCGATGTGCTGGCCGACCGCATCCGCACCGAATACGAGGTGCCGGTGCGCTTCGAGCCGACCTCGCTGCATACCGCGCGCTGGGTGGAGGCCGACGACCCGCTGAAGCTGAAGCGCTTCATGGACACCAACCAGGGGGCCCTCGGCAGCGACCACACCGGCGCGCCGGTGTTCCTGGCGCGCAACGCCTGGCACCTCGACCGCGCCGCCGAGGACTGGGCGGATCTGCGCTTCCTCAAGACCAAGGAACAGATCTGATGGCTTGGGGGTCCGATGACCGCCTGCCCGCCGAGCTGTGGATCCAGGCCCACATCAAGCGCTGCATGGTCGACGGCATTCCGGCCACCGTGGCCCACCGCGGCGAGAAGAACAGCGGTATGCTGATCCTCAAGATCAACCAGCTGGCCGCAGGCGTGAAAGTGCTGACCCAGACCCGCGACATGGAGGGCGCCATCGCCTGGATGCCGGCGCTCGGCGGCGCGCTGGTGGCCGAGGCCGAGGCCGATGCCTACATCGAACGGGCGGTCAAACGCGACCCCGACGTCTGGGTGCTCGAGATCGAGGACCGCAACGGTCGCCACCCCTTCGAGGGCAAGCTGCTGTAGGGCACCGCCCTCGCCGCCATTTCGCTCGTCATCCCGGACAAGCGAGCGCAAGCGAGCGCGATCCGGGATCACGAATGAGCCGGGCGCCTGACCCCGCCACGGACCCTCGCGTCGAGCGCTACTACGTTCACACATTTCGCGCAGGAGAGGCTTGCCCTTGCCACACCCAAGGCTGTCGTCCCGGGGCTTGTCCCCGGGACCCAATATCCTAACCGTTTAATCGGTCGTAGAGATCCGCCCACTCGGGATTGGCGCGCTCGATCAGCCGGATCTTCCAGGCGCGCGGCCACTCCTTCATCGTCTTCTCGCGCTGGATCGCGCGCGCGATCTCCTCATGGGGCTCGACATGCACGAGGCGCGTGACGCGGTACCTCTTGACGAAGCGGGAGCCGAGGCCTTGCCGGTCTTCCCAGACGCGGCGGGCGATGTCGTTGGTGACGCCGATGGTGAGCGTGCCGTGCTTGCGGCTGGCAAGGATGTAAACGGTGTAGGGCATCGCCTTGCGCCAACGTTATTGGGTCCCGGGGACAAGCCCCGGGACGACAGCGGCGTGTATAGCCGTTGCGAGACCACCGCGCGAGATGCGTGAATCCGGTAGAGGACAAGCCCGAGGGAGACGGTTTGTGGTTGTTCGGAGGCCGGGCGCGACTAATTCATTGACGGTACAGCCCTCAACAGGAGTTCCCCCATGTCCAAGCGCAGCATCGGACTCAGCGACGACCTCTACGCCTATCTGCTGGAAAACTCCCTGCGCGAGACGGAGGTCATGCGCCGGCTGAGGGAGGAGACGGCGAAGCTGCCCTGGGGCGGCATGCAGATCTCCCCCGAGCAGGGGCAGTTCATGGCGCTCCTTGCCCAGCTCATGGGGGCGCGGCACTGCCTGGAGATCGGCACCTTCACCGGTTACTCCGCCCTGGCGGTCGCGCAGGTTCTGCCGGCAGGCGGACGCCTCGTCGCCTGCGACATCGACGAGGCGACCGCCGCGGTCGCGCGGCGCTACTGGCAGGAAGCCGGCGTGGCCGCGAAGATCGACCTCAAGATCGCCCCGGCACTGGACTCACTGGACGCTCTCATGGCCGGCGGCGCAGCCGGCAGCTTCGACTTCGCCTTCATCGACGCCGACAAGAGCAACTACGATGCCTACTACGAAAGCTGTCTCGCGCTGCTGCGTCCCGGCGGCCTGGTCGCCGTCGATAACGTCTTGTGGGATGGAGCAGTAATAAATTCCTCCCGCACGGACTCCGACACTGTAGCGATTCGGGCGCTCAATGGAAAGATTGCTTCGGACCAACGGGTTGACTGCTCGATGCTGCCCCTGGGGGACGGCCTGATGCTCGCGCATAAACGATCGAATTAGGGCGCCTAGTCGAAACTTAATCCACGCCGTTAACTGATGCTTAAGCAGACATTAACAGCATCTTCATTCGCACATGAAATCCTTGACATGTCGGCGAAAGCCTTTCGCGGACGCGCAATGAAAGATGAGGCATATCATGTGGAAGATTTTGGCGCTCAGCGCTGGACTTGCCCTCGTTAGCACCAGCGCAGCGACGGCACAGCCGCAGTGTGATCAGCGGAATTCGGTTCTGCAGGTCCTGCAGCAGAAGTACAAAGAGGCGCCGATCGCCCTCGGTGTCACGCACAACGGCGGTCTCGTCGAAGTGCTGACCACCGGTAACGGCACCACCTGGTCGATCATCGTGACCACGCCCCAGGGCATGAGCTGCCTCGTGGCCGCCGGCGAAGGCTGGAAGGCCATGCAGCAGGCGTCGATGGACCCGGAAGCCTAAAGACCGCGACAGCCGAACCCGGGAGCTCTTCACCGAGGTCGATGCCCTCAGGGCCGTTTGAGCCCGGAGAAGTCTGGGATGGTTGATCTGCAGCGTTCGCCCGAAGACGATGGGCCGAACCCTACCTGAATGCGGGATGACGAACCCGGTCCCCGGGTTTGATCATGAGGCGGGACGCCGTCCCTGCATTCAACTCCAGCACCGCCGACACCGGGCCGCCCGAGACGATGGCCCGTAGCGAGTGCGGCACCGTGCGCTCCTCGATCCGCACGATCTTCCCCGTATCATCGATGAACAGCATGTCCAGCGGGATAAGCGTGTTCTTCATCCACATCGCCCGCTCCTCGGATCTGTCGAAGAGAAACAGCATGCCGGCATCGCCCGCGAGCTGGCGGCGGAACATGAGCCCCTGGGCGCGCTGATCCGGGGTCTCTGCGATCTCCACGTTGAAGGCGTGATCGCTGCCGGCCGCGGTCTCGATGTTGAGGCTGGCCGTAGTGAAGGTGGCGAGACCGCCGCTCTGGCCCTGGACCGGCCCGGCCCAGGCGGCGGCCAGCAGCGTCAGCAGGATGAGGAGTCGCTTCATGGCGATAGATTTATGTACCAGGGCGTCCGGAGACAAGCGGGTCGCTAGGGCAGACGCGCGAGGCGGCTGCGGATCAGTTCGTAGAAGCCGGTGGAATCGATGGCGTTGATGACCCGGCAGTTGGCCGGCGCCGGGGTGACGTTCCACCAGTCGACCACGGTCATGCCCATGGTGAGCTCCGAGCCGGTCTCGATCTCGACGCTGCAATCCCTGCCGGCGAAGAGGCCGGGCTTCAGCAGATAGGCCAGCACGCAGGGGTCGTGCAGCGGGCCACCCTCGGCGCCATATTTTTCCATGTCGAAGCGCTCGTAGAAATCGAGCATCGCCGCCGCCGCCGCCCCGGTCCGGTTGCCGAGCGCCCGCAGGGAGTCGATCCAGGCAGGGGTCATCAGGGCTTTGTGCGTGACATCAAGCGGATGCATGGTGAGTTTCGCCCCCGAGGTGAAGACGACATGGGCCGCGTGGGGATCCACGTAGATATTGAACTCCGCCGCCGGGGTGGTGTTGCCGCCCTCGAAGAAGCCGCCGCCCATGAGGACGATCTCGGCGATGCGCGGCACGATGTCCGGCGCCTTGATCATCGCCGCGGCGATGTTGGTGAGCGGCCCGAGGGTGCAGAGGGTGATGCTGCCGGCCGGCGCCCCGCGCAGGCTGTCGACGATCCAGTCGACGGCGTGCTGCGCCTGCAGCGGCATCGTCGGCTCCGGCAGATCGGGACCGTCGAGACCGGTCTTGCCGTGCACCGCCTCGGCGGTCACCTGGGCACGCACCAGGGGTCGGGCGCAGCCGGCGAAGACCTTCACCTCCGGGCGGCCGGCCAGCTCGCAGACCTTGCGGGCGTTCTTCTCGGTGAGGGTCAGCGGCACGTTGCCAGCCACCGCGGTGAGCCCCAGCACCTCGAATTCCGGCGACGCCAGGGCCAGGAGAATGGCGATGGCATCGTCCTGACCGGGGTCGGTGTCGATGATGATGGGCCGCGCGGTCATGCTGCCTCTCCTTGGCTGGGGAAAACCGGCGCCTCCGGCAGGAAGACTCCGGAGACTCTGGTCGCGGGCTAGCGATGCCGCATCGGCGGTCCCGGTGCAAGGCTTCGCGACTCGGACCGCGCCACGCCAGGATGGAAAGGCGCCGCGGACTGCAACCCGCCGGGTCCGCTAATCAGACCGGATTTGAGGGCAAAACGCTCGACCTGGTCGTATCGCCAGACCAACCCGGCGGCCGCTCAGCCCGGAACGCCGAATTCCGCTTGTTTCCGCCCGGTTTGACTTGACCGGCGCGGCTCCGTCAGTAGGCTCGACCCGCCCGCCAAAGGGCCAAGAATCACCATAGATAATCAGGCGATGCAGGGCGCTACCACCTCACTTCACCGGTTTGCCGACAACGAACAAGGCCAGGGATGACTCTGGCCTGGATCGTGTTGCTGCCGTTCGTCGGGGCGCTGCTGCCCGGCCTGCTCATCCGCGCCGGGCGCGACGCCTGCGCGCTGGCCACCGGCGCGGTCACCCTGCTGGCGCTCATCCTGCTGCTGACCCAGGCGCCGGCGGTCTTCGCCGGCGAGGTCGTGCAGGCGCAGTGGGAATGGCTGCCCGTCCTCGGCCTCGACGTCACCTTCTTCGTCGACGGCCTCGGCCTGTTCTTCGCCGGGCTCATCCTGACGATCGGCCTGCTGATCATCGCCTATGCGCGCTACTATCTCTCCAAGGACGACCCGATGGGTCAGTTCTATGCCTACCTGCTGCTGTTCCAGGGCGCCATGGTGGGCATCGTGCTGTCCGACAACGTGCTGCTGCTGCTGGTCTTCTGGGAACTGACCAGCCTAAGCTCCTTCCTGCTGATCGGCTATTGGAAGCACCTGCCGGAAGGCCGCCAGGGTGCCCGCATGGCGCTGGCGGTGACCGGCATGGGCGGCCTGTCGATGATCGCCGGCATGCTGATCCTCGGCGACATCGCCGGCTCCTACGACCTGACGGTGATCCTGCAGCACGGTGACGCCATCAAGGCCTCGCCCCTGTACCTGCCGGCGCTGCTGCTGATCCTCGGCGGTTGCTTCACCAAATCGGCGCAGTTTCCCTTTCACTTCTGGCTGCCCCACGCCATGGCAGCGCCGACCCCTGTCAGCGCCTACCTGCACTCCGCCACCATGGTGAAGGCCGGCATCTTCCTGATGGCGCGGCTCTGGCCGGTGCTGGCCGGCACCGAAGCCTGGTTCTACTTGGTCGCGACGACGGGACTCGTCACCATGATCATCGGCGCCTGGATCGCGCTGTTCAAAGACGACCTGAAGGGCCTGCTGGCCCACTCGACGGTCAGCCACCTCGGCCTGGTGACCATGCTGTTGGGCTTCGGCACGCCGCTGGCCGCCGTCGCCGGGATCTTCCACATCCTCAATCACGCCACCTTCAAGTGCGCGCTCTTCATGACCGCCGGCATCGTCGATCACGAGGCTGGGACGCGCGATGCCCGGCGGCTCGGCGGCCTGGCGACGCTGATGCCGATCACCGCGACCATCGCCACCCTCGCCGGCTTCTCCATGGCCGGACTGCCGCTGCTGAACGGCTTTCTCTCCAAGGAAATGATGCTGGAAGAGGCGGGCCACGCCGTCTGGGCCGGCAATCCCTGGATCCTGCCGGCGCTGGCGACTCTCGGCGCCCTGTTCTCCGTCGCCTATTCGCTGCGCTACGTCTTCCATGTGTTCTATGGGCCGCTGCGCGACGACTATCCGCACGCCCCGCACGACCCGCCCAGCGGCATGTACCTGCCGCCGGCCCTGCTGGTGGTCCTGGTCGTGCTCATCGGCCTGCTGCCGGCGGTGGTCGCCCAGCCGCTGGTCGAGGTGGTCGCCACTGCCGTGGTCGGCGGCCCGCTGCCGGAGTTCCACCTGGCGATCTGGCACGGCCTGACGCCGGCACTCGGCATGAGCCTCATCGCCGTGGCCGGCGGCGCCTTCCTGCTGTGGCGCCACACGGCCTTCAACCGCCTGCGCCTGGCCACGCCGCGCCCGGAAGCCAAGACGATCTTCGACGCCACGGTGGGCGGCTTCGCCGCCCTGTCGCACGTCCTCATCGACGGGCTGCACAACGGCTCGCTGCGCCGCTACCTCGCCATTTTCGTCGCCACCACCCTGGCCGTCGGCGGCGGCGCCTTCATGAGCGGCGAGTATGCCGTGGGCGATCGGCCGGCCTTACCGGCGACCTTCGTGCCGGTCATGGGCTGGCTGCTGCTGGTCGGCGCCTGCATCGCCATCGTCGCCTTCCACCGCAACCGCCTGCTCACCCTGATCGTCGTCGGGGTCATCGGCCTCATCGTCTCCATCGTCTTCATCTATCTCTCCGCGCCGGATCTGGCGCTGACGCAGATCTCCGTCGAGGTGGTGACCGTCATCCTGCTGCTGCTGGCGCTCAACTTCCTGCCCAAGGAGACGCCGCGCGAGTCTTCGCCGACGCGCCGCCTGCGCGACGCGGGGCTGGCCGGCCTCAGCGGGGTCGGCATCGGCAGCCTCATCTACGTTTTGATGTCGCGCGACTTCACCTCGATCTCCGAGTTCCACCTGGCACAGTCGAAGCCGGGCGGCGGCGGCACCAACGTGGTCAACGTCATCCTGGTCGACTTCCGCGGCTTCGACACCTTCGGCGAGATCATCGTGCTCGGCATCGCGGCGCTGGCGATCTATGCTCTGCTCGACGGCGCCCTGCACGGCCCGGCGGCCAAGCGGCTCAACTCCTGGATCGCCGACCAGGACCGCGCCAAAGACCGCCACCCTCTGATGATGGTGGTGGCCACCCGCGTCATGCTGCCGCTGTCGCTGGTCGTCGGCATCTACATCTTCCTGCGCGGCCACAACGAGCCGGGCGGCGGCTTCATCGCCGGCCTCGTCGTCGCCATCGCCTTCCTCATGCAGTACATGGCCAGCGGCTTCGGCTGGGCGGAGCGGCGCATGCGCTTCGACTACCATGCCATCATCGCCTGGGGCGTGCTCATCGCCGGCCTGACCGGCACCGGAGCCTGGCTCGCCGGCCGGCCCTTCCTGACCAGCGACTACGGCTACGTGAAGCTGCCCTTCCTGGAGAAGTTCGAGCTGGCCACGGCCATGGGATTCGATCTCGGCGTGTTCCTCACGGTGGTCGGCTCGGTGATGCTGGCGCTCGCCAGCCTGTCCCGGATGGCGCGCCGCACCGAGGAGCCGGTCAGCCCGGAGCCGATGGACTTCGTCCCGATTCCCGGCGGCGCGTTGGAGCCGGTGGACGACAGGGAGGAACCCAACTAGATGGAGTTCCTCGTCGCCAGCGGCGTCGGCGCCATGACCGCGGCAGGTGTCTACCTGCTGCTGCGCGGGCGGACCTTCCCGGTCATCATCGGGCTCGCTCTGCTGTCCTACGCCATCAACGTCTTCCTCTTCGCCACCGGGCGCCTGGTGATCAACCGGCCGCCGGTCATCGCAGCCGATGCGGCCGGCTATACCGATCCGCTGCCCCAGGCTTTGGTGCTCACCGCCATCGTGATCTCCTTCGGCATGACGGCGCTGATCGTGGTGCTCGCCCTGCGCGCCTATCTCGAGGCCGGCTCCGACGCCGTCGATACCGAGGAGGCGACGGTTGAGCCAGCGGCATCGCACGACACGCGCCCGGGGCTGCCCCGCGACGGAGACGCGGCATGAACCATTGGATCGCCGTCCCCATCGTGCTGCCGGCCATGATGGCGCCCCTCATCGTGCTGGCGATGCGCCACGACCTCCTGATGCAGCGGGTGTTTTCCGCCGCCGCCTCGTTCGCCCTGCTGGCGGTCGCTGTCGCCCTGACGCTGAGGGCCGCCGGTGCCCCCCCTGAGCTCTACCAACTCGGCAACTGGCAGGCACCCTTCGGCATCGTGCTGGTGCTCGACCGCCTCTCCGCCCTCATGCTGCTGCTCACCAGCCTGCTCGCCGTGGCGGTGACCCTCTATGCCATCGGCAGCGGCTGGGACAAACGCGGGCGCCACTTCCATGCCCTCTTCCAGTTCCAGCTCATGGGCATCAACGGCGCCTTCCTGACCGGAGACGTGTTCAACCTCTTCGTCTTCTTCGAGGTGCTGCTGATCGCTTCCTATGGGCTGATGCTGCACGGCGGCGGGGCGGCCCGTTTGAAGGCCGGGGTGCAGTACGTGGTGATCAACCTCGCCGGCTCGACCCTCTTCCTCATTGCCGTCGGCACCATCTACGCCGTTACCGGCACCCTCAACATGGCCGACCTGGCGGTCAAGGTGCCGCTGGTGCCGGCCGGCGACCAGGCCCTGCTGCGTGTCGGCGCCCTGTTGCTGCTGGTGGTTTTCGCGGTCAAGGCGGCGCTGGTGCCGATCCACTTCTGGCTGCCGGGCACCTACGCCAACGCGCCTGCGCCGGTGGCCGCGCTCTTTGCCATCATGACCAAGGTCGGTGCCTATTCGATCATCCGCGTGTTCACCCTCGTCTTCGGCGGCGAGGACGCCTGGCTGGCGGCCGACTGGCTGCTGCCGGCGGCGCTGGTGACACTGGTCGTCGGCAATCTCGGCATCCTGGGCGCCACGGCGCTGACCCGGCTGATCTGCTTCTCGGTGATCGGTTCCATGGGCACGCTGCTGACCGCGGTGGCGCTGTTCACCCCGGCGGCGACGGTGGCTGCGCTGTTCTACCTCATCCACTCCACCTTTGCCGGCGCGGCACTGTTTCTGGTCAACGGCCTGATCGTCGAGCGGCGCGGCAGCGCCGGCGACCGCCTTGTCACGGCACCGCGCCTCGCCGCCAATGGCGGACTGCTGGCGGCGCTGTTCTTCCTGGCCGCCATCGGCATGGCGGGCATGCCGCCGTTGACCGGATTCCTCGGCAAGCTGATGGTGTTGGACAGCGCCCGCGACTCGGCTTCCATGATCACCATCTGGACGGTGATCCTGATCACCTCCCTGATCTCCATCGTCGGCTTCGCGCGGGCCGGCAGCCTGATCTTCTGGAAGAGCGCCGGCGTGCCGGGGCCGGCCGGGACCGCGGCGACCGAGGCGCGCCACGCCGCGCCGCACAGCGGCTTGCCGATCGCCGCCGCCGGCGCGATGCTGGCGGCCATGGTCGCCCTCACCGTCTTCGCCGGACCGGTTACCGGCTACCTGGAAGCCACGGCCGACGGCCTTTACGATCGCGGCGCCTACATCCGCGCCGTGCTCGGCGCCGACGCGGGGATTGTGCGATGAAGCCGCAGCCCGGAGGCGGAAGAGACGGAAAGGGCAGCCGGTCGCTCTTCGCCCGCTTGCTGCCGCATCCGCTGCTGACGCTGACGGTGATCGTCGTCTGGATGATGCTGCTGAACGGCTTCTCGCGCGGCGGCCTGCTGCTCGGCCTCGCCCTCGGCATCGTCGTCCCGCAGCTGACGACCGCCTTCTGGCCGCAGCGCCCGAGGGTGCGCCGGCCGCTGAAGATCGCCGAATACGTGCTGGTGGTGCTGCGCGACATTCTCGTCGCCAACGTGAAGGTGGCCTACATCGTGCTGTTCAGATCCAACAGCCAGCTGCGGCCCCACTTCATCGTCATTCCGCTGGAGATCTATTCGCCGGAGGCGATCACCGTGCTGGCCGGCACCATCACCATGACGCCCGGCACCCTCAGCGCCGACCTCTCGGCGGACGGCCGCAGCCTGTTGGTGCACTGCCTGGATACCGGCGATCGGGACGGCGAGGTGGCCGGCATCAAGCAAAGCTACGAAGCGCGGCTGAAGGAGATCTTCGAATGATAGCCCACGCTCTGCTGTTCGGTTTCGGCTGCTTCGGCGCCGGCCTGCTGCTTAACCTTTACCGCCTGGCCAAGGGTCCCAGCATCGCCGACCGCGTCCTCGCGCTGGATACCATGGTGATCAACGGCATCTCCCTGCTGATCCTCTACGGCATATCGAGCGATGCGGCGGTCTATTTTGAGGCCGCGCTGCTCTTCGCCATGGTCGGCTTCATCTCCACGGTCGCCTACTGCAGGTTCGTCCTGCGCGGCGACATCATCGAGTGAGGACGACCCGGTCATGGATTTCCTGATCGAATTGCTGATCTCCACGCTGATCGTCGTCGGCGGCATCTTCGGCCTGGTCGGCTCCTTCGGTCTCGCCAAGCTGCCCGACCTGATGACCCGCCTGCACGCGCCGACCAAGGCGACCACCCTGGGCGTCGGCGCCGTCCTCATCGCCTCCATGGCCCACGTTCTGTGGGATGAGGGCCGGCTGTCGCTGCACGAACTCCTGATCACCCTGTTTCTTTTCCTCACGGCACCGATCACCGCCAACTTCATCGCAAAGTTGTACCTGCACACGGAGCCGAACCTTGCCGCGAAACTGCCGTCGGCGACCACGGAGTATGGCTGGGCCAACTTCGACCCGCCGCCCCGTTCGGGCGATGACGAGCCGGACTCGCTGACCGGACCGCGGCGCGGCGACTGAACCGCAGGAATCCAATCCGTTCTAGCCTTCGACACTCACCGCTTTCAAAAGGCCAGGCCCAGATCAGGTCCAGCAATCAGACCACTTGAGCCCGGCACGTAGCGGCAAGGGTTGCGTCGAAACGCCACCCCTCTATTATTTCTTCCCAACTGCGCTAGCAAAGCTGCAGACATTGACTAGGCAGAAGTTCTGCCTGGAATGAGGGAGGCAAATAATGACCTATTGCTTTGAGTCCGTCAGGGCTTCGAAATCGAATCTGTCGCGAACCCTGACGGGGTTCGTCCTGGCCGGCGCCACTGCCGGCCTCATCGCCGGCGGCCCGGCCAGTGCCAAGGTCGAAGGCGATACCATCATCCTCGGCTCGGCCAATTCGCTGACCGGCAAATACTCTTCCAACGGCGTCGACACCCAGAACGGCTACGATCTCGCGATCAAGACCATCAACGAGATGGGCGGCGTCACCATCGACGGCAAGCAGTACAAGCTGGCGGTCAAGTACTATGACGACGAGTCGACCCCGGCACGCACCGCGCAGCTCCTCGAGCGCCTGATCGAGCAGGACGGCGTGCAATACATCCTCGGCCCCTACAGCTCGCCGACGACGATCGCCGCCGCGCCGGTGGTCGAGAAATACAAGGTGCCGATGGTCGAGGCCGAGGGCGCCTCGCGCGCGCTCTTCAACAAGGGCTACAAGTACACCTTTGCGGTGCTCTCGACCTCCGAGCAGTACCTCGCCAGCGCCGTCGCGCTCGCGGCCGAAGTCGCCGAGAAGAACGGCAAGCAACCTTCCGAGGTGCGTGTCGCCATGGTGTTCGAGAACGATGCCTTCTCGCAGGACGTGCGGGCCGGCGTGGTTGAGGACATGGAGAAGTTCGGGATGCAGGTCATCCTCGACGACAAGATGCCCTCCGACCTCTCCGACATCTCGGCGACGCTGACCAAGGTGAAGGCCCTGAAGCCCGACCTGCTCGTCATCTCGGGGCACAACAAGGGCGCCGTCACCGCCGCCCGCCAGATGAAGGAGCTGCAGGTCGAGGTGCCGATGGTCGCCATGACTCACTGCGAAGGCGCCAAGGTCATTGACCAGTTCGGTGCCGCAGCCGACGGCTATCTCTGCCCGACCCAGTGGGCGGAAACCCTGAGCTACTCGGACAAATACTTCGGCTCGGCCGCCGACTACGACAAGCTCTTCAAGGAGTCCTTCGAGGGCTACAGCACGGTGCCCTACCAGGCGGCGCAGGCCTCGGCGGCCGTGCTCGTCTGGAAGGAGGCCTTCGAGAAGGCCAACTCCCTCGACACCGAGAAGGTGCGCGACGCCATCGCCGCCACCGACATGGAGACCTTCTACGGACCGATCAAGTTCTCGGAAGCCGGCAACAACATCGCCAAGCCGATGGTGCTGCGCCAGATCCAGAACGGCGAGTACAACGTGGTGGCGCCGTCGAAGTATGCGTCGCACGAACTCGTGTGGCCACGCGAGGCGATGTATTGAGGTTTCGCCCTGTCTGCCCCCGCCCCTGTCCGGCGGGGGCAGTCTTGCTCCCTCTTCCTTGGGATAGACTGGGCGAAGGACTCACATGCTCGATAATCTTGACCTGCTGACGCTGGCGCCTGTCCTCAACGTGCAGCTGCTGCTGGACGGCCTCTTCATCGGCGGCATCTTCGTGCTGGCCGCCTACGGCCTCGCCCTGGTGTGGGGCGTGATGAACGTGAAGAACCTTGCCCAGGGCGAATACGTGATTATGGGCGGCTACTTCGCCTGGCACCTCGGCACCTATGGCATCCATCCGATTCTTTCGCTGCCGCTCGTCTTCGCGATCATGTTCGCCTTCGGCTGGGTGGTCTACCTGCTGGTCATCAAGTGGGTGATCAGCCGCGACCTCTTCACCTCGCTGCTGGCGACCTTCGGCATCGCCTTGATCGTGCAGCAGGGCCTCAACCTGGCCTACGGGCCGGAAGTGCGCACCGCCAACTCCGGCTTCGGCACTAATGTGCTCTTCGGCGGCCTGGTCACCATCGCCGACATCAAGATCGTTTCCTTCGGCCTCTGCATCCTCCTGGCCGCCTCGGTCATCGTCTTCATGAAGACCAGCCGCATGGGCCAGGCGATCCGCGCCACGGCGCAGGACGCCCGGGCGGCCAAGATCATGGGCATCGATACCGAGCGCGTCTATGCCTTCACCTACTCGCTCAACGCCGCCATCTGCGGAGCTGCCGGCGTGCTGGTCTCGATGATCTGGGTGATCCAGCCCTTCTACGGCGTGCCGCATTCGATCCGCGCTTTCGTCATCGTCACTGCCGCCGGCCTCGGCAACATCCCGGGCGTCATCGTCGCCGGCCTCGGCCTCGGCGTCGCAGAGCAGTATTCGGGCTTCGTGCTCGGTGCCGAATTCCAGCAGGCCACCGCGCTGATCCTGCTCGTGCTCGTGCTGATCTGGCGGCAGATCCAACTGGCGCAGCATCGACAGGTGGTGCAGTAGCCATGACCAGCGACAACACGCTTCCCCGCAGCGGCACGCTCGCCGACCAGGGGGCCGGCGGGCGCGCCGCCGGACGCAGGATCGCCGTCAACGCGGACAACACGCCGTGGTACGTCTACCTGCTGCTCGCCGTCTTCGCCGTCGGCGCCCCCTTCGTCTTCCCGGCCTATACGACCCAGATCGCCTTCCTCTGGCTGATGATCCTCTTCGCCCTGACCTGGGACATAGCCGGCGGCCAGATGGGCTACAATTCGCTCGGCAACATCTTCTTCTTCGGCGCCGGCATGTACATCTCCGCCATCGTGCAGATCGGCCTGTTTACCGATGTCGGCGCCTATACCTCGGCGCGCGGCGGCGAGCAGCTGGTGCAGGACCACGGCGACTACTTCTACGGCCTCGTCCTGGGCACGGCCGCGGCTGCGGTCGGCTGCGTCGTCCTCGCCCTGCTGCTCGGACGCATCGTCTTCGGCCTGCGCGGACCCTACTTCGCCATCGGCACCCTGGGCATCGCGCTGTCGGCGCGCGAGCTGGCCGGCACCTGGGCATGGATCGGCGGCGGCAGCGGCATCGCCATGCCGGTCTACCCCGGCCAGCCGCACGAGAAATCCGTCGTCTTCTACATCGCCCTCTTCACGCTCGCCGCCCTCACCTTCGCGTTCCTGCGCTGGCTCTACGCCACGCGCTTCGGCCTCGCCGTCAACGCCATCCGCGACGACGAGGAAAAGGCCGAAGCCATGGGCATCCACACGCTGCGCCACAAGCAGGTCGCCTGGGCCGTCGCAGCCTTCTTCCTCGGCATGTCTGGCGCGATCTTCGGCAACATGACCGGTTTCGTCGAACCGCTGGAGGTGGCTTTCCCGACCGTCACCTTCGGCATCTTCATGGTGGTCATGGCACTGCTCGGCGGCAAAGGCACGCTCTGGGGGCCGGTCATCGGCGCCACTCTCTTCCATGTCGTCAAGGAGGTGACCTGGACCTACCTGCTGGGCTGGCAGTGGGTCGCCCTCGGCCTGCTCATCGTGGTCAACGTGGTGTTCTTCCAGGAAGGCATCATGGGCTGGATGCAGCGGCGCTGGCCCGAGCGTTTCGGCATCACCGTCGACGAGCGCCTGAGCACCGGCGGCGACGCCGGCCGGGAGGGCACGCCATGAGCCAGACCCTGATCGCCGTCGACAAGGTCTCGAAGTCCTTCGGCGGCGTGATCGCCAATCACGAGATTTCGCTGAGCGTGACGGAAGGCAGGATTACGGGCCTCATCGGCCCCAACGGCTCGGGCAAGACCACGCTGTTCAACTCCATCGTCGGCTACCATCCGATCGACGGCGGCTCCATCAAGTTCGAGGGCAAGGAGATCTCCGAGCTGAGGGTGCCGCAGATCGCCCGTCTCGGCCTGCTGCGCACCTTCCAGCAGACGCGGATCTATTCCAAGATGGACTGCGTCAGGAACATGTTGATCTCGGTGCCACACCGCAACGCCAGCTTCGGGGACCTGTTCAAGGGCTACTCGGGCGAGCAGAAGGACAAGGCCGAGAACCTGCTGGAATTCGTCGGCCTCTACCAGAAGCGCCACCTGATTTCCGGCGATCTCTCCTTCGGCCAGCAGAAGCTGCTGGAGTTCGCCATGGCGCTGATGAACGAGCCCAAGGTGCTGCTGCTCGACGAGCCGACCGCTGGGATCAACCCGACGCTGATCAACGGCCTCATCGACCGCCTGAAGCGGGCCAACGAGGAGTTCGGCATCACGCTCTTCGTCATCGAGCACAACATGCGGGTGATCATGAACCTGGCCGAGCACATCTACTGCCTGGCGCACGGCGAAATGCTGGCGGACGGCAATCCGGACGAGATCCAGAACGACCAGCGGGTGGTCGATGCCTACCTGGGGGCGCACTGATGGGCGCTCCCGAGGAAGCCAAGCGCAAGGTGCGCGGCTATGGCGTGGGCGGCGTCGAGAGCGTCATCTCCGTCGAGGACGTCAACCGCCAGGCCGCTGCCTTGTCCACCCAAGGCATTCCGGAACACCGCCTGGCCGCGCTGGCCGGCAACGCCGCCTTCGTGACGATCCAGGGCCTGCGCGCCGGCTACGGCAAGATGGAGATTCTGCACGACTTCTCGCTGCAGGTCGGCAAGGGCCAGTCGCTCTGCCTGATCGGCCCGAACGGCGCCGGCAAGTCGACCGTGCTGCATTCCATCTTCGGCTTCACCAACATCTTCGGCGGCAGCGTCACCATTGACGGCAAGAACGTCACCCGACTGTCGCCAAAGGACAAGCTGCGCACCGCCGGGGTCGCCTACATCCTGCAGGACAAGTCGGTCTTCCCCGGCATGACGGTGGAGGAGAACCTCTGGATGGGCGGCTACCTGATGGACAAGCCGGCCCAGGCCAAGGAGAAGGCCGAGGAGATCTTCGCCAAGTACCCGCGACTCGCCCAGCGACGGCGCCACCCCGCCAAGGTGCTCTCCGGCGGCGAGCGGCGCCTGCTGGAGATCTCCCGTGCCCTGGTGATGGATCCGGAGGTGCTGCTGGTCGACGAGCCCTCCATCGGCCTGGAGCCGCGCTTCATCGACATGGTCTTCGAAATCCTCGACGACCTGCAAAAGGGCGAGGGCAAGACCATCATCATGGTCGAGCAGAACGCCAAGAAAGGCCTCGAATTCGCCGATATCGGCTACGTCCTGGTGGCCGGCGGGCTGGCCATGGCGGACCACGGCGACGCCCTGTTGCAGGATCCCGAAGTCGGCCGCCTGTTCCTCGGCGGGTAGGCGGCTGAGCCGCGCGCGGCCCCCTTCACCCTCCCGCTTCGCGGGCCCCTCCCTCTCCCCGCAAGCGGGGCGAGGGTTGTGCAGCCTTAGCGAGATCGCAGATCGAGCTTAGGCGAAGCTGGGTGAGGGGCGGCGGCGCAGAATGCGGCATCGGCCGAAGGGAGACTTGAACCGCACGGGCGGAACGGCAATCCTTGCGGCCGCAGATTCTGCCACCACCCGGGGGCCGCCCCTCGCCCAAGGGGCAATCCACGTTCCCGCTTTTCCGGAGAGGAAGCCGTCAGACCATGCAGATGACCGGGCAATACCGTATCGAGGCCCCGCGGGAGACCGTGTGGCAGGCGCTCAACGACGTCGAAGTGCTGCGCCAGTGCATTCCCGGTGTCGAGGAGATCGAAAAGACCTCGGACACCTCCTTTTCCGCCAAGGTGCGCGCCAAGGTGGGCCCGGTTTCGGCCCGCTTTGCCGGCGCGGTGACCCTCAGCGATCTCGACCCGCCCAACGGTTACACCATCTCCGGCGAGGGCAAGGGCGGCGCCGCCGGCTTCGCCAAGGGCGGCGCCAAGGTGCGCCTGGAAGACGAGGGCGCGGCGACCCTGCTGCACTACGACGTGAACGCCCAGGTCGGCGGCAAGCTGGCGCAGATCGGCTCTCGCCTGATCGACGGCACTGCCAAGAAAATGGCCGACGACTTCTTCTCCCGCTTTGCCGTGACGGTCGGGGCTGCCGAGGCCGCGCTCCCGCCCGACGCGCCGGCGGTGGCCCCGGCGGCAGCTCCCGCTCCGCCGGCGGCACCCGTCGCCGCCAAGCCAGCCGATCCCGATGCCGACGTCGGGGCCGGCGTCTCGCTCGGCGTCTGGGTGACCGGCCTGCTGGTGGCAGTGCTGCTGCTCATCGCGATCTTCGCGCTCTGACATCTTGTGGCGACACAGGAGAATTCATCGCATCGACATGCGGCGCCCCTTGACCAGATGAGCGCGCAGCAACAGACTTGAGCGTTGCAAGGACTTCGCCGGCCGAGGGAAGCGGGTAAACCCTCGGAATGCGACAAAAAAACCGGACATTCCGTTCGGAAAACTAGGAAAGGGAGATACCCATGCCCACTGTTTCCATGACAGTGAATGGGCGGGCGGTGACCGGTGATGTCGAAGGCCGCACCCTGCTCGTTCAGTTTCTGCGCGAGAACCTGCACCTCACCGGCACCCACGTCGGCTGCGATACCAGCCAGTGCGGCGCCTGCGTGGTCCATGTCGACGGCGAGTCGGTGAAGAGCTGCACGATGCTGGCGCTGCAGGCCGACGGCGCCGAGGTGACGACCATCGAGGGCCTCGCCAAGAACGGCGACCTGCACCCCGTGCAAGCGGCCTTCCGCGAGCATCACGGACTGCAGTGCGGCTTCTGCACCCCGGGCATGGTGATGTCGGCGGTCGATCTCCTGAAAAAGAATCCTAACCCCGACGAAGGCGAGATCCGCGAGTGGCTGGAAGGCAACATCTGCCGCTGCACCGGCTATCACAACATCGTCAAGGCCATCCAATCGGCCGCCGCCGACATGAAGGGATAGGACCATGCCAGACACCGGAATCGGCGCCAGCGTCAGGCGCACGGAAGACTTCCGTTTCCTCACCGGCCAGGGCCGCTACACCGACGACATCAACCGCCCGGGCCAGGTCCACGCCCACTTCGTGCGCTCGCCACACGCCCACGCCAAGATCAAGAGCGTCGACACCGCGGCCGCCGGAAAAGCGCCCGGCGTGCTCGCCGTCTTCACCGGCGCCGACATGGCGGCCGACAACGTGGGGTCCCTGCCCTGCGGCTGGGTGGTCACCGACCGCCACGGCGATCCGCACAAGGCACCGGCGCACTTTCCGCTGGCGCGCGACAAGGTGCGCTACGTCGGCGATCATGTCGCCGTGGTAATCGCCCAGACCTACGTCCAGGCCAAGGAAGCCGGCGAGCAGGTCACGGTGGACTACGAGGAGCTGCCGGCCATCGCCAGCTCCGCCAAGGCAATGGACTCAGGCGCCCCGCAGGTCCACGACGAGGCGTCGGGCAACCTCTGCTACGACTGGGTGCTGGGCGACGAGGCGGAGGCCGATGCCGCCTTCGCCAAGGCGCATCACGTCACCAGGATCGACCTGGTGAACAACCGCCTGATCCCCAACGCCATGGAGCCGCGCGCGGCCATCGGCGAGTACGATGGCGGCACCGGCAGCTACACGCTCTACTCGACCAGCCAGAACCCGCACCTGCTGAAGCTGATTCTCTGCGCCTTCGTGCTCGGGCTCTCCGAGAACAAGCTGCGGGTCATCGCGCCGGACGTCGGCGGCGGCTTCGGCTCCAAGATCTTCTGCTATGCCGAGGAGACGGTCTGCACCTGGGCGGCCAAGAAGGTCGGCGCGCCGGTCAAGTGGACGGCCGAGCGGTCGGAGAGTTTCACTTCCGACGCCCACGGCCGCGACCATATCACCCATGCCGAACTCGCCATGGACAAGGACGGCAAGTTCCTCGGCATGAAGGTGCAGACCACGGCCAACCTCGGCGCCTATCTCTCGAGCTTCGCCACCTCGGTGCCGACCTACCTCTATGCCACCCTGCTGGCCGGCCAGTACACCACGCCGGTCATCTTCGCCAATGTGAAGGCGGTGTTCACCAACACCGCGCCGGTCGATGCCTATCGCGGCGCCGGACGGCCCGAGGCGACCTACGTGGTGGAGCGCCTGGTCGAGGTGGCGGCCCGCGAGATGAAGCTCGACCCGGCTGAAATCCGTCGCCGGAATTTCATCCAGCCGGACCAGTTCCCCTACCAAACCCCGGTCGCCCTGCAGTACGACATCGGCAACTACGGCCAGTCCATGGACAAGGCCCTGGAGATGATCGACTACCAGGGCTTCCCGGAGCGCCGCAAAGCCTCGGAGGCCAAAGGCAAGCTGCGCGGCATCGGCTTTTCCGCCTACATCGAGGCCTGCGGCATCGCCCCCTCCGCGGTGGTCGGCTCGCTGGGCGCCGGCGTCGGCCTCTGGGAGTCGGCGCAGGTCCGCTTCAACGCGACCGGCTCGGTATCGATCTTCACCGGATCGCACAGCCACGGCCAGGGACATGAGACCACCTTCGCGCAGCTGGTCTCCGAAACCCTCGGCATTCCGATGGAAAACGTGGAGATCGTGCACGGCGACACCGGGTCGATCCCCATGGGCATGGGCACCTACGGCTCGCGCTCCCTGGCGGTCGGCGGATCGGCCATCGCCAAGGCCTGCGACAAGATCATCGAGAAATCCAGGAAGATCGCCGCCCACCTGATGGAAGCCTCGGTCGAGGACGTCGAGTTCGACAAGGGCACCTTCCGGGTCGCCGGCACCGACAAGGAAAAATCGATCGCCGAGATCGCCTTCACCGCCTATGTGCCGCACAACTACCCGGCCGACCTCGAACCCGGCCTGGACGAGACGGCTTTCTACGACCCGCTGAACTTCACCTACCCCGCGGGCGTGCACATCTGCGAGGTGGAGATCGAGCCCTCGACCGGCGAGACGAAGATCGTCGACTGGGTCGCGGTGGACGACTTCGGCAAAATCATCAACCCCATGGTGGTGGAAGGCCAGGTCCACGGCGGCATCGCCCAGGGCGTCGGCCAGGCGCTGCTCGAAAACTGCGTCTATGACCTGGAGAGCGGCCAGCTCCTGACCGGCTCCTACATGGACTACTGCATGCCGCGGGCCGACAATCTGCCGTCCTTCCGGGTCGGCATGACGCAGACCGCCTGCACCCACAACCCGCTCGGGGTGAAGGGCTGCGGCGAAGCCGGGGCCATTGCGGCGCCGGCGGCCACCATCAACGCCATCACCGATGCTCTCGGCATTCTCTCGATGGACATGCCGGCGACCTCGGAGAAGGTCTGGCGTCTCGCCAATCAGCACGCCCAGGCCGCGGAATAAGGGGAGTTAGAGAACAATGTACGACTTCACGCTCCATCGCCCCACTTCCGTGGACGCCGCCGCGGCGGCCATCGGCGGGGCCAGCGACGGCAAGATCATGGCCGGGGGCATGACCCTGATCCCGACTCTGAAGCAGCGGCTGGCCAACCCCTCGGATGTCGTCGACCTCGGCGCCATCGCCGGCCTGAAGGGCATCCGCGAGGAAGGCGGCAACATCGTGATCGGCGCCACGACCACCCACGCGACGGTGGCCGCCGACCCCACGGTGAAGGCCAAGATCCCCGCCCTCGCCCACCTGGCCGACGGCATCGGCGACCCGCAGGTGCGCAACCGCGGCACCATCGGCGGCTCCATCGCCAACAACGATCCGGCGGCGGACTACCCGGCAGGGCTCGTCGGCCTCGGCGCCACGGTGCATACCACCAAGCGCCAGATCCCGGCCGACGACTTCTTCATCGGCATGTTCGAGACGGCGCTGGCGGAGGACGAGATCGTCACCGCCGTCGCTTTCCCCGTGCCGGAGAAGGCCGCCTACATGAAGTTCGCCAACCCGGCCTCGCGCTACGCCATCGTCGGCGTCATGGTGAGCAAGGGTCCCGCCGGCCTGCGCGTCGCGGTCACCGGCGCCGGCCCAAGCGTCTTCCGCCTCACCGAGGCGGAGTCGGCGCTCGGCGGCAGCTTCACCGCCGACGCCGTCGCCAAGGTGACGGTCGCCGCCGACGGCCTCAACAGCGACATGCACGCCTCGGCGGAGTATCGCGCCAACCTGGTGAGCGTGATGCTGAAGCGCGCGGTTGCCGCAGCGGCGGGGTAGCAACTGGATTGTCGTCCCGGACAAGCGAGCGCGAGCGAGCGCGATCCGGGACCCATGGCAGGACTTGGCGCCAGGCGGCGCAATGGACCCTCGGCTCAAGGCCGAGGGTGACAGTTGGGGTTTGACGCGGGCGCTGGTGCGCCTCTGGGCGGACTGCCCGCGTGACGCCCAGGACCGCCTGCGTTAGCCTCGCCCCATGCCGCAGCCTGAGGTCCCCCTGCACAAATCCCGACGACGTCGCGGCATTCTGCTGGGCAGCGTCGCGCTGCTGCTGGCCCTCATTGCCGCCGTGGTCCTGTTCCGCCAGGAACTGGCCGCCCGAGCGGCCGTCGCCTATCTGGAGAGCCAGGGTGTCGCGGTGCAGGCGCTCAGCGTCACCCGGCTGACGCCACGTGCCGTCGAGATCAGCGGCCTGGTGCTGGGCGAAGCGCGCGAGCTGACCGTCGCACGCATCGCGCTCGTCCCGCAGATCGACGGCCTCGCGCTTGCGCTGGCGGAGGCGCACATAGCAGGGCTGCGCCTGCGGCTCGACGTCACCGGGGAGGCACCGCTGCTGGGCAGCCTGCAGCCGGCGCTGGATCGGCTGGCATCAGGCGGCGATGCGGAAGAGGACGCCGCGAAGCCGGCGGCGCCCGCCTTCCCCCAGGTGATCCTCACCGACGCCGCAGTGATCCTGCAGACCCCCTCCGGTCCGATGACCGCCGAGCTCGGCGGCGACCTCGCGCCGGACGGCGCCGGTGGCATGACGGGGCAGGCCGCGCTGCGGCTCGACAGCCAGCGCGGCCGCCTGCAGGCAGACCTCGTCGGCCAACGCAGTGCCGCGGGCGCCGTGAGCGTCACCGCCGAGTTGGCCGAGGGACGGCTGGCCTGGCAGGGCTTCGCGGTCGGCGCCTTTGCGGGGCGCCTTGCGTTGGAGCAGGCGCCGGAGGGCAGTCCGCAACTGAGTGTCGCTCTCGATCTCAGGGATCTCGCCTACACGCCCCTCGAGGGTACGCCCCTGCAGCTGGCCAGCGGCCGCCTCACAGCCGAGGGCGACCTGGCCGCCGCCGGGTTCTCCCTGCTGCTGGAGGGTGACGCCGAGTACCTGAACCTGAAGGCTACCGCACGGCGCACTGCCGGCACCGGCCGCGACGCCATGACCTTGGCGGTTCAGGGCGAGGTCCGGACCGCCGGCGGCCTGGCGCAGTTCTTCGCCCTGCCCGGCCCGCAGATCACCGCCGGCACCTTGGTGCTGCAGGCCGAGGGCATCGGCTCCCTGCCGTCCGACGGACAACTGCCGGACTGGAGCGCCGTGACCGCGATGCTGCCCCGGAGCGAGCTGTCTCTGGCCGGCGACGTCATCCTCGGCGAAGTCGCCTTGGCCGACGGCAGCAGCGGCGTTTCGGCGCACCTGCCGCTGGTGGCGGAACTCGCCGGAAACCGTCTGACGCTCACCCTCAGCGATCACGCCGAAGCCAGGGTCGAACGCCCGGCGCAGGACAGCCTGCGGCGCCTCGGCATGCCGGACGACCTGCTGCCGCTGGTCACCTCCGGCCTCAACCTGGTGGTGGCGGGTGGCGGCGACCTGCCGTTCCGGGTCGTGGCCGCCCCGGCTTGGCCGCCACGCGACGCCGCGCTTGCCGTCTCGGCTGAAGCGACCAGCGATCAGGGTCTGAAGCTGGTGGCCAGGATCGAAGGGCAGGCTACCTTCGGCAACGACCTCGTCCTCACCGGTTTCAGCGGCAGCCTCGACGGCCGCGCCGAAGCGCCGCGGCTGGCCCTCGGCGGCCGCGAGGCCCAGGGCGTGGCGCTTGACCTGCCGTTGGCCGCGGACTACGGCGCCGAAGGCCTTCGCCTCGCGCTTTCGCGGCCGGGCGCATTGCGCCTGGCCCAGTTCGGCGCCTCCGCGCCCCTGCGCCTGAAGCAGCCGCTGAGCTTCGCAGTCGCCGCGCTGACGCTGGAGACCGCCGACGAGGCCGCCGGCTACCGCTACAGCCTCAGCGCCCGGGAGGACGACATTGCCCTGTCGATCACCGCCGCCGAGACCGCGCCGATCGACATCACCGCCAAGGCCCTGACGCTGCAGCTCGGCGGCAGCTTCGATCCGCAGAGCGGGCATGCGGCGGCCCTGACGGCAGACCTGCGCGGCCTCGAGCTGCCGGGCTACGACCTTTCCGCCGAGGCCGCCGAACTCGAGGTCGCCCTGGATCGCGCGCTGCGGCCGCAGAGCAGCCGCTTCGCGCTCGGACCCTTCCAGGCCGGAGGCGAGGCGCCGCTGACCGCACCCCTGACACTGAGCGGCCGTCTGGAGCGGGCCGGCGCCGGCTACGACCTGACGGGCGAGCTGGCCGTCAGCGACGGCCCGGCGCTGGCCGATCTCTCCGGCCGCTACGAGGACGACGGCCGCGCCAGCCTGGAGGCGGTGAGCCGCCTGCTCTCCTTCGCGCCGGACGGTCTGCAGCCGGCAACGCTCTCGCCCCTGCTGGCCGACCTGGAAAACGTCAGCGGCACGCTCACCGCCGCGGCACGGCTCGCTTGGCCGCGCGACCCGGCAAAGGAGTCCGCCCGGGTGACCTTCAGCAATCTCTCCTTCAGTGGCCAGGGTGCCGAGGTCAGTGGCCTCGAACTCGATCTCACGCTGGCGAGCCTGCAACCGCTCGCCAGCGCGCCGCACCAGCGACTGAAAATCCACAGCCTGGCCGCCGGTGTGCCCATCGATGCCATCGAGGTGGTTTTCTCGCTCGACCAAACCGCAAGCCCACAGCTCAGCGTCGAGGACGGCGGCTTCGACCTGGGCGGTGCGCGCTGGCGCATCGAGTCGACAGTGCTCACGCCGGCGGCAGCGCGCAATCGCATCGTCCTGGCTACCGATGGGCTCGACCTCGCCACCTTCTTCGATCTCATCGAGATCGACGGCCTCTCCGGCAGCGGGCGGCTGCGAGGCAACCTGCCCATCGTCTTCGCGGGTCAGGACATCATCGTCGAGGAGGGCCGCTTCGAGGCGCTGGGGCCCGGGCGCCTGTCGATCCGCTTCCAGGCACTGCGCTCGGCGCTGGCCGGCGGCGGCGAAACGGTGGAACTGGCGGTGAAGGCGCTGGAGGACTTCCACTACGACGAACTCTCCCTCACGCTGGCCAAGACCGCCGACAACGAGGCGACCGTGCGCCTCTCCACCCTGGGGCAGAATCCGGACGTCATGGAAGGCCAGCCTTTTCGTTTCAACATCAATCTGGAGAGCGACCTGACCAGCGTGCTGGGGGCTCTGCGCCAGGGCTACAGCCTGTCCGACGATGCCTTGCGCCGGGTCTGGCAACTGCGCGAATGAGCCGCTTGTCGCCGCCGGGGATAGATTGCACTCTGCCCGCGTAGCTTTCTCAGCGTCGCATGGTTTTCGCGGCGCGGTCATGCTGCATTCGGCCCCGGCCCGGCGCGGGAGGAGGGCCGCTACAGGAGGGAGACAAGGATTTGAGCTGCTTTGGCGGTCGTGAAACAGCCCTGGGCCTCGGTGTCGCCGTCATCGGCTTTGCCCTCGCCGCCTGCACACCGACGGTCCAGGTGCAGGCCCCGAAGGAGCCGATCACGATAAACTTGAATGTGAAGTTAGATGCGGAAGTCCGTGTTAAGATTGAAGAACAGGCCGACAAGGACATCCAGAGTAATCCGGACATCTTCTAGTCCGACTGGATCGCAAGAGACGACGAGCGGCGCAAAGAACCAAAGGACTGCATGATGACAAGGCGTTGGTTTTCCCTCTTCTCCCTGCTGGCCCTGGTTGCCGTCGCACTGCCGCTGGCCACGCCCGCCGCGGCGCAGACGCTCGATGAGCTGCGCGCCGCCGGCAAGGTCGGCGAGCGCTACGACGGTTTCGCGGTAGCACGCGACCCCAGCGTTGCCGACCTGGTCAAGGACATCAACGCGAAGCGCCGCGAGATCTATCAGCAGCAGGCAAGCAAGCAGGGCGTGCCGCAGGACCAGGTCGGCGCCGTCTATGCCGGCGAAATCATCCAGAAGGTGCCGGTGGGGACTTGGATTTTGACACCCGACGGCGAATGGCGGAGAAGGTAGGCTTCGCCGACCGACGCCCTGTCTCCATTTCAGCGAGTTCGTTTCCTATGGCCGCCGTGGCCCCGCTTCCCACATCCGTCGACGAGACCCTCGAATTGCTGGCGCGCGGCCGCTATATCGGCGAGCGCAGCCTGGCGACCGTCCTCTTCCTCGCGCTGAAGCGGGGTCGCCC
>WHTV01000240.1 GCA_009377535.1 Kiloniellaceae bacterium
CCTGCTCAATGTCATCGGCGGTGTTCCGTTCAAAGCGCGCGCCTACGAACGGGCAGCTCGCGCGTTGGAAAATTTGCCGGGCGATTTCGACGCGCTGGTTAAAAGTCGTCGCCTCACTCAAATCGACGGCGTCGGTAATGCTCTTGCGGCTGTCATAGAGGAAATCTACCGCACGGGTGAGAGCGCCATGTTGCAGCAGATACGCGGCGAGATGCCTCCCGGGGTCGTGGAGCTCAACGCGATATCGGGACTGAGTCTCAAGAAGATCATTGCGCTCCATGAGGCGTTGCGGATCGAAGGCATGGCCGATCTCCAAAGAGCTTGCCAGGAAGGCCTCGTCCGCGCGGTGAAGGGCTTTGGCCAAAAGGCCGAAGCGAAAATTCTTGCCGCTATCGAGAAGCTGGAAAATCGTGAAGACCGAACATTGCTTGATCATGCGTTGGCGGAAGCCGAAGCGGTGCTGCACTATTTGCGCGATGCGCCGGAAATTGCGCAGTGCGATATTGCCGGCTCACTTCGGCGCCGTAAAGAAACCGTGCGGCAAATTCATATGATAGCCGCGAGCGGAGATCCGAAAGCCGTGATCGAC
>WHTV01000241.1 GCA_009377535.1 Kiloniellaceae bacterium
TGGATCAGCCGCTGGTGCTCGGTTACTTGCACCGCCTTGTGAAGGATACTGGCCTGTGGCTGAAGGTTGGAAGCATTCGGTACTCTACAGTGACCTACAAGCCAGGAGACCCGCCGCGAGGTATGCAGGTTGGCCATGACGCGCACGAGGTACCGCTTGATCGAGGGTTGCGACACTTCCAGTCTACGCAGGACTTCCTAGAGAAGATCCTGTCGAAGATCGCGCAACGTGATGGCGTGAATATCTATGAGCTACTGACGCTTGACGCACTTAAGCGTCTGGTGTTGGCCGCTGGCGGTGTCGCGCGAGACTATCTGCGTCTGACATCGGGAGCTATCGCTGAGGCGCGCAACAGGGGCGTGACTTCCAAGCCCGGTTCACACAGAATCACCGTGGAGGACGTCAATAAGGCAGCCGGCCTGCTATCTCCTTCCAAGTTCGAAGATCTGCGCAAGGATGAGCCGGCAGAGGCAGCGATCCTGGAAGCCCTCGTGCGCGAGCTGACCGAGTTCAGTCGAGCAACTAAGTCGGCGTACTTCTTGATACCAACCGATGCTATCGAGCTGAGCGACCAGGTTAATAAGCT
>WHTV01000242.1 GCA_009377535.1 Kiloniellaceae bacterium
TACTCGGCCCATCCGGCCAGATCGGAGCGTTTCACGGTCTCGCGTGACCGGGCGCACTCGACCGGGGTCGAGTCGACCACCCACACGTCGTCGTTTGCGATCGCGGTGTCGATGGCGAGCATACTGATCAGCCAGCGCATCGTGGGCGCGAGCTTGCGCAGCCGCTTGTTGTAGCCCGGCTGGAGCGGCAGGTCAGGGAACATCGCTGACAGGTGCTGGCGGGCATGGCGCAACCAGCGACGTTCGCTCGTGTAGCCCGCCAGCGCCTGCATCACCGCGAGGGTGACCAGTTCGGCGTCGGAGATCTTGGGCGCGAACCCGACCTTGGGTCGCGGCGGCAGCCGCTCGGGATACGCCCGCAACAGGTCGTCGATCATCACGTACAGTGCGAGCACGAGGTCGTCGAGGGTGGCGTGCACGAGGCCTTCTCCAAGGTCGACGCTGCGAAGACAGCGCCATCCTCGGCGACCTCACCCCAAAAACCACAGAACCCCCACCAGTCACATCAGCAACACCCTTGGAATCATTCATCTAGGATGTCAGGCATTCGAGCAAGCGCTTCGCGGACCCGTGAGCCGACCAGC
>WHTV01000243.1 GCA_009377535.1 Kiloniellaceae bacterium
TGCTGCTCTCTGACGGTGGATGCGACAGGCAGTGAGATCACCACGGTCGAAGGCGCCGTGTCCACCCCCGAGTTCGAGCGGATCGAGCGGGCCTTCCTCGAGCATGCGGCCGTGCAGTGCGGCTTCTGCACCCCTGGCTTCGTGGTGACCCTGCTGTACCTGAGGCGTCGCCCTGGTCCCCCACCCGACGACGATGAGCTGGCCGGCTTCCTCTCGGCCAACATCTGCCGCTGCACCGGCTACTCCAGTCTCTTAGATGCTGCGCGCCAGATCTTGCGCGACGAGACCCCGGTCGCGCCATGAGCGTTGGCGCAGCCGCGGTCCGACAGGACGGCCGGGCCAAGATCCGCGGCGAGGCGGCATACGTCACCGACCTCGAGCTCCCTGGTTTGCTCTTCGCAGCGATCCTGCGTAGCCCCCTTCCCCATGCGCGCATCGAGCGGCTCGACCTCGCCGCCGAGGTAAGCGGACCGGACGGTCTCGGAGGTCATCGCGTCCGACGTCGGGCCGGACCAGATGAGCCGGCCGAAATCGAGCACATAGATGTTCGAGCACACCTCGGCCACCAGGGCCATGTCGTGCTC
>WHTV01000244.1 GCA_009377535.1 Kiloniellaceae bacterium
CCTTCGGTTGATCGAGCCGACCGGCGGCCGGGTGGTGTTCCGCGGTGAGGACATCGCCGCGCTCCGGCCCAGGCCTTTCCGCGCGCTGCGCCGCGACATCCAGATGGTCTTCCAGGACCCGGACACCAGCCTCAATCCCAGCATGACCGTCCGTCAGATGCTGCGTGAACCGCTGAAGCTCTACGGCGCCGAAGGAGACGCCTCGAACGAGCGCCTCCGCGAACTGATGGATCGCGTCAGGCTCGACCCAGCCCTGCTCGACCGCCGCCCCCACCAGCTCAGCGGCGGTCAAAAGCAGCGCGTCGGGATCGCCCGCGCCGTCGCGACCCGGCCGGCTCTCGTGGTGCTGGACGAGCCGACCTCGGCGCTCGACATGTCCCTGCGCGTGACCCTCCTCGGCCTGCTCACCCACCTGCAGCGCGACCTCGGCGTGGCGTATCTCTTCATCACCCACGACCTGTCGACGGTGCGGCAGGTCGCCGACCGGGTCGTCGTCATGTACGACGGCCGCGTAGTGGAGTCCGGCACCGTCGACGCCGTGTTGGACTCGCCGAGCGAGCCATACACGAAGGCATTGATCT
>WHTV01000245.1 GCA_009377535.1 Kiloniellaceae bacterium
CGCTCGGGCGCGAGACTCGGAAGGGAGACTGACGTGGCCCCCTCGACCGCGACCCAGCGTGGCCCCATCGAACGCGGCTCCACCGCTGCGCCGGTGCTGCGTGTCGATGACCTCCGTGTCGATTTCGCCACGGAGCATGGTTGGGCCAACGTGGTCAACGGTGTCTGCTTCGACGTCGGCGACGACGAGATCGTCGGTCTGGTAGGAGAGTCGGGGTCGGGCAAGACCGTGACGGGCTTGTCCATGCTCGGGCTTGTGCCCACGCCACCGGGCAGGACCTCCGGCGGCAGCGTGTGGTTCCGCGACGAGAACACCACTCAGATGCCCATGGCGCGCCTGCGGCAGATCCGGGGCAACGAGGTCTCGATGATCTTCCAAGAGCCGATGACGAGTCTGAACCCGGCATTCACGATCGGTGACCAGATTGCCGAGACGTACCGCCGGCACCGCCGGGCGGGCCGCAGGGCCGCGATGGCGCGTGCGGTCGAGATGCTCGACATGGTCGGCATCCCCAACCCCTCGCGGCGCGTGCGCGACTATCCGCACGAGTTCTCCGGCGGCATGCGCCAGCGGG
>WHTV01000246.1 GCA_009377535.1 Kiloniellaceae bacterium
AGGAGCTGGTCGAACTCCTGAAATACCATGACCCGGTCGGGGCCCGGCCCGTGGATCACCTGGCCCTTCAGCCTCATCTGCCCCTCGACCGGATTCAGGTAGCCGGCCACGCCTTTCAGCAGGGTCGACTTGCCGCAGCCGGAAGGCCCGAGCAGCACGAACCGGTCGGACGGATAAACCTTGAAGCTCACCCGATAGGTGGCGGTGATCAAATGCTCCTTCGTCTTGTACTGAAGAGTGACGCCGGAAACGTCCAGAATCGGCTCCGGCGCGTCGGCGGCGGGTATCTCTCCCGCCGCTTTCGCCGACAAGTCCGTCATCGATCAGCTGCCCGCTTGATCGTGCGCATTGTCCCAGAAGTAATCCTTCCAGCTCTTCGCGGCCGGAATATCCCCATCTTATGCAGGAAGTCCGCGAATTCCTTCGTGTGCTTCGGGGTCGCGCTGTACTCGATCTCCTGCTTGTTGCTGATCATGGCTTTGATCGATTTAGGGTCGAGCTTCGACTTGGTTGCCTTTATGAAGATCTTCACCGCCTCGTCCTGGTTCTTGTAGATCCAGTCGTAGGATTCGGCAT
>WHTV01000247.1 GCA_009377535.1 Kiloniellaceae bacterium
GGCTGGCTCGGCTGACCAGCAGATGATGTCGACGACACCCTTCTCCAGTGCCGCCGTCAACTGGCTGAGGTCACCGATCTTGGCTTGCTTGAACTCCGAGCCGAGCTTCCAGCCGTGTTTCTTGGCGATGAGCTGCGAAACGAGGTCAGTCAGCGACCCCGCGCTCGAGATGCCCATCGTCTTGCCCTTAAGGTCGGCGAACGAGTGGATGTCGGAGTCCTTGTTGACGACGCAGACCATGCCGGAGAACGAGTTCGCCGTCACGGCGATTATCTTGCCCGGCTGGCCCTTGGTGATCGACAATGCGGCCGCCCCGCCGCCGTGCAGACCGAGGTCGGCCTGGCCAGCGGTGAGCGTGGAGGTCACCTGACCGCCGCCGCCGCTGCCCTTGATGTAGTCGACCTTGAGACCCACCTTGTCCCAGGTACCGAGCTGCTCGGCCATGTCGGCCGCGAGGAACTCGAATGAGGTGATCCCGTTTACGACGGTGATCTCAGGGGTTGCCCCAGGCTCGCTGCTGCCCGAGCTGCCGCCACACGCGGCGAGTACAGGCAGCAGGGCCGCGATAGCTACCAG
>WHTV01000248.1 GCA_009377535.1 Kiloniellaceae bacterium
GGAACCGAAGGGGACAGGCTGACTTGTCAGCCTGCGCCGCTGCTGAAGGACGGGGCAAATGTGGATTGAGTTGATCGTTGCCGTTTGTCTCCACTCCGCGCCGATGGACTGCCGGGAGATGCATTTCCAGTTCGTCGAGGCGCGGTCACTCAACGGCTGCATGTATCGCGCCCAGCCCTACATCGCCCGCTGGTCCGCCAGTCATCCCAATTGGAAAATCGTGCGCTGGAAGTGCGATTACGGCAAGGCGAACGAAGAGCGGATCTGAGCGGCGGCACCGGTGCCCCGGGCGAACGACAGACCAATCGACCCGGGGCGGATCCCGGCCCTGGTCGTGGAGGACGTGTCCTTCGCCTATGGGCCGCGAAAGGCGCTGGATGGCATCAGCTTCCGCGTGGAGCGTGGTTCGTTCACGGCCCTCCTCGGCCCCAACGGCGCCGGAAAGACCACGCTGTTCTCCCTCATTATGCGGCTGCTGGAGCTTGACCGGGGACACATTGCCGTCTGCGGTCTCGACGTTCGCCGGGACGGGCGGGCGGCGCTGGCCCCTTTGGGGATCGTCTTTCAGGACACGA
>WHTV01000249.1 GCA_009377535.1 Kiloniellaceae bacterium
CATGTGGGCGACATCCATCTGCCCGACTGCGTCCTGGCCGCCAGTCATCGCGACGGTCGAGTTGTAGAGGATCCGGTAGGTGAGGTTGCGCCCCGAGGCGACCGCCGCACGGATGGCCAGGCTTCCTGAGTGGTGGAACGTGCCGTCCCCGAGGTTCTGGACGAAGTGGGCAGCGTCCACGAAGGGAGCCATGCCGAGCCACTGGGTACCTTCGCCGCCCATCTGGGTCAGGCCGACGACCTCGCCGACCTGATTCGAGTCCATCAGCAGGACCATCGCGTGGCAGCCGATCCCGGCGCCGACCAACGAACCGGTGTGCGGACGGGTGGAGGTGTTGTGCGGGCAACCGGAGCAGAAGTAGGGCGCCCGCTGGACGATCGGGAGTTGCAGGAGCGCCCGCGTGGCGGTCTCGCGGCGGCGCGCGCGCCACGCCGGCACGGACGGCATGTCGTCGTACGCCGCGAGCCGCTCGGCCAGGCCCGCCGCAACGGCGTCGGCGTCCAGCTCGCCGTAGGGGGCGAACAGCTCGGCACCGTCGGCATCGGCCTTCCCCGTGACCAACGGCGCGCCCTGAG
>WHTV01000024.1 GCA_009377535.1 Kiloniellaceae bacterium
GTCGGGCTCTATGCCGTGGCGGGAGAGGGCGCGTATCACGCCGAGGTGCGCCCAGCCTCGGGCCACCCCACTGCCGAGAGCGAGGCCGATGCGCGGGCGCGTTTGCGGAGTCAGGGCCTGGACCATGGGGAAGCATACCGTCGGTCGGATTAATCGATTCATAATTAACAAGATGCGGCCCGAATGCCAGAGATCTGGGGAATTCTGCGCCCGACTGGCGTTAACAGGGGCGGCGGCGCCGGCCGAAGGGGGGCGGAAAGCCCCATACTTCGCTTGACATAACGATATCTTTATATCCTTATTATAGCATCTTCCTTCCTTGAGGCTTTGCCGGGAGAGCGCCCATGGACAGTCTTCTTTCCGCCATGAAAGCCGCCGCCGAGCCGACACGGCTGCGGCTCCTGGTGCTCTGTGCTCACGCCGACCTGACGGTCTCCGATCTCGTTCATGTTCTCGGCCAGAGCCAGCCGCGCCTTTCCCGGCACCTGAAGCTGCTCGCCGAGGCCGGCCTGCTCGATCGCAACCGGGAAGGCAGCTGGGTCTACTTCCGTCTTGCCCACGACGGCCCTTCGGCCGCCCTGGCGCAGACCTTGGTCGACGCTCTGCCGGATGAGGACCCGACGGTGCTGCGCGATCTGCGCCGGCTCGAAGAGCTGATGGGCGAGCGCGCTCAGCGGGCGGAGGACTACTTCCGCCAGGTGGCCGACCAGTGGGACGAGCTGCGTGCGCTCTATGTCCACGACGACGAGGTCGAGCGCCAGCTCAGCACTCTGATCGCCGCCGAGCCGGTCGGCGACCTGCTCGACATCGGTACCGGCACCGGACGTATCCTGGAGGTTCTCGCCGACAAGGTGGAGCATGCCGTCGGCATCGATCTCTCGTCCGACATGCTGATGCTCGCCCGTTCCAAGCTGGAGCGCGCGCGGCTGCGCAACTGCGTGGTGCGCAAGGGCGACATGAACCACCTGCCGCTGGGCGAGGCGAGCTTCGATGCGGTGACCGTTCACCAGGTGCTGCACTACGCCGAGCGGCCGTCGCGGGCGATCCAGGAAGCAGCCCGCGTGCTGCGCCCCGGCGGACGCCTCTTCATCGTCGACTTCCAAGCCCACGACCTCGACTACCTGCGCAGCGAGCACGCCCACCGCTGGCTCGGCTTCGAGGAAGACAGGATGGCCGATTGGTTGGAGGCGGCCGGCCTGCAGCCCGAAGATTGCAACCACCTCAAGGGCAAGGCTCTGACCATCTGCATCTGGACGGCGCGGCAGGGTCAAGCGCGCGACCGCTCCGTTGCGGCCTGACGCGGAGTCATTGCCATGGTCGATACCCGGCGCAACACCGAAAATCTCCGTCCCACCACTCAGGGTCACAACCTCTTGCCGCGTTTTTCCTTCGAATATTTTCCGCCGGCCACCCCGGCGGCCGAAGAGCGCTTCCGCGACACCGTGGTGCGCCTCGGCGACCTGGCGCCCGACTTCGTCTCGGTCACCTACGGGGCCGGCGGCACCACGCAGGAGCGCACCTTCAAGGCGATCGACTGGGTGCGCCGGGAGACCGATCTGCAGCCGGCGGCGCACCTGACCTGCGTCGGCGCCAGCCGGGCGCAGATCGACGCCGTCGCCGAAAAATATTGGGAGTCGGGCGTGCGCAGGATCGTCGCCATTCGCGGCGACGCCCCCAAGGGCAGCAGCGGCTATGAGCCGCATCCGCAAGGCTATGCCTATGCCGCCGACCTCGTGGCGGGATTGAGGCGCGTGGCCGACTTCGACATTTCCGTCTCGGCCTATCCCGAGGTGCATCCGGAAGCGCGCGATGCCGCCGCCGACCTGGACAACCTGAAGCGCAAGTTCGATGCCGGCGCCAAGCGCGCTATCACCCAGTTTTTCTTCGATCCTGACGACTATCTGCGCTTCATCGACCGTGCGCGGGCGGCCGGCATCGAGGCGCCCATCGTCCCGGGCATCCTGCTGATCGTGAATTTCGATCGCACCCGGCAGATGGCGGAAAGCTGCAAGGCGGCGATGCCGCGGTGGCTGATCGACCTCTACGCCGAATTGGAGGAAGACAACGAAGTGCGCTTCCCGGTGGCGGTCTCGGTTGCCGCCGAGCTCTGCCGTTACCTCATGGCGCGCGGCGCCGAGGATTTTCACATCTACACCCTGAACCGGGCCGACCTGACGGCGGCGCTCTGCCGCCTGCTGCGCAATGACAGGCGGTCCCGGGAATTCCCCATCGAGAAACCCATGCTCTTGGCCGGAGGCCTTTCGTGAGTCGTTTTCTGGACAAACTTTCCGAGCAGGTGCTGCTCTGCGACGGCGCCATGGGCAGTCGCGTGCAGGCCATGGACCTTTCCCTGGAAGACTACTGGGAGCAGGAAAACTGCACCGAGGTGCTGAACCTCTCGCGGCCGGACATCGTGCGCGAGATCCATCGCGGCTACTTCGAGGCCGGTGCCGACATGGTGGAGACCAACACCTTCGGTGGCTCGCCCATCACCCTGGGCGAGTTCGGCCTTTCCGACCGCGCGGGGGAGGTCAACCGCCGTGCCGTCGAGATCGCCCGCGAGGCGGCAGAGCTCTTTGCCGGCGACGGCCGCGAGCGCTTCGTTGTCGGCTCGGTCGGCCCGGGCACGCGGCTGCCGTCGCTGGGCCATGTCGACTACGACTCCCTGGAGGCCGCCTTCGGGCTGCAGTGCGAGGGACTGATCGCCGGCGGAGCCGACGCCATCCTCATCGAGACCTGCCAGGACCCGTTGCAGGTCAAGGCGGCAGTGAACGGGGCCAAAGCCGCCCGCGCGGTTGCCGGCAGCGATCTGCCGATCATGGTGCAGGTGACGGTGGAGACCACGGGTACCCTGCTGGTGGGTGCGGACGTGGCGGCGGCGGCGACCGTGCTGAGGGCGCTCGACATTCCGGTCATGGGACTCAACTGCGCCACCGGGCCGCAGGAAATGGCGCCGCACCTGGAGTGGCTGGCCGAGAACTGGCCGGGCTTCCTTTCCGTGCAGCCCAACGCCGGGCTGCCGGAGCTGGTCGACGGGCAGACCCGCTATCCCCTGCGTCCGCGCGAATTGGCCGACTGGATCGAGCGCTTCCTCGCCGAAGACGGGGTGAACATCGTCGGCGGCTGCTGCGGCACCACGACCGAGCATATCGCCGCCCTGGATGCCATGCTGCGCAAGCGCGCGGGCGAGAACGCGCGCATCGGTGCCCGCCCGGCACCCAAGCAGCGCCAGTCGTTCTGGGTGCCCTCGCTCGCCTCGCTCTACAGCCAGGTCGGATTGCGCCAGGAGAACGCCTACCTCTCCATCGGCGAGCGCTGCAACGCCAACGGCAGCAAGCGCTTCCGCGAGTTGCAGGAGACCGGCGACTGGGACGGCTGCGTCGCCATGGGCGTGGAGCAGACCAAGGAAGGCTCCCACGCCGTCGACGTCTGCACTGCTTTCGTCGGGCGCGACGAGATCGGCGAGATGACCGAGATGGTCAGCCGCATGCGCGGCTCCGTCTCGGCACCGCTGGTCTTCGACTCCACCGAGCTGCCGGTGCTGGAAGCGGCCATGAAGCTCTATGGCGGCAAGCCGATCCTCAACTCGATCAACTTCGAGGACGGCGAGGAGGCGGCGGCGCGGCGCCTCGAACTGGCCCGTCGCTTTGGCGCGGCGGTGATCGCGCTGACCATCGACGAAGGCGGCATGGCCAAGCAGGCCGATCACAAGCTGGAGGTGGCCAAGCGGCTGCACGACTTCGCTTGCGTGAAGCACGGCCTGCCGGCCAGCGATCTGATCATCGATCCGCTGACCTTCACCATCTGCACCGGCAACGAGGATGACCGCAAGCTCGGCCTCTGGACGCTGGACGCCATCGAGGGCATCGCCCGCGAGCTGCCGGACTGCCAGATCCTGCTCGGCCTCTCCAACATCTCCTTCGGGCTGAACGCTGCGGCACGCCATGTGCTGAACTCGGTATTCCTCGATCATGCCATCAAGCGGGGCCTCACCGCGGCCATTGTGCACGTCAGCAAGATCGTGCCGTTGCACAAGATCCCCGACGAAGAAGCGAGGGTCGCCGAAGACCTTATCTTCGATCGCCGTAGGGAAGGTTACGACCCCCTGCAGGTCTTCATGGGCCTCTTCGAGGGGCGCAGCGCAGCGGTCAGCGAGAAGCGGGCCCGCGCAGAAGACGTCGAGACCCGCCTCAAGGACCGCATCGTCGACGGCGAGCGTCAGGGGCTGGAGGGCGACCTCAACGAGGCGATGACCAGGCATTCGCCGCTCGACATCATCAACATCCACCTGCTGGCTGGCATGAAGGTGGTGGGCGAGCTGTTCGGCGCCGGCAAGATGCAGCTGCCCTTCGTTCTGCAGTCGGCGGAGACCATGAAGGCTGCAGTGCGTTTCCTGGAGCCCTTCATGGAGAAGGTGGACGGCCAGGAGAAAGGCATCATCGTATTGGCCACGGTGAAGGGCGACGTGCACGACATCGGCAAGAACCTGGTCGACATCATTCTCACCAACAACGGCTACAAGGTGGTCAACCTGGGCATCAAGCAGCCGATCGACAACATCCTGGCCGCCGTGGTCGAGCACGGGGCCGATGCCCTGGGCATGTCGGGCCTGCTGGTCAAGTCGACCGTCGTCATGCGCGAGAACCTGGAGCGCATGAGCCGCGACAATCTGACAGTGCCGGTCATGCTGGGCGGCGCGGCGCTGACGCGCAACTACGTGGAGACCGATTGCGCGGCGGCCTACGCCGGCGGTCAGGTCGCTTATGCCCGCGATGCCTTCGACGGGCTGTCGCTGATGGACAAGGTGGTAAACGGCAACTTCGCCGCCCATGTCGGCGCGCAGCAGGAGAAGAGGCGGGACAAGCCGAGCGTTGGCAAGCGGGTCCTCGGCGAGGCGACCCGCGCCGACCAACGCCCGGTCGACCTGGAGGAGACCCGTCTGCGCCGCGACGAGCTGTCCGTCGGCGTGGAGATTCCGGAGCCGCCGTTCTGGGGGCCGCGCGTGCTGGCCCGGGTGCCGGTCGAAGCCCTGGTGCCCTTCCTCAACGAACGCATGCTCTACCAGTTCCAGTGGGGCTTCCGGAAGAGCGGCCGCAGCCTGGAAGAGTACATGGCCTGGGCGCGCAAGGAGCTGCGCCCGACGCTGAAGCGGATGCTGGGCGTCTGCAAGCAGCAGGACATCCTGATCCCGCAGGCGGTCTACGGCTACTGGCCGGCCAACGCCGAGGGCAACGATGTCATCGTCTACGACCCCGAAGCCCAGGACCGCGAGGTCGCGCGCTTCACCCTGCCGCGCCAGGCACGCGCGGGCGGGCTCTGCATCGCCGACTTCCTGCGCGACGTGGCTTCGGGTGAGCGCGACGTGCTCGGCCTGCAGATTGTCACCATGGGCCAGCGCGCCTCCGACGTGGCAAGAGAGTGGTTCAAGGACGACCGCTATCAGGACTACCTCTACCTGCACGGCCTCGGGGTCGAGATGGCGGAAGCTTTGGCGGAATACGTCCACAAGCGCATCCGTGGGGAGCTTGGTTTCAGCCACGAAGACTCGCGTGACCTGGACGAAATGCTGAGCCAGGGCTACCGTGGATCGCGCTATTCCTTCGGCTACCCGGCCTGTCCGAACCTGGAAGACCAGGAACAGCTGTTGCGTCTGCTGAAGGCCGCGGAGATCGGCGTCGAGCTGTCCGACGAGCACCAGCTGCATCCGGAGCAATCGACCTCGGCGATCGTCCTGCACCATCCGCAGGCCAAGTATTTTTCCGTCTGAACCGCCTCAGCGTTGATCTGGAGAGCATTGTCATGGCCGCAGAGAAATCCGTTTTCGATCTCGATGCCTACCGCCGGGAAGAGGACGAGGCCGTCCGCGAGGCGGCGCGGGCCTCGATTTGGTGGGAGCAGGAATGGCTCCGCTTCCCCACCGTCAGCAAGGATGACGACGGGGCCTGGCGCTATTGGAGCGTGCCGGCCGACAGCGGCGTCTACCAGGATGATTGGCCGCTCGGCGAGCGCCTGGCGCGCGAAACCGTGGCGCAGATGCGCCGTTTTCCCGAGGGCAGCACGGTGCTGCGCAGGATCCTGCGGGAGATGGATCCTGAATCGGCGGTGGGGCAAGGCTTCCTGACGGCAGTCGAGGACATTCTCTGCCAGAGCGGGCCGGCGCTTCAGCCGCTCTGACCGGCCCGACGGCGGAACGGCCGGTCGTCAGCGACGGCAGTTCCAAGCGCTTTTTCCATGTCTGCAGCCGGAATCATCAGGCCGCCACGGCTGCGCCAGTGGCGGTGCTTTACCACGCTATAGCCATGCAACTCGTAGAACGTCAGGCCGGCAAGGCTGGCGCCGATCTCCACCCTGTCGTGTCCGGCAGCGGCGATCATAGCTTCGGCGCGCCGCAGCAGGGCGCTGCCGACGCCAAGGCGCGACCATTCCGGGTCGACGTAGAGGCTGCGCACTTCCCGGCCCTTCAGCGCGCTGAAGCCGACGATGCCGCGCCGGCGCGCTACAGCCACCGCGAAGATCTCCCCTTCGTCGCGCATCGCCTCGACGTAGCACAAGGGGCTGTTGCCGTGCACCCAGCTCTCGACCTGGCTGTCGCTGTAGACGCGGCGAGCCAGCACCCTGACGGCGCGCTCATGCACGGCATAGAGGCCCCCGGCGTCTGAGAGTCGGCCGCGCCGGATGCGATAGGGAGGGATGAGGTTGCCGAGTTCCATGGCGGAAACCCTAGGCAAAAAAACCTAGTAAGGCAAGAGTGAGGCCTAGTCAGGCAAGAGTGAGGAAATACTGGCTGTGCGCGGGGGCGCCCGTCGGCTCAGGAGGAGCGCGCCGGCACGCCGTCGCGGTCAGGACCGGTGGGGGTGAACCTTCGGCAGGCGGGCGGAGATCTCTTCCTGGCTTTCGGGGCTTGCGGGCTGCTTGCCGGTTGCCTCGGGCTGGTCGCCCGGTGCCTGCTCCGCCGCTTCCTTGGCAAGACGCAGGTCGCGCAGGCGCGCCATGCGCTCGTCACGCTCGCGCTGCGTCTTTTCCTTCTGCTTGAGGACTTTGTCGTCCTTCTTCTGGGGGGTCGCGAAGTGCTGCTCGGCCCGTGACTTGTTGGATTTCCACATGTCGCTATCCCTTCAGTTGGCGTGATCGCAACAACGGCGACGGGCGCCGTCCCGCCATAGGGGCGAAAGCGTCCGCGGGCTGCTGTTTAGGGTCCGGCTGCTCAGGGCCAGTGTGCCTGGCCCAGCCGCGGCGATCGGCCGAGGCGGAAGACTTGCCGCTAAAGGGCGACCGCCCCCAAACGGGGGGCTTGGGGGCGGTGTCTTGGTCGGTCAGTCGATGACGGAGAGATTCTCCGCCGATGACTTGCCGTTCTGCCCCGGCTGAAGCTCGTAAGAGACCTTCTGACCCTCCCTCAGGGAGGTGAGGCCGGCGCGCTCAACGCTCGAAATGTGAACGAACGCGTCCTTAGAACCGTCCGACGGCTCGATGAAGCCGAAACCCTTTGTTGCGTTGAACCACTTAACAGTACCAGTAGCCATAGCTGTATTCCTCTAACGGGAGTCTAAATGCCGGCCCACGCCATTTGCGCAAGCGCGGCTGCTGAAACGCTCACAATGTCAGTGGGTCACTAAGGCAGTCGGCGTACCGGTGTATTAGGTAGCATCCAACATGTGCGTCGCGTATATCAGATTTGTAGCGAGAATTTCGAATAAGTCAATGCGCGACGCAGCGGCACCGGAGTCCGCTGGGCTTTATCTTGACATTCCGGAAGGCATAATATCATTTTAAAACAATAAGATGCATGGTGTTTTTAAGATCTTAAGACGCCCCTGCATCAAAATGGGGACGCAATCAACTTGCCCGGCCATGGAAAGGCAGGAGCGGACGCGAAGTGAAGCAACCGCAAGACTTTGTATTTAGGATTTGTTTTGGGAATTTCACCCCTTTCATTTCCTGGTCCAGAATATACTGTTGATTATTACATTCGCTGTTTTCCGTTTCCACCGTATTGTGTTAGAAAAACACCACCAACCATTGTAAAATACCTATTCGCGCCCCATCTTTCCGTTATCGGCAGCGCCGTTGCCGCGACCGCGCGGGTCGCGGCGGCGCCCGGCATCTGCAAGAAGGAAACCTCTATGAGTGAGATGCCCGGCATCGGAGCAACCCGGACTTCCCTGAGGCCAGAGCTTGCGTTTCTGGCCGCGCAGAAAGCGGAATTCCCCGGCTGCCGGGAGGTCGCGTGACTATGTCGGACGAGCCTGTCGACCTGGATGCGCATCGCGATCTCGCGGCCCTGAAGGCCACGGAGGTGCGCCGCCAGCGCCTATACGAATTCCAGGTCGATCAGGAAGCGCTGCGCCACCGTCAGGAAGAGCTTGAAAAGGCCTTGGCCACGCCGGCGGAGAGCTGGCCGGAGGCCGCGGCCAAGGCGCAATACCTCATTCAGCTTTTCTCCGCCACGGTGGAGGCGCAGGACCCAAACCGCAAGGAGCTCATCGCGCAAACGCTCGATGATTTGAGCAGGCTGTGCGAACGCGCGAAGGAACATCCATGAGCGAGACCCAGAATATTGAATCGCCGGACGAGCAACTGAATCCGGATGACCCGAAGGTCCGCCACTGCCTGCGATGCCAGGCGGAGTTCACGAGCCAGTGGGCGGGCGAGCGGATCTGCGCGCGTTGCAAGGGCTCGACCACTTGGCGCAGCGGCATTCCGGTAAGGGCCGCATCGGCCGGCAGCAGGCGCTAGCGCCGGGGCTTCCGCGAAGGGCGGGAATGACGGCAGGCACCGCATTGAAAGGATCGTCACGAGATGGACAGAGTAGATCGCGGGCTGAAGCACACCTGTTCGGAGTGCGCGGCCAAGTACTATGACTTGAGGATGAAGGTCGACGCCTGTCCCAAATGCGGCACCAAGCGCCCCGCCGCGAAGGCCGCCAAGACGACCAGAAAGGCCCCGAATGCGTGGGGTTCAGCCTTCCGAAAGTACCCGTAGAGCAAAGAAACCTCCCACGGCGGCCCTTTCGCTACGCCGCCCATTCCCGGTTCCAGCAATCTTACGGCCAAGGCTTGGCCCCGACGCGGGCAGGCGTCGGGAAACTCATGTCGGGGTTGAAGTATAAGAGAGAATACCCATAGTATTTATTCCTGGCGCCGATAATAAAAACCTGAGAATAATATCGATGTCAATAATATCAGATTCCTGTATAATAGTAATAATCGAGAGGGAGAAATGGTTTTTCCCTGATTAGGAGGACCAGTACATGAACGCTCCCGAATGGCTAAAACCCGGGCTTTATGGCGCCGTCGCCGGCGCCGTTGCATTGGCAATCGTCGGCTTCTCCTGGGGCGGCTGGGTGACCGGCGGTACCGCTGACAAGCTGGCCAACGACCATGCCCGCCTGGAAGTCGTCGCCGCTCTGGTGCCGATCTGCCTCGAACAGTCCAAGCAGGACCCCCAACTGAGCCAGACGATGGCTCAACTGGAAGCGGCCAACAACTACAAGCGTAGCGACATGCTGATGGAGGCCGGTTGGGCCACCATGCCGGGCTCGAGCGATCCCGATCGCGCTGTTGCCAGGGCCTGCATGGAAAAGCTCGCGGCGCAGTTCTAGTCGCCGTCTTGGTGAACGAGGCTGTGGACGAAGCGTAGTCGAGGCCGCGGTGGCGATAGGGATCGAAGGCGATCCTCTTCGCCATCTGCGGTTTGCGGCCGCCGTATCCAGTATCCAGAGTATTGACGGTGTGCAGGTGGTGCGCCCAGGTCTCGGCGAAATCTTCGCGGGGATGGGCGCTCGTCGCCGTCAGGGGCGCTGAGCTCCTGGCGACAGTGCAGGCACTCGAAGAGCTTCATGTCACGGGGGCTCACTCACCGTTTGTTTCCCGGTAGATGAAATCGTTCCTCATGGGGTAGGTCGGCGTGTTGCCCTTGCTGAAGGTGATCTGATAGAGGCGTTGCAGGTTGTTGGGCGTGCGAAACCCTTCGGCGCAGAGCCTGAAGTAGGCGTTCCAGCGCCGCCTGAACCGCTCATCGAAGCGGTTTGGATCGAGGGCGTGGATCTTGTCCCAGTTCTTGCTGAAGTTTTCAGCCCAACAATCGAGGGTCAGGGCGTAGTGACGCCGTAAGTTCTCGATCTGAAGCACCTCCAGGCCGTACTTGGACATGAGGTGGACCGTCTCATCGAGCCCGGGCACGTAGCAGCCGGGAAACACGTGATGCCGGATGAAGTAGTTGGTTTCCCGCTTTTGCTGGTGACCGATGAAGTGGAGGACGCCGATCCCGCCTTCTTTCAGGCCGCGTGCGATGCTCCTGATCCAGTCGTCCAGGTATTTCTCCTGGGCATGCTCGTAGACGCCGACCGAGACGTAGCGATCATATTGCTGGCCGTCGGCGCCGAGGCTGCGATGTTCCCGCTCCAGGATCCTGACCCGGTCGCCGAGCCCTTGCGCCGCGATCTCGCGCTGCATGTAGTCGTTCTGCGCAGCGACGATCCCATAGTTGTCTACGATCGCGCCATAAGCCTTTGCCGCTAGCAGGGACAGATAGCCCCAACCGGACCCCACCTCGATCAGCCGACAGCCCGGCTCGAGCGCCAGCTTCTTGCAGATGTGGGCGAACTTGTCGTGTTGGGCCTGATCCAGCGTTTCGGTGTGCTCGCCCCAGTAGGCGCAGGTATAGCCGAAGGTCCGGCCCAGCACGATTTCGAAGAACTCGTTCGGCAGATCGTAGTGCGCTTCGGCATTTGCCTTGGCCTGCGCGGCGGTGCGCGCATCGTGACGCAGCTTGTGCCACCGGTTGCGCAAGATGTTCAGGGGATTGGAATGCGGTCCGCCGGCGTTCTTGGTCGACAGGCCCTTATCCGCATGGGCATCCAGCTTGACCAGCGCTGCGATGTCGCCATGGATGTCGATGGTCTGATCGAAGTAGGCATCCAGCAGACCCATGTCGGTGAACAGGACGGTCCACATCTCGGCCCCGACCGTCTTGAACCGTATCGAGAGCTCGGGCTCCCCGGCGCGGTTCCGGTAGACGCCTCCGTCGGAAAACACGACCTCAAAGGTGATCGGCGAGGCCTTGTATGTGCTGAAGGTGTTTCGCAGGGCGGTGCGCAGCGGAACGCCCAACCAACGGCGGAAGATACCCTCGTGTGCCCCGTCAACGGTTTTCGACGCCCTCGTCACTTTACTTCCTCACGTCCCGCTCGGGCCGTTCAGTCGCCCTTGTTGATCTCCGCTTCATAGCGCGCGCGGTTCTCGTCGTTGATCGGGTAGAGGCCGGGCAGCCTGGCGCCGGCCTGCACCTCCTTCATGATCCAGCCTTCCAGACGCTCCTGCTCGAGGCCGAGCTCGGCGACCTCCTGGATCAGCGCCTGCGGCACCACCACGGCACCGTCGCGGTCGGTGACGATGAGGTCGTCCGGGAAGACTGCCACGCCGCCGCAGGCGACCGGTTGCTGCCAGCCAACGAAGGTGAGGCCGGCGACCGAGGGCGGCGCGGCGATGCCGCTGCACCACACCGGCAGGCCGCTCGCCTCCACGCCGTCGATGTCGCGCAGCACGCCGTCGGTCACCAGGGCGGTGACGCCGCGCTTGGCCATGCGGGCACAAAGAATATCCCCGAAGATGCCGGCGTCGCTGACTCCCATGGCGTCGACCACGGCGATGACGCCTTCCGGCATGTCCTCGATGGCGCCGCGGGTCGAGGTCGGCGACGACCAGGAGGCCGGGGTCGCCAGGTCTTCGCGGGCCGGCACGAAGCGCAGGGTGAAGGCTGGGCCGACCAGGCGGCCCTGGCCGTTGCGCAGTGGCCGGGTGCCACGCAGCCAGACGTTGCGCAGCCCTTTCTTCAGCAGGATGGTCGTGATGGTGGCGGTCGTGATGCTTTCGTAGGCTTCACGCAGGGCGGAATCGAGGGCCAAGGGACAGAGCCTCCTAATCTGGAATTTCTAATAGCCGAGGGCGCAGCCGTCCTTGCGCGGGTCGGACCCGCCGGCAAGGGTGCCCTCCGCCCAATCGATTTGGATCGCCTGGCTGCCGCCGAGCGGTTTGGACGGCGCCTCGAAGCTGTGGCCCATCTCTTCGAGTTTCGCCAGAACGTCTGCGGGCACGCCGCTTTCGGCCTGCACGTCGGTCTCGCCGGGGGGCGGGAAGATGCGCGCGAGGTCCATGGACTGTTGCACGTCGAGCCCGAAGTCGACCAGGTTGGTGAGGAAGCGGGCATGGCCGGCTGCCTGATAGTGGCCGCCCATGACGCCGAAGGGCATCACCGCCTTGTCGCCCTTGGCCGCCATGCCGGGGATGATGGTGTGCATCGGGCGCTTGCCCGGCGCGATGCAGTTCGGGTGATCCGGATCGAGCGAGAAGGCAGTGCCGCGGTTCTGCAGCACCACGCCGCTCTTAGGTCCCGTGATGCCGCTGCCGAAGGAGCTGAACAGCGAGTTGATGAAGCTGACGGCGTTGCGGTCCTTATCGACCACGCTGATGTAGACGGTGTCGGCGTGAACGGCGACCGGTGCCGGGGCGCTGGTCACGGTGGCGCGGTCGGGCCGGATGCGCGCGCGCAGCCTGGCGGCATATTCGGGCGACAGCAGCTCGGCCACCGGCACGACGGCCTGGGCCGGGTCGGCCAGATGGGCATCGCGTTCGTGGTAGGCGAGGCGGGTCGCTTCGATCTCCAGGTGCAGACGCTCGGCGCTCATGGCGCCCAGGGACGGCAGGTCGAAGCCGGAGAGGATGTTCAGCAGCAGCAGCGCGATGACGCCCTGGCCGTTGGGCGGACACTCGTAGACGTCGTAGCCCTTGTAGCTGCTCTTGATCGGATCGGCGTACTGGCCGCCTGCGGCGGCGAAGTCCTCCAGGCTGTGCAGGCCGCCCAGATCGCGCAGGTGCGCGACGAGATCTTCGGCGATGCTGCCCTTGTAGAAAGCGTCGCGGCCATCGCGGGCGATCAGCTCCAGGGTCGCTGCCAGCAGGGGCTGGCGCTGCACGCTGCCGAGCGCCGGCACCCTGCCGTCCGGCAGGTAGATGGCGCTGGTTGCGGGATCGTGCGAAAGGGTCTCGATCTCGCCCTGCCAATCGCTGAACACCCGCTCGGTGACGGCGAAGCCCTCGCGCGCAAAGCGGATGGCCGGCTGCAGCATGTCACCGAGGCTGCGGCTGCCGTGGTCGCGCAGCAGCTGCGCCCAGGCGTCCACAGCGCCGGGCACGGTCACCGCATGCGGGGTGAAGCGCTCGATCTTGTCGATGCCCTGCTTGGCATACCACTCCGGCGTGGCCGCCTGCGGGGCGCGGCCGGAGCCGTTGAAGGCGACGATGTTCGAGCTGCCCCGGGGCGCGAAGAGCACGAAGCAGTCGCCGCCGATGCCGGTCGACTCAGGCTCGACGACGCCCTGCACCGCGCAGGCGGCCACCGCGGCGTCCATGGCGTTGCCGCCGTCGCGCAGCACGTCCAGGGCGGTGAGGGTCGCCAGGCTGTGAGAGGTCGCCGCCATGCCGTTCAGCGAGCGGGCGACCGAGCGGCCGGGCAGATCGAGATTTCGCATGCCTTGCTGAGTTCCTTTGCATGAGCGCCGACGGCGCCGTCGGCGAGAGGATCGGCCTTTTCATGAGGCCGATGGGAGTATTCGCATTTCCCCTGATGTAGCGGCCCGGATGGTCCTTGGAAAGGGGCTCTTGGCCTCCCTTAACTTTCCAGTTACTGGAAGAGGACGCGGTAGCCCATAATTTTTTCATCAACTCCAATTGGCGTTTCAATTATAGTAGAACCGTGGGGTGATTGCGCCACGGCCCCTCTTGAACGTGTCAGCGCAAACGAAGCGGCGTCGAGATGCACGGTCTCAAGAACTACAATCTTATCGTCGAACCCTGGCGGGGGAACCCTGGCCCGAACCGGCCGAGCGGGCGCCCTGGCTATCGCTGGCGCGTGACCTGGAAGCTGCAGGGCGAATTCTACGCCGAAGGTTTCGAGGACTCCCACGCTGCCGCGCGGGCCGCCGCCGAGGCCTTTCTCACCAAGCAGGGCATAGAGATCATGTCCCTCAGCCGTCCGGCACTGCGCCCGCCGCTGCCGCCTGCGGCGCCCGTGAGACAGTTCAGCCAGCGGAGTTGAAGGTCGTCACCGGCGGCGCCTCATTCCTGAATGCCACCGACGGAGGAACGCCACAGATCGAGGAAAATCTCCCGTTTCTGCCGGTCGAGGCCGACCAGCAGGGCCGGCGAGAAGGGGATGGGGTGGAGCGTCGACGGACCGCCCGAGAGCAGTGACGAGCCGCCGTCTTCGCTGCTCCCGAACGAGACGATCAAGGACGCTTCGGCAAGCTGTAGCCGGCCTTCTTCCGATAGCAGGAAGTTGATGAAGCGCTTGGCCGGCTCCGGGTTCTCCGCCCAGCGGGGAATCAGTGCGGCGCGCGCCAGGACCAGCGTGTAGTCGGCCGGCGCGACGACACCGATCCGGGGGTCTACCTCGGCCCGCGCCAAGGCGTAGGAGCCGAGCATGTTATAGGCCAGCAGGTAGCGCCCCTCCGCCACGCCATCGATGATCTCGGCTGAGCAACAGGTTGCGACCATCCGATTGCGGGCGAGGGCTTCGATCAAGCGGCCGAAAGTGGTCGCGTGCTGCGAATCGACGAAGGCGAATAGGTAGCCGAGACCGGATTGCTCGATGTCGTAGGTAGCAATCCGCCCGGCGTAAGGGTTCTCGGCCGGTCGCACCATGTCGATGAGGTCGAAACGCGACCGCGGCACCTGCTCGGGCGGAACGCGATCGCGGTTGTAGACGATCACCGCCGGCTCAAAGGTGATGCCGAACATCTCGTCGCGCCAGTTCGCCCAGTCGGGAAGCGCTTCGGTGCGGTCCGACACATGCGGCTGCGCACAGCGGTCGTTCACCAGCTTGACCTGCAAGTCGATGGCTGAACTGATCACCAGGTCGGCGCTCGCTTCGCCGTCATGACAAGCGCGCATGGCACGCTCGTAAAGCTCATTGGTCAGGATCTCCTCGTAGCGGATCGCGAGGTTCGGAACGCGAGCGGAGAAAGCCTTGAGGACCGGCGTGAATGGCTCGACGTCGGTGGAGCCCTGGATCAGGAGCCTCTCACCAGCCTCGTTCCAGGGCGGACCGAGCGTAACGATCTCGTCCTGCGCCAGGGCGCCGCTCGTGGCGAACGCCAGGGCCAGGTAGGTCAGGATGACCCGGGAGCATAATTTCATGATCCCGCGTCCCGCTGCAGCGGCAGGCGCAGCGCCGCCCGGAACCGGCCATCGGCGGTACGCGAGAACTCAAGCCTGCTGGCGTGCGCTTCGGCGACCGCGTTGACGATGGCAAGCCCAAGGCCGGCGTCACGCGCTGACGAGCCGGCGGTGCTGGCGAAACGCCGCCCGCTGTCGGCCCAATGGCAGGTTGGCACTCCAGCACCGTTATCGGTGACGGCAATCTCGGCCCTGCCTTCGCCAGCGAGGGTCTCGACGGTCAGGCAGACGGGACGTTCGCCGTGCCGAAAGGCGTTGTTCACCAGATTCTTGGCTGCCTCCACCAGACTAAAGGCATCGCCCCGAACCTCGACCGGATCGTCGGGAAGATCGAGCCCAAGGTCGCGGCCCATCTCCGGCAGGTCGTGGTCGGTCTCCTCAGCCACCCGGACGGCGATGGCGCGGAGGTCGAGGCGTTGTTGCTCGACAGCGTCGGCGCGATGGATGATGAGGGCCTGATTGAGAAGCTGGTCGGCGAGCCGGCTCAGGCCCACCGTGCGCTGGTGGATGCGCCGCGTGATGCTGCGAAGCCGCTCCGGATTCTCCTCTGCGGCTGCCAACTCAGCCTGTGCGCGCAATGCTGCGATCGGGGTGCGGAGCTGGTGTGTTGCGTCGGCGATCAGGGTCTGCATCACCGTCACCCGCCGCGCCAGCCTGTCCATGAACCGGTTGATAGCGACGACGATCGTCTCGATCTCCCTGGGGCTCGAGACGTGCAAGGGCGATAGATCCTTTGGGTTGCGGTCCAGGATCGCCCGCTCGATCCGCCCCAGCGGGCGCAAGGACGAGCGCACGGCGAACACCGTCAGCGCCACCATTGCCAGCCCCGCCGCCACCAAAATCATAAGGGCCTTCGCCGTAATGTCCCGCGCGAGCGCTTTGCGCGCCCGGGTTGTATGACCGACAACGATGCCGACCTCTCCGCTGTAGGCCCGCTCGGCGAACCGGCGGCGGGTAGCGGCAAGCCGTACGGTCTCGCCGCCGAACTCAGCGGCATAGAAAACGACATCGTCGGCGCTCTGCGGCGGTCGCGGTACGGCATCGTAGCCGGTAACTGTCTTGCCGTCGCGATCGAGCACGCGATAGACCACACGGTCCTTCGGCGCCAGCGCCAGCAGCTCGAAGGCCGAGGTCGGCAGATCGACAACGACGCGGCCGGAGGTGACGGAAACCGAACGGGCGATCTCGAACGCTGCTCCTGCCAACAGCCGGTCGTAGGCCTCGCCCGCCGCCTGCCGGCCGTAAGCGTAGGCGGCGACAGTTATAAGGAGGCCGCCGGCAGCAAGGATCAGCGTGATGGCGAGGGCGAGGCGCCAGGCGATCGAGGGGGGCCGCGCAGTCCGGCTATTCATGTCGCTCGAGCTGGTATCCAAGGCCCCTGAGCGTGCGGATAGACACGTTCGAGGCCGCGAGCTTGCGCCGGAGCCGCGCGATATAAAGCTCGATCGCGTTGAGGCCGACGTCTGTTTCCTCAAATGAGAACAGTTTGCCGAACAAGCGGTCTTTCGGGACCACCCGGCCCCGGTTGGCGATCAGGATTTCCAGCAGCCTGAACTCGCGCCGGGTGAGTGGAAGCGGTGTGCCATTCACGCTCGCCGTCCGTGCGGCGGCGTCGAGGCTTAGATCGCCATACAGGACGACGCCTGAGCGCACTTCGCACTGGCGGCGGATCAGGGCGCGCGCCCGCGCCTCCAGCTCGCGCAGGTCGAAAGGCTTTGTCAGGTAGTCATCGGCGCCGGTGTCGAGGGCATCGACGCGGTCGTCGACGTCAAGCCTGGCGGTGAGGACGAGAACCGGCGTCGGGCAGTGCGCAGCGCGCAAGCCACGCAATACCTCCAGGCCGGAGCCATCCGGCAGCATCAGGTCGAGAATGATGAGATCATACTCCTGCACGGCAAGGGCATCCTCGGCCGCCTCCCGCGTTGCCATATGATCGACCGCATGCCCGTGGCGGGAGAAGGTGGCAACGATAGGCTCGGCCACATCCTCGGTATCCTCGACAAGCAGAATCCGCATGTCTTGCTCCTCCCCAGACAAGACACTTCGCCCGCTGCCGGGCCGCCTTTTCCGTCAGCATGTCGAACAGCAGGCGCAGGATCAACTTGCATCAACCGCTTACCGAAAGCTAGCCTTCGAGACTGGCCCCGGGTCAGCGATCGGGGCGCCGGCATTCCAACGACAGTTTCGTGACAGGTTCCGGCTGTAGATATCACCGTGGACGAGAAGGGGAGACCAGACCCCAAGTCACCACTACAAGAAACGTCATGGGAGGAAAACATAATGTCCACGTTCACGCGTGCGAGCCTCGCCGCGGCTATTGTCGCGTCCACAGTCTGTCTCGCGGGCGGCCCCACGGCCGCTTTCGAGCCGAAAAACGTCGAGTGCATCGCACCCGCCAATCCGGGCGGTGGCTGGGATTTCACCTGCCGCCAGGCCGGCAAGGCGCTCTATGAGATGGGCAAGACCCCTGGCCCGGTGCAGGTGTCCAACAAGGCCGGCGGCGGCGGCGCGGTCGCCTATGCCGAGGTGGTCAGCAAGCGCAACAGTGAGAACAACCTGATCGTCGCCGCTTCGACGGCCACCACCACGCGGCTCGCGCAGGGCCAATTCGCCGGCCTGACCGCCGACCAGGTGCGCTGGCTCGGCGCGCTGGGTGCCGACTACGGCGTCATCGGCGTCGCCAAGGACAGCCCTTACAAGTCCCTCGGCGACCTTATGACCGTGCTCAAGGAGGATCCGGGCAAGGTATCGATCGCCGGCGGCAGTGCCGTCGGCGGCTGGGACCATCTGAAGGTCCTTATCGCGGCGAAGGCCGCCGGCATCGATGACGTGCGGACCATCAAGTACATTGCCTATCAGGGCGGCGGCGAGGCGGTGACGCAGTTGGTCGGCGGCCACGTTCAGGCCTTCACAGGCGACATTTCCGAGGCGCTGGGCTTCATGGAGTCCGGCGATCTGCGCGTGCTCGCGGTGCTGGCCCCGGAGCGTCTGCCGGGCAATCTCGCTGACATACCGACCGCCAAGGAGCAGGGCATCGACGCCGTGGGCGCCAACTGGCGCGGCTTCTATGGACCGGGCGGCATGACGGACGAGGCCTACGAGTACTGGTCCCAGGCTTTTGAAGAGCTCTACGCGTCCGACGCTTGGCAGAAGATCATGGCGGACAATGGCGTCATGCCATTCGGCCTCTCCGGCCCGGAACTGCAGAGTTTCGTGGACGAGCAGATCATCGAGATTCAGGAAATCTCGCGGGAAATCGGGCTGATCAAGTGATCAAGACGGACCGCATCCTCGGTGCGGTCGGCCTGCTCCTTGGGGGCGCGCTCATCTGGGGCGCCACCCTCATCGAGACGGGGTTCATCATGGACGCCCTCGGGCCGAAGACCTTCCCCATCATCATCGGCAGCGTGCTTGTGCTCGGCGCCGGCTACGTGCTGGTGCGGCCGGACCCGGAGCCGGCGTGGCCGGCGCTCGGCGGAGCATTCGAGATCGTCGGGGCGATCGCCGTGCTGGTCGGCTACGCCCTCGCGCTGGAGCCCGTCGGCTTCGTCATCTCGACGGCCGTGGCGGCGGCGCTGCTGAGCTGGCGGCTCGGCAGCGCACCGCTCTGGGGGGCGGTCTCCGGCATCGCATCTCGCTCGGCATCTACGTCGTCTTCCACCTGGTTCTCGGCCTTTCTTTGGCCAGAGGCCCCCTGGGGATCTGATCCTTGGAGATCTTCGACTCGCTCATCCAGGGTTTCGCGGTTGCGCTGACCTTCCAAAACCTCGGCCTGGCCCTGCTCGGCTGCTTCCTCGGCACCATCATCGGCGCCATGCCGGGGCTGGGCCCCTCCAACGGCGTGGCCATCCTCATCCCGCTGGCCTTCTCGCTCGGGCTGCCGGCGACGCCGGCACTGATCCTGCTGACCAGCGTCTACTACGGCGCCATGTACGGCGGGCGGATCTCCAGCATTCTGCTCAACATCCCCGGCGACGAGCCGGCGCTGATGACGACGCTCGACGGCTACCCGATGGCCAAGCAGGGCCGCGCCGGCGAAGCCCTGGCGCTGTCCGGCCTGGCCTCCTTCGTCGGCAGCTTCGTCGCCACCATCGGCGTCGCGCTCTTCGCGCCTCTGCTGGTCAAGTTGGCCCTGCTGTTCGGACCGGCGGAGTATTTCGCCCTCTTCACCCTGGCTTTCGCCACCCTGGGCGGCGTCTCCAGCAAGAACCAGGCGAAGGCGGCCATGGCGGCCGCGCTCGGACTCGGCATCGCGATGATCGGCATCGACGGCTCGACCGGCGCGCAGCGCTTCACCTTCGGCGAGATCCACCTGCTCGACGGCATCGACTTCCTGGTCGCCATCGTCGGCCTCTTCGCGATTTCCGAGGTGTTGCTCTTCATGGAGCACAAGGGCGTGGACTCTTCGATCGGCACCAAGCTCGACCGCATCACCATCCCGCTGGCGACCCTGAAACGCAGCATCGGCGCCATGGCGCGCGGCACCGGCATCGGCTTCGTCGCCGGCGTGCTGCCGGGCGCCGGCGCTTCGCTCGGCAGCTTCGTCGCTTATACGGTCGAGAAGCGGGTATCCGACCGGGACGGCACCTTCGGCAAGGGCGACGTGCGCGGCTTGGCGGCGCCGGAGGCGGGCAACAACGCCTCGGCCGGCGGCGCGCTCATCCCCATGCTGTCGCTGGGCGTGCCGGGCTCCGGTACCACGGCGGTGCTGCTCGCCATGCTGCTCACTCTCAACATCACGCCCGGGCCCTTGCTCTTCACCAAGAATCCCGACGTGGTCTGGGGCCTGATCGCGGCCCTCTTCATCGCCAACTTCATGCTGCTGCTGATGAACATCCCGCTGGTCGGGCTGTTCGCGCGGGTGCTGCAGGTGCCGGCGCGCATCCTCATGCCGGCAGTCGCCATGATCAGCTTCGTCGGCATCTACGGCATCTCCGGCAGCACCTTCGAGCTGCTGCTCATGGTCGGCTTCGGCGTCGCGGGGTATGTGCTGCGCAAGCTGGAGGTGCCGCTAGTGCCGGTCATCCTCGGCATTCTGCTCGGCAACCAGATGGAGGACAACCTGCGGCGCGCCCTGCAGATTTCGAACGGCGACTGGGGCATCCTCTGGGCCAGCCCGCTCGCCATCGGGCTGTGGACCTTCGCCATCGTCGGCTTCGTCGCGCCGATGATCGTCGGTCGCCTGGTGCGGCCGCGCGTGCCGGCGGCGCTCGCCGAGACCGCCGATCCGGACTGAAAATCCCGCGCTTCTCGGGCAGAATCCGCTATCAATCCAGCCGGGCGGCGATTCGGCGCCGCGCCGCCGGCCGACTTTGTGGGGAGACTTTGCCGCATGCAGGTGACCAGCCTTGCGATTCCGGAGGTTCGCCTGATCGCGCCGGTGAAGCACGGCGACCATCGCGGCTTCTTTTCGGAGACCTACAGCAAGCAGGCCTTCGCGGCGGCGGGCATTGCGGCCGACTTCGTGCAGGACAACCACTCGCTGTCGGGCGAGGCGGGCACGCTGCGCGGCCTGCACTTCCAGGTGCCGCCGCGGGTCCAGGCAAAGCTGCTGCGGGTGGTGCGCGGCGCCGTCTTCGACGTGGCGGTTGACCTGCGCTGGGGCTCGCCGAGCTACGGGCGCCACGTCAGCGCCGTGATCTCGGCCGCGGCCTGGAACCAGATCTTCGTTCCGGTCGGATTCGCGCACGGCTTCTGCACCCTGGAGCCGGGCACCGAGGTGCTCTACAAGGTGAGCGAGTTCTATGCGCCGGAAGCCGAGCAGGGCCTCGCGTGGAACGACCCGGACCTCGCCATCGACTGGCCCGCGGGGGCCGGCGCGGTGCTTTCCGAGCGCGACCGCGGCTGGCCGCGGCTAAAAGATTTATCAAGGGTTTTCCTATATGACCAAGGGCGTTAGCGCGGCTTTTCAAGCCAAAGTGGGAGCCCGGCCATGAAGATCCTGGTCACCGGCGGCGCCGGCTTCATCGGTTCGGCGGTCATCCGCCACCTGCTCCAAGAGGGCGAGGCGGAGGTGGTCAACGTAGACAAGCTGACCTACGCGGCGACGCCGGAGGCCCTGGAAGAGGCGGCGGAGAACCCACGCTACGCCTTTGCCAAGATCGACATCTGCGACGGGCCGGCGCTGCGCGACGTCTTCGCCGAGCAGCGTCCCGATGCCGTGATGCACCTGGCAGCGGAATCCCACGTCGACCGTTCCATCGACGATGCGGCCGACTTCATCCAGACCAACGTGGTCGGCACCTACCGCCTGCTGGAGACCGCCACCGCCTGGTGGCAGGAACTGGAGGGCGCGGCGCAGCGTGATTTCCGCTTCCACCACATCTCCACCGACGAGGTCTTCGGGGCCCTCGGCGCCGAGGGGCAGTTCACCGAGGAAACGCCCTACCGGCCCAATTCACCCTATTCGGCGAGCAAGGCGGCCTCCGATCATTTCGTGCGCGCCTGGCACCACACCTACGGCCTGCCGGTGGTGACCAGCAATTGCTCCAACAACTACGGGCCCTATCAGTTTCCCGAGAAGCTGATCCCGCTGATGATCATCTCCGCGCTGGAAGGCAGGCCGCTGCCGGTCTACGGCAAGGGGGAGAACGTGCGCGACTGGCTGCACGTGGAAGACCACGCCCGCGCCCTGGTCGCGGTCCTCACGCAGGGCCGCCGCGGCGAGACCTACAACGTCGGCGGCGACAGCGAGCTGCGCAACCTCGACGTGGTCGGCATGATCTGCGATCTGGTCGACGAGCTGCGCCCGCGCCCAGAGACAGGCGGCAGCGGCGGCACGCGACGCGACCTCATCGCTTTCGTGGCGGACCGGCCGGGCCACGATCTGCGCTATGCGGTGGACGCCTCCAAGATCAAGCAGGAGCTGGGCTGGGCGCCGCGGGAGAGCTTCGCCTCCGGCCTCAGGAAGACCGTGGCCTGGTACCTCGACAACGAGGGCTGGTGGCGGACGATCCTGGCCGGACGCTATCGGGGCGGGCGCCTCGGCGTCGCGAAGGCCCAGAAAGCCCTCTAGATGCTAGCGGACCCCGACAGGCCGCTGCTGCTGCTCGGCTGCGACGGGCAGGTCGGCCGGGAAGTCCGCCGCTTGGCGGATGCCCGCGGCCTGCCGATTGCGGCGCTTGCGCGCGGCCAGCTCGACATCACGCAGCGCCTGGAGGTGATGGAGGCCGTCGGCCGCGGCTACGGCGTGGTGGTGAACGCCGCCGCCTACACCGCGGTAGACCGGGCCGAGAGCGAGGCGGCCAAGGCGATGGCCGTGAACCGCGACGGCGCCGGCCATATCGCCGAGGCCTGCCAGGCGAGCGGCGCGGCGCTCATCCACCTCTCCACCGACTACGTCTTCGACGGCGCCAAGGGTGTCCCTTACCGCGAGGACGATTCCGTCCACCCGCTGAACGTCTACGGCAGCAGCAAGCAGGCCGGCGAGGCGGCGGTGCGGGCGGTCTGCGCCGGGCACGTCATCCTGCGCACCTCCTGGGTCTTCGGCGCCGCTGGCGCCAACTTCGTGAAGACCATGCTGCGCCTCGGCAGCGAGCGTGCGGAGCTCTCCGTCGTCGCCGACCAGTTCGGCTGCCCGACGCCGGCAGCCGCGCTCGCTGAAGCGGTGCTCGCGGTGGCCGAGCGCCTGGACCCGGGAGTCTATGGCACCTATCACTGCGCCGGGGCCGAGCGGACCTCGTGGTACGACTTCGCCGGGGCGATCTTCGCCGGCCAGCAGGCGCTCACCGGCCGCGCCGGCCCCGAGTTGCGGCCCATCGCCACCGCGGACTATCCGACCGCGGCCCGGCGGCCGGTCGATTCCACGTTGGATTCCAGCTTGTTTCAAGCGACCTTCGGGCTGGGTCCGATCGACTGGCGAGGCGGTCTCATTGAACTGCTGCGGACGCTGCTGGCGGCGCGGACATAGAGGGGGAAGATGAAAGGTCTCATTCTGGCGGGGGGCGCGGGCACGCGCCTGCACCCGGTCACCCTGGCGGTCAGCAAGCAGCTGCTGCCGGTCTACGACAAGCCGATGATCTACTATCCGCTGTCGGTGCTGATGATGGCCGGGATCCGCGACATTCTGATCATCACCACGCCGCATGATGCCCCGCTGTTCCACAACCTGCTGGGCGACGGCGGCCGCTGGGGCCTGAACCTCAGCTTCGCGGTGCAGCCGCAGCCGGGAGGCCTGGCCCAGGCCTTCCTCATCGGCCGCGACTTCATCGCCGGCGACAAATGCAGCCTGATCCTCGGCGACAACATCTTCTATGGCCAGGGCCTGCAGGAGGTGGTGATGCGCGCGGCAGGGCTGCAGCGCGGCGCCACCGTCTTCGGCTACCAGGTCTCCGATCCGCAGCGTTACGGCGTGGTCGGGTTCGACGCGGCGGGCCAGGCGGTCAGCCTGGAGGAGAAGCCGCGCCAGCCGAAATCGCGCTTCGCCGTCACCGGGCTCTATTTTTACGACGAGCAGGTGGTGGATATCGCCGCCGACCTGCAGCCCTCGGCGCGCGGCGAGCTCGAGATCACCGACCTCAACCGCCGTTATCTGGAGGCCGGGCAGCTGAAGGTGGAACGTCTGGGCCGCGGCTACGCCTGGCTCGACACCGGCACCCACGACAGCCTGATCGACGCCGCTCAGTTCGTGCAGACCATCGAGCACCGTCAGGGGCTCAAGATCGCCTGCGTCGAGGAGGTCGCCTGGCGCAAGGGCTTCATCACGACCGAGGACCTGTGCCGCCTGGCCGAGCCGCTGCGCAAGAACGACTACGGCGACTACCTGCTGCGCATCGCCGAAGGCCTCGCCTGAGCGGCCGCGGTGCTGGGGAACGCTTGTGCGTGCTTCCTAGTACAGCATCGTTTCCGATCCTCCTTCGGAACTGCGCGGCGGGACCCGCGTTCAACCTGCGGACGCCCTAACACGGAGGCAAGTCATGAACATCGGAACGAGACCCTGGTTCGGCGCAGCGACGGGTCTGCTGCTGGCCGCCACCTGGACCGGCGCGGCAGCCGCGTCGTCCTACGAGGAGGAAATCGAAGGCGACGAGCATCCCCACATCGTCCGCCTTGTCCGTGACCTCTATGTCGTTCCAAAGGACGCGGGGCTCGACACCCGCATCGCAGAGGTCGATCTTGCCTTCGTGGAACAGATGGGGCGCCACCACAAAGGGGCGGTCGACATGGCCGAGGTCTATCTCGCCGACCCCCGCGGCCGCAACCCGGTGCTCCGGCAGCTGGCGCAGGGGATCATCGCAAATCAGGAGTTTGAGATCGGCGTCCTCCAAGATGTGCGGGACAAGGTGGGCGCAGGCCCCCGGCGGGTCGCCGGCTTCGGCGATTCCACAGTGGTGGTGCTCGATCGCGGAACGGACGGGCTGGAGCATGCCTGGAGGTTCCGCAAGGCGCCGCCGCCGAGCACGGCCGATATCTGGCTGACGCCCGAGTTCACCGTCTCCGACTTCGACGTCCAGTTTGTCCGCCCGATGATGGACCACCATAAGGCAGCCCTCCGCATGGCGAGGGACTACAATACCGATCCGTTCGCCAGCAACCTGATCCTCCGGCGCATGAACAATGACATCGTGGTCGACCAGCGCTACGAAATCGGGTTCATCGACGAGGTCCTGTCGCGCTATCCCGGCGACCCCGAAGAGGTTCCCGACGCCCCCCGCATGATGGAGATCATGCATGAATCGATGGGCGACATGATGCATGGCTCGGGCAGCCGGATGGAAATGCCGCCACATTGAGCACGTCGTTCGGGGCGGTTCCCGCCCGCCCTTTCAGGGACGTACCAGCCGATGAAGGAAGGCTTCGACGCGCTCGCTCCGTGTAGTTCCCCGGTTCGCCAAGGTCGGTGTTGATGCCGCGATGCGACAGATCGACCTGCAGCACGCTCACATCGCCGCCCAGCGCGCCCGCCTTGGCGGCGAAGAGCGGGCCTGGCAAGGCAGTCGCCCGTCGATCGCCTTCGTTTGTCAGTGTTTTGACAATTGAAATCGCGTGGCGCCGAAGGCAGGCTGCCTGGCGAGGAGCAGATCCATGCCGCGCGTCACCTTCACGGCCAACCTTCAGCGCCATCTTGATGCGCCGTCGCTCGAGGTCGGCGGCGCGCGCGTGGGCGAAGTGCTGGCGGGAGTCTTCGCACAGAAGCCGCTGCTGCGCTCCTACATTGTCGACGACCAGGGGCGCCTGCGGCGCCATGTGAACGTCTTCGTCAACGCGACAATGATCGCCGACCGGGACGGGCTCAGCGATGCCGTGCGTCCGGACGATGAAGTCTTTGTGTTTCAGGCACTTTCCGGTGGGTAGGCGGAATTGACATGGCAGAAGATCTCTTTGTAGCGACCCGCAAGGGGTTGTTTGCCGTCGATGGTGCCGGCGCGCAGGCGCCGCGCAGTCTCGGCTTTCTCGGCGATCCGGTGAGCGCATTCCTGCAGGACCCGCGCGACGGCTGCCTCTATGCGGCGCTCAACCTCGGCCACTTCGGCGCCAAGCTGCACCGTTCGGAGGATGGCGGCGCCAGCTGGAGCGAGCTGCCGGCACCGGCCTTTGCGCCCCCCGGCGTCGCGCCAGATGGCAAGGGCGGGAAGGCCCCCAGCGTCTCGCTGATCTGGACCCTGGCTGCCGGCGGCGCGGACCAGCCGGGCCGCCTCTGGGCCGGCACTCTGCCGGGGGCGCTGTTCCGCTCCGACGACCGCGGCGAGACCTGGCAGCTGGTGGACGCTCTGTGGAATCAGCCCTCGCGATCCGAGTGGTTCGGCGGCGGCTACGACGATCCCGGCATCCATTCGATCTGCGTCGATCCGCGCGACAGCCGCCGGCTGGTGATTGGAATCTCCTGCGGCGGGGTCTGGCGCAGCGAGGACGACGGCGAAACCTGGACGCTGGGCGGCAAGGGCCTCGCCGCGGCCTACATGCCGCCGGACCGGGTCGACGATCCGACCATCCAGGACCCGCACCGCCTGGCGGTCTGCGCCGCGGCGCCGGACACCGTGTGGTGCCAGCACCATTGCGGCATCTTCCGCTCCGACGACGGCGGCCGGACCTTCGTCCAGATCCACGACGTCAACCCTTCGGCCTTCGGTTTTGCCGTGGCCGTCCACCCCGCCGATCCGAAGACCGCTTGGTTCGTGCCGGCGGTGAAGGACGAGTGCCGGGTGCCGGTGGACGGCCGCTTCGTGGTCACGCGTACGCGTGACGGCGGCGCCAGCTTCGAGATCCTGTCGCGGGGCCTGCCGGAGGAAACCGCCTACGACCTGGTCTATCGCCACGCGCTGGAGGTCGACGGCGCGGGGGAGACCCTCGCCATGGGCTCGACCACCGGGGCGCTCTGGCTCGGCCGCGACGGCGGGGCCGACTGGCGCCTGCTCTCGTCCCACCTGCCGCCGATCAGCCAGGTCGCCTTCAGGGCTGCTTGAACGGGCGCAGGACTGTAGAGTCCGCTGTTGAGACAGGCTGCACAGGCCGTGTGCGTCCTTCGAGACGCGCGCCCGGGCTGCTGCCTGGCCGCACTCCTCAGGATGAGGTAAACGTTTGATGGCACAAAGAAATATCCTCATGCCGAGGAGCGCCGAAGGCGCGTCTCGTAGCACGCACAACGGCCATCCAGCGCTGGAGGGGTGAATAATTTGGCCGAGAAGCAACAGCCGCCGCTCTACTACGCCGACTACCTGCAGCTCGACCGCCTGCTTGGCGCCCAGGCGCCGGAGAGCGCGCGCCACGGCACGCCGGCGCATGACGAGATGCTATTCATCATCGTGCACCAGACCTACGAGCTGTGGTTCAAGCAGATCCTCCACGAGCTGGCGCGGGTCGACGCGATTTTCGCCGACGAGAGCCTCGACGATCGCGACGTCGGGCGCGTCGCCGCGGCGCTGGAGCGCATCGAGAGCATCGTGAAGCTGCTGATCGGCCAGCTCGACGTGCTGGAGACTATGACGCCGCTGGATTTCCTCGAGTTTCGCGACCTGCTGTTCCCGTCCTCCGGCTTCCAGTCGCTGCAGTTCCGCCTCATCGAGGTTGGCCTCGGCCTCAGGCGTGGCGACCGTGCCGGCGCCGAGACGCGGCCGGTCGACGCCAGCCTCAACGCGGCCGATCGCGCGGTGCTGGCGGCGGCCGAGCAGCGGCCCAGCCTTAGCGACCGTTTCGAGGCCTGGCTCGAGCGGACGCCCTTCATCGAACTCGGCGGCTACCGCTTCCAGGAGAGCTACCGCGCGGCGGTTTCGCGGATGCTGGAGCAGGACGCGGCGTCCCTGCGCGAAAACGCTGGAGTGTCGGCGGAGGTGCGCTCGGCGGGACTGGAGGCGCTGGCGGGGGCGCAGGCGCGCTTCGAGGCGATCTACGACGAAGACCGCCACGCCGAACTGGTGGCCGAGGGTACCTGGCGGTTCTCCCTGCCGGCGTTGCAGGCGGCGCTCTTCATCACTCTGTACCGCGACGAGCCGGTCCTGCAGCTGCCCTTTCGCCTGCTCAGCCTGCTGATGGACATCGACGAGACCATGACTGCCTGGCGCTACCGCCACGCGCTGATGGCCCAGCGCATGATCGGCATGAAGCTCGGCACCGGCGGGTCCTCGGGCCATGACTACCTGAGCGAGACGGCGCGGCGCTCGCGCGTGTTCGGTGACCTCTTCGCACTCTCCACCTTCCTCATCCCGCGCTCTGCCCTGCCGCCGCTGCCCGAGCCACTGCTGAGCGCCATGGGCTACCGCTACGCGGCAGGCAAGACGTGACCACGCAGGCGAGCTACAAGGCCCACTTCAGTCGCTTTCTGGAGGCGGCACCGCAGCGCCTGCACTTCGCGGCGCACAGCCACCACTACTGGCCGGACGTGACCTTCGACGCTCAGCTTGCCTGCTGGCAGGACGCGGCACGGCTGGCCGACGGCAAATGGGCCCATGTGTTCGGCGAGGTGGTGCCGGCGGTGCAGCGGGCCATCGCCGGCCACCTTGGCCTCGATGATCCGGCGAGCCTCACCTTCGCGCCCAACACCCACGAGTTCCTGCGCCGCCTGCTGTCCTGCTTCCCGCTGGATCGCCCGGTCCGCATTCTGACCAGCGACGGCGAATTCCACAGCTTCACCCGTCAGGCGGCCCGCCTCGAAGAGGACGGGCTGGTGGCGGTGACACGGGTGCCGGTCGAGCCCTTCGCCGACTTCACCCGTCGTTTCATCGCGGCGGCGGGCGCTTCCCACGACCTGATTTTCGTCAGCCAGGTGTTCTTCAACTCGGGATTTGCAGTGGCAGATCTCGACGGCCTGGTGCGCCGCATCATGAGTGCGGAGGCCTACGTCGTCATCGATGGCTACCACGGCTTCCTGGCACGGCCGACCGATCTGGGCGGCATTGCGCAGCGGGCGTTCTACCTCGCCGGCGGCTACAAGTACGCCATGTCGGGCGAGGGCGCCTGCTTCCTGCACGTGCCCCCAGGTTTCGGGCTGCGCCCGCGCGACACCGGCTGGTACGCGGCTTTCGGCGCCTTGGAACTGGGCGACAGCGGCGGCGTGGCCTATGCGCCGGACGCTGCCCGCTTTCTCGGCGCTACCTTCGATCCCGTCGGCCTCTATCGCCTGCGCGCGGTGCTCGGCTTGCTGGACGCGCTCGGACTGGATGCGGCGGCCATTCACCGCCATGCGCTGGATCTGCAGTGCCGCTTTCTGGCGGGCCTGCGGTCGCGGCCTGCCGCGGCACTGCCGCTCGAATGCTTGCTGCTCGATCCCGAACGGCAGCCCTGCGGCAATTTCCTGACGTTTGACTTTGGCAATGAGGCGGTGGCCGCGGCCGCGCACGGACGCCTCAAGGCGGCGGACATCTCGACTGATTTCCGGGGCACCCGCCTGCGCCTCGGCTTCGGCCTCTATCAGGATCCGGAGGACGTCGAGGCGCTGCTGGACCGGCTGGTCGCCCTCTGATCGTGCGACAGAATGACCGTCAGATGTTCCGGAGAAGACCGTCATCAAGCAAACAGGTTGCCGGAGCTCGGCGCCACGGGCCGGTCGCTTGCCGGCAACCTGCTGAGCGACTCACCGCTCGTGTGCGGTCCTAGCTGTTCGACCCGCCGCTGCTCGACCCATCGCTGCTCGACCCACCGGTTAGGCCGGTAAAGGATGCCGGCATGGGCGCGGGGGCCGGCATCGGTGCGGGCGTCGTCTCCTTGACGACCGCCTTGTGCATGGCCTTGCGGACGGCAGCCTTCTTGGTCGCGCGCTTTGCGGTAGCGATCTTCTTGGCTCCGACCTTCTTGGCGGCGGTCTTCTTGGCGGCGGGCTTCTTTGCCACTTTCTTTCTGGCGACCTTCTTCTTGGCCGCGGCCTTCTTCGTGGCGGTCTTCTTCGCCGCGATCCTCTTGGCGCCCGCCTTCTTGGCGGCGGTCTTCTTAGCGACTTTCTTGGTCGCGGTCTTCTTCGCGACCTTCTTCTTGGCTGCGGCCTTCTTCTTGGCGGTCTTCTTCGCCGCGATCTTCTTAGCGCCGGCCTTCTTGGCGGCAGTTCGTTTGGTTGCCATGGAGGTCCCCCTATTTGCTCCTAGTGTCTGTCAATCGAATGACGAGCCGTTGAGGCGGAGTGGTTCACGCGCGGTTTCATCCCCTGTGATGGACAAGAGCTTTTCGACTCGGTCCACGACGGAATCCGCTCTGTATCTTCAAGCAAAATGAAGTCGTTTCACAAGAGGCAACAGCATCGTCAGCGCAGGAAGTTCAATACCTGTTGCGGGAAGCAGGCGCGCACTTGCTGTCTGCGAAGCGTCGGTCGTCGGTCGGGTTACTCCTTAGGGGCAGAGGCCTAAGCATTGTGCGCTGCGGCGCACCGCTTCTGCCCAGCTAGCTCCTGGGCCGAGCGTGCCTATCCTCGGCACGGCCTTGTGAGGGCAAGGATTGGGCAGTTCAGCAACCTCATTCCCCTGGGGAGATCGAGTCCATGCTAAAGAATGTCACCCATTCCGGCGGCGTCGAAGACGTCGGAGAGCTTCTGTTCAGCACGCCCTTCGGCTACATGCTGCCTGAGGCGGCCGCGTCCGAGGACTGCCTCCTCCCGGTCAGCGAGCGCACGACCGATGCCCTGCTGGAACTTGGCGACGCGATGGGCGATGCCGCGACGCCGCCCGACCCTTCGCTCGACTCGCCGATCCCGGCGGCCTTCACCTACCTCGGCCAGTTCATCGACCACGACGTCACGGCACGCACCGACCGTGAGCATGGTATCAGCCGGATTTCCCAGGCGGACGGGCGGCCGCTGCCCATCACGCCGCTCTCGCCCGAGACCGTGGTCGCGACGCTGAAGAACGGGCGCCGCCCGCAGCTCGACCTCGACAGCCTCTACGGGGACGGTCCGCCCCTGGTTGCCGAAAGCGACACCGAAGCCGCGGCCCTCTACGATCCGACCAGCGGCAAGCTGGAACTGCAGGATCTCGGCAGCGGCCTGGTCGACCTGCCGCGCGACGGCCGGACCGCCCGCATCGGCGACGGGCGCAACGACGAGAACGTCAACGTCAGCCAGTTGCACGCCGCCTTTGCCGCCTTCCACAACAAGGTGGTCGACCTGGTCGGCGGCGCGCCCTCGCCGGCGCAGAAGTACTCCAAGGCGCGCCAGATCGTGCGCTGGACCTACCAATACATCGTCGCCCACGACTATCTGACGCGGGTCTGCGATGCCGATGTGGTGAACGAGCTGATCCGCAACGGCCCCTTCTTCTTCGGACCCGGCACCGGGGGCGTGGAGCTCTACATGCCGATCGAGTTCTCGGTGGCCGGCTTCCGCTTCGGCCACTCCATGATCCGGCCGTCCTATCGCTTGGGCAGCTCGGCGACCAAGAACATCGAGGACATCCTCGGCGTCTCGGTCGCGCGCGAGCCCGCTGACGATCTGCTCGAGGAGGTCGGCGGCGGGTGGCGGCTCAAGGACGAGAACCGGATCCGCTGGGCGAACTTCCTGGAGTTTCCCGTCCAGCCGGCGCCGCAGATGGCGCGCAAGATCGATCCCTTGATCTCCAAGGGCCTTTTCGACCTGCCTTTCGAGGGTGCTTCCGGGCCGGCGGCGATGATCCGCCATCTGGCCCAGCGCAATCTCTGCCGCGGCTACCTGCTGAGCGTGCCGACCGGGCAGGCGGTTGCCGGCGCCATGGGCATCGTGCCGCTGCTCGAAAACGAGCTGACCGACGGCGAGCCGCCGGCAGTGGAGGAGGCCATGGCGCGGGGCCGTTTCCAGCGCCGCACGCCGCTCTGGTACTACGTGCTGCGCGAGGCCAAGGTGCAGAAGAACGGCGACTCGCTGGGCGCCGTCGGCAGCCGCTTGGTCGCCGAGACGATTCTCGGCTTCCTGAAGCACGACCCCAACAGCTTCATCAACAACCGCTACCACGACCGGGTCACCGGCGCCGGCATCAAGGTGCCGGGGCGCCCGCAGCCGATCGGCTCGCTGGCCGACATGATCGACTACGTCGGCCTGCAGAAGTAGGCGGGAAAGAAGAAGGGGCCGGCCGTTGACGGCCAGCCCCTTCATCGTATTGGCTCCGCGGGCAGGACTCGAACCTGCGACATGGTGGTTAACAGCCACCCGCTCTACCAACTGAGCTACCGCGGATCAGGATTCGATCGGCGAGCCGGGGCGGGCCCCGGCGCGGCGAAGCGGGGTTATATCAAACCGCTTCAAGGGCTGCAAAGTTTTTGCGGCATGGAAACCGCTCTTTTCCGGCTCCCTGTCGCGAAAGGCCGCCTCAGGCGCCCACGACCACCGCCATAATGCATTCCGTCACCGCGAGGTAGGCGGAATTGGGCATGTGGAACCAGCGCAGAAACTCGGCCGTCGCCAGATCCCCTGCCAGCCAGTGCTCGAGAAACATCCGGCTGACGGGATGCAGCGGCTCGGGCAGGCAAAGGAGGATGTCCTGTGTGATGGTGCTGGTCTCCGTTCTGCGCGAGGTTGCGGCATCTGCCGCTGGCCTCTCGTCCGGGCGGTCAGGCGGTCACCACCAGGGACCCAAGCGTAAGCGCGAAGGCTTGATGCAAGAGTGTAGGGAGCGCCTGGCGCCGGGGGCAAGCCATAAGGTCGGGCATATGTTCATGTTTTGTTCTTGACGAACCAGAGCTTCGCAGCTTAGCTTCAGGGTCTGTGCAAAGGCGCGCGTGGGCGCGCTCGGCATCAGGCCGATATCAAGCAGGGGAGAGCGGATATGCAGGATTACAGGATCGACGGACTTCAGCCGGCGCTGTGGGAGCGTCTGGCCAGCGGCCTGGCGGCGCTCGGAACCTTTGCCTTCTTCTTCTCGGCGGTCGGTTACGGCTGGTACAGCCTGTTGCTGGCGATGGCGCGCTGACGGGCTGCCGGCCTTGGTGCGGCCGGACGCCCCGCCAGGGGCAGCGGGCGTCGCGGGAATTGAAATCTGGGGGGTGGAGGCCCGGGCCGGAATCGAACCGGCGTGCAAGGATTTGCAGTCCTCTGGATAACCACTCTCCCACCGGGCCGGCGGTGAAGGGCCGAAGCTATACTGCCGGGTTTCGCTTGGGTCAAGTTGGCTGCGAGGCTCCGGGCGAGGGCTCTGCCGCGTTGTCTTCGCGCGCATAGGCGCTTATAAACCAAGGCCGAAATGGCCTCAGGGCCCTAGCAACGCGGAACGGTTGTCGAGATGACGGACTTTGCAGCAGCGCGCCTCAACATGGTGGAGAGCCAGATCCGCACCAACAAGGTGACGGACCCACGGATCGTCGAATCCTTCGAGGCGGTGGCGCGGGAAGCTTTCGTCGGCGAGGCCCAGCGCGGCATCGCCTACATCGACGAAGACCTCGAAGTGATCCCCGGACGCTATCTGATGGAGCCGATGGTACTGGCGCGGCTGCTGCAGGCGGCGGCGCCGCAGGCCGATGACATGGCCCTCGATGTCGGTTGTGCCACCGGCTATTCGACCGCGGTGCTGGCCCGGCTGGTACAGACCGTGGTCGGCCTGGAAAGCGACCGCAGCCTTATGGATATGGCCAACCGGACGCTCAACGCCCTCGACGTGGACAACGCGGTGGTGGTCGAGGGCGCGCTCGACGCCGGTTACCAGAAGCAGGCACCCTATGACGTGATCGTCTTTCAGGGCGCGGTGTCGGAGGTGCCGGTGGGGATCAAGCGCCAGCTTGCGGACGGCGGCCGCCTGGCCGCGGTGGTGATCGACACCACGGGGCTCGGCCGCGGCATGCTGATCCAGCGTACCGGCGACAGCTTTTCGGGGCGCACGCTCTTCGACGCCTCGACGCCGGTGTTGCCGGGATTGGCGCGGCAACCGGGCTTCGTCTTCTAGCGGCTTCGGCTTTGGCTTTGGCTTGAAGTGGACGATGGCCTTTCTCAGATACGACCAAGCAAGGGGGGCCGGTCTCATTCCACAAGGGCCGGACTTTTTCTTTAGAACGGGGATAGCGGACGGATGCGATCGATGACAGTCGTGCGGCAGGCGAGCCTCCTGGCGGGCTCTCTGACCGTGATTGCGGGGATCTATGGCAGCCTGCCGGCGGCGGCTCAGTCTCTGGAAGAGGTGCTGGTTCAGACCTACCAGTCGAACCCGACCCTCAGTGCCGCGCGGGCCGAGTTGCGCGCGACCAACGAGCGAGTGCCCCAGGCGCTCTCCGGCTGGCGGCCGAGGCTGGAAGCCCAGGGCACCGGCGGCAAGGCCTATGACGACGACGTCCGGCCGACCGACGACACCGAGGGCCGCAGCCCGGCCAGTGCCGACCTGACCCTGACCCAGCCGCTCTATCGCGGCGGGCGCACGGTAGCGGGCACCGAGCGGGCCGAGAACGAGGTGCTGGCGCAGCGCGCCCGCCTGGCGGTGACCGAGCAGGACGTTCTGGTCAGCGCGGTGACCGCCTATGCGGACGTGTGGCGCGACCAGTCGGTGCTAGACCTCAACCTCAACAACGAGCAGGTTCTCACCCGCCAGCTCGAGGCGACCCAGGACCGCTTCGACGTGGGCGAGCTGACGCGCACCGACATCGCGCAGTCGGAGAGCCGCCTGTCCAGCGCGACCGCCGACCGTATCGGCGCCCAGGGCAATCTCAGCTCCAGCCGCGCCACCTTCGAAAGAGTGGTCGGCATCTATCCCGGCACGCTGGAGCAGCCGCCACTGCCCGGCGGGATGCCGGAGGGTCAGCCCGCCGTCGTCGACATTGCCGAGACCGCCAATCCCTCGGTCCTGGCCGCGGGTTTCGACGAACTGGTCGCGCAGCGCAGCGTGCGGGAGGTGGAAGGCGAACTGCTGCCGTCCGTCGAACTGCAGGGTTCGGTCGGCTACCAGCATGAACGTTCCACCCGCACCAGCGAGGGCACCACCGCCGAGGTCCTTGCCGTGGTCAGGGTGCCGCTCTATCAGCAGGGTGGGGTATCGAGCCGGGTGCGCGAGGCCAAGCAGGTCGCCAGCCAACGCCGTCTGCAGGTGCGCCAGGCCCTGCGCCAGGCCCGCGAGGACGCCATCTCCGCCTGGGAGGACCTGGAGACCGCGCGCGCGCAGATCGCCTCGCTGCAGCAGAGCGTGCGCGCCAACGAGATCGCCCTGGAGGGCGTACGCCAGGAGAATGCCGTCGGCGCGCGCACGGTGCTCGACGTGCTGGATGCCGAGCAGGAGTTGCTGGATGCGCAGGTCAGTCTGGTCGGCGCCCAGCGCGACGAGGTCGTGGCCAGCTTCCAGGTGCTCTCCGCGATCGGCCGCATGACCGCAGCGGACCTCAGCCTTGCCACGGCGGTCTACGATCCCGAGACGGACTATCGCGCGGTGCGCGAGAAGTGGTTCGGCCTCGAGGCCCCGGGCACCGAGGACTAGAGGATGCTTTAGGTCGTGTGGACTCTTAGGATTCCCAAGGTCGCGCAGATGTGATTCAAGACTGCTTTTTGGGAGGCAGTCTTGGGTGTTCTGGAGCGCCTTGTCCTGAGCGACGAGCAGTGGGAGCGGATATCGCCGCACATCATCGGCAACGAGCGCACGCGCGGCTCATCGGGTCGAGACAATCGGATGTTCATCGAGGCGGTGCTGTGGATCGTGCGCACGGGCTCGCCCTGGCGCGACCTGCCCGAAGTGTTCGGGGAGTGGAACAGCGTCTTCCGCCGCTTCAGCCGCTGGAGCCGCAAGGGCGTCTGGTGGCGCATCTTCGAAGCGATGGCGGATGACCCGGACTTCGAATATCTGATTGTCGATTCCACCATCGTTCGCGCCCATCAGCACGCTGCGGGCGCAAAAAAGGGGCTGAAGATCAGGCCCTTGGCCGCTCCCGTGGCGGCTTGAGCACCAAGATCCACATGGCCGTGCGCGGCCTCGGTTGCCCGGTCCGCTTCGTGCTGACGGCCGGCCAGAAGGGCGACGCCCCCCAGGCCGATGCCTTCATCGAGGGCTTGCCCGCCGAGATCGTCATGGCCGACGCTGCCTATGACAGCGATCGCCTGCGAACAGCCATCGCCCGCAAGGGAGCGCTGGCTGTGATCCCCAACAATCCCTCGCGCGCACGCAAATATCCGCTCGACAAGCACCTCTACGCCCAGCGCTACCTGATCGAATGCTGCTTCTCCAAGCTCAAGCAGTTCCGCCGCGTCGCCACCCGATACGAGAAAACCGCCAGAAACTACCTCTCCATGATCGCACTGGCCGCTACCATCCTATGGGTCAGATAACTGTCCACACGACCTAGTCCGTTTGGTTAATAGAAAATTTCCGCTTTCCGGCTATCCAGTGTTACAAGACCTTGCAGACGGCGGATGACTTCGTCGCTTTTTGGACCTGGATTTTTGGGGCCGCAGTGGCCGGAGAGGCATGAGCAGCAAGCCGGAAGCGCAGAACGAACCGACGATGGAGGAGATTCTTGCCTCCATTCGGCGGATTATTTCTGAAGATGACCCGCAGGACGCAAATCCCGCGGAAGCCGCGCCATCGGCCCCGCCCACGGCCCGGGCCGAGCCGGCAGCGGAGCGCGCCGCTGCGCCGGCTGCCGCTGCGCCCGCTGAGTCGGCGCCGCCGCCTCCCGTGTCCGGCGCAGGGGCCGACAACATCCTCGATCTGACCAAGATGGTGGCCGACGACGGCAGCATCGTCGACCTGGAAGCAGAAGAGGCGCCGCAAGCGGCGTCGGAAGCCGAAGCCGCGCCCGAGGAGGAAGCTGCGTCCGAAGCCCCCGAGGCGCCGGCAGAAGAAGCGGACGAAGCGGCTGCGGAAGCCGAGCCGGAGCCAGAGCCCGAGCCAGAGCCCGCCGCAGAGGCGCTCGAGGAGGCTGCAGAGGAAGTGCAGGCCGCGGCCGAAGAGGCCGCCGCCGAAGAAGCCCCCGAAGCGGAGGCCCAGGAAGAAGCGGCTCCGGCAGACGACGCTGCCGAGGAAGACGCCAGCGAGGAAGAGGCTGCCGAGGAAGACGCGGAAGCCGCCGGCTCCCGGGTGCCGGCCCCGGCCGGCGAGGGAAGCGACTTCGTCTCCGCCTTGACCGCCGCTGCGGCCACGGCCTCCCTGGCCGCGGTCTCCAAGGCAGCCATGGCCAACCGCCAGGGCGACGCCATCGCCATCGGTGGCGGGCGCACTCTGGAGGACCTGGTGCGTCAGTCCCTGGCCCCTGAGTTGAAGGGCTGGCTGGACGACAATCTCCCCGATCTGGTGGAACGCGTCGTTCGCGAGGAGATTCGCAAGATGGTACGGCGCGCCGAGGATCAGTAGGACAATCAAGAGGTTATCGGCATACTCTCAAGTCTTGCTGCCACTCTATTGGCATGCTCGGGCCTGGCCCGAGCATCCATTTTCGCGCTTCCGTGACGTGGCCCTATGGACCCTCGGCTCAAGGCCGAGGGTGACGGCGGCGGGGCGGCACGATCCTTGCCATGCTCTCGACAGAGAGCTGACCCACCCCGCCCTATGGCGCAAGTCTGCCCCATCTGCTAGACCCCTGCGCTGACGCGCGCTCGCGCGCTGCACCAAGTCGACAGTTTAAGAGGACCGCCAGCGATGCTGGATAAGACCTATCGGCCCAACGAGGTCGAGGATCGGCAGTATTCCCGTTGGGAGGCCGCGGACGCCTTTTCCGCGAAGCTCGACGCCACCAAGCAACCCTTCACCATCATGATCCCGCCGCCCAACGTGACGGGCAGCCTGCACATGGGTCATGCACTCAACAACACCATCCAGGACATCCTGGTCCGCTACCAGCGCATGCAGGGCAAGGATGTGCTCTGGCAGCCGGGCACCGACCATGCCGGCATCGCCACCCAGATGGTGGTGGAGCGCCAACTCGCCGGTGAGGGCATCGAGCTCGACCGCGGCATGCCGCTGGCGCCTGGCAACAGCCGCAAGATCGGCCGCGAGGAGTTCGTCGAGCGCGTGTGGGCCTGGCGCGAGGAGTCCGGCGGCACCATCCTGACCCAGCTGCGCCGCCTCGGCGCCTCCTGCGACTGGGCGCGCGAGCGCTTCACCATGGACGCGGGCCTCTCGGAGGCGGTGCTGAAGGTCTTCGTGAGCCTCTACCGCGAGGGCCTGATCTACCGTGACAAGCGCCTGGTGAACTGGGACCCGCGCTTCCACACGGCGATCTCCGACCTCGAGGTCGAGCAGCAGGAGGTGGACGGCCACCTCTGGCACTTCCGCTACCAGATCGAGGGAGAGGCAGACCGCTTCATCACGGTGGCGACGACGCGTCCGGAGACCATGCTGGGCGACACCGCCGTTGCCGTGCATCCGGAGGACGCGCGTTATCGGGACCTCGTCGGCAAGCACGCCGTTCTGCCGCTGGTCGGCCGGCGCATCCCCATCGTCGCCGACGACTATGCCGACCCCGAGCAGGGCTCCGGCGCGGTGAAGATCACCCCGGCGCACGACTTCAACGACTTCGAGGTCGGCAAGCGCCACGACCTGGAAATGATCAACGTCTTCGACCGTGACGCGCATCTGAACGACAGCGTGCCGGAGCCCTACCGCGGCCTCCAGCGCTTCGAGGCGCGCAAGCGCGTTGTCGCCGACCTGGAAGCCCTCGGCCTGGTGGAGAAGATCGACGCCCACCGCCACACGGTGCCGCACGGCGACCGCTCCGGCGTGGCGATCGAGCCCTTCCTCACCGACCAGTGGTACGTCGATGCCGCCACCCTCGCCAAGCCCGCCATCGCGGCGGTGGAGCAGGGGCGCACCGCCTTCGTGCCGAAGCAGTGGGAAAAGACCTATTACGAATGGATGCGCAACATCCAGCCCTGGTGCATCTCGCGCCAACTGTGGTGGGGCCATCAGGTGCCGGCCTGGTACGGGCCGGACGGCGCGGTCTTCGTTGCCCACGATGAGGGCGAGGCGGCCGGGCTGGCCGCGGCGCACTACGGCGAGGCGGTGGCGCTGAGCCGCGATCCCGACGTGCTGGATACCTGGTTCTCCTCGGCGCTGTGGCCCTTCTCGACGCTCGGCTGGCCGGAGGAGACGGCGGCGCTGCAGCGCTACTATCCGGGCGACGTGCTGGTGACCGGCTTCGACATCATCTTCTTCTGGGTCGCCCGCATGATGATGAGCGGGCTGCACTTCATGGGCGGCGAGGTGCCCTTCCACACCGTCTATATCCATGCCCTGGTGCGCGACGAGAAGGGCCAGAAGATGTCGAAGTCCAAGGGCAATGTCCTGGACCCGCTGGACCTCATCGACAAGTTCGGCGCCGATGCGGTGCGCTTCACCCTGACGGCGCTGGCCGCGCAGGGCCGCGACATCAAGCTGGCCGAGAGCCGCATCGAGGGCTACCGCAACTTCTGCACCAAGATCTGGAACGCGGCGCGCTTCTGCGAGATGAACGACTGCCGCTACGGGCCGGACTTCGATCCCGCCGCCAACAAGCAGCGGGTCAACCGCTGGATCGTCAGCCAGCTCGCCCAGGCCGAGCCCAAGGTGCGCCGCGCCATCGAGGACTACCGCTTCAACGAGGCGGCCCAGGCGCTCTACCAGTTCATCTGGAACACCTATTGCGACTGGTACCTGGAATTCGCCAAGCCGCTGCTGCAGGGCGATGCCGCTGCGGCCCAGGCGGAAACCCGGGCAACGGCGCTCTGGGTGCTGCATCGGGCGCTCTTCCTGCTGCACCCCATCATGCCCTTCCTCACCGAGGAGCTCTGGCAGCAGACCGGCGGGGGCGACGCGGGGCTGATGACCCTCTCGCCCTGGCCGACCTTCGAGGCCGGCCTCATCGATACCGAGGCGGACGCCACCCTCGGCTGGGTGGTGCGCCTGATCGGCCAGATCCGCGCCGTGCGCTCGGAGATGAACGTGCCGCCGGGGGCGCGAATCGCCCTCATCGTCAACGAGGCCTCCGCAAGCTCCAAGGCGCGCCTCGCCGACCACGAGGCGCTCATCAAGACCCTGGCGCGGGTCGAGGCCATCGCCTTCGACCAGGCGGTCCCCAAGGGCTCGGTGCAGGACGTGCTGGACGAGTGCTCCCTGGTGCTGCCGCTCGCCGAGGTCATCGACCTGGCGCAGGAGCGCCAGCGCCTGCAGAAGGAGGTGGACAAGCTGAAGGGCGAAATCGTGAAGCTCGACAAGAAGCTGTCCAACGAACAGTTCCTCGCCAAGGCCCCGGAAGAGGTGGTGGTGGAGCAGCGCGAGCGCCTGGCCGACAACCAGCAGACCATGTCGAAGCTCCAGACGGCTCTCGAGCGCCTGGCCTCGGCCTGACCGGATACCGGGCCGTGGAGGGGCGTGAGAAGCTCCTACAGATCAATGATCTGAGGACGTTTCTTCAAGGGAAATGGCATCTCGAACGGCGGGTGCAGGATCGCCGCGCCGGTCAGCAGGGTCGGCTGACCGGCAGCGCCACCTTCACCGCCGAAGGCGCCGGGCTGCTGTACCGCGAGGAGGGCCAGCTCGTCATCGGCGGCTATGCGGGGCCGGCGCTGCAGGCCTACCGCTACGGCTTTCCGGCGCCGGGCCGGGCGGCGGTGCATTTCAGCGACGGCCGCTTCTTCCACGATCTCGACCTGAGCGCCGGCTGCTGGACCGCGACGCACCTCTGCGCGCCCGACCGCTACGACGGCGACTTCACGGTGCTCGACGCTGCCGGCTGGCGCGTCATCTGGCAGGTGACGGGGCCGCGCAAGGACCTGATGCTTGACAGCCGCTATTGCCGGGCGCTGTAAGAGGGGGCGCGGAGCGCGCTAAGGACTACCTCGGGACGGAAGGGAACGGCACGACATGGCAATGACGGATCTGCAGGGACGGCACGATACCCTGGCGGCGGCCCTCTGGCCGCGCGCGGGCAAACTCGGCGAGATGAGCGGCCTGCTGCGGGCAAGCCTGCTGGCAGTGGTCGGCTCTTTGTTCCTCTGGGCCTGCGCCAAGATTCAGGTGCCCTTCTACCCGGTGCCGCTCACCATGGGGACCTTCGGCGTCCTGGCCGTCGGCATGGCCTACGGCTGGCGCCTGGGCGCGGTGACCGTGCTGCTCTACCTGGCCGAGGGCGCCATGGGCCTGCCGGTCTTCGCCGGCACGCCGGAAAAGGGCATCGGCCTCGTCTACATGGCCGGCCCGACCGGCGGCTACCTCGTCGGCTACGTCCTGGCGGCCGCCGCCTGCGGCTGGCTGGCCGAGCGCGGCTGGGACCGCAACGTCCTTACCGCGGCACTCGCCATGTTGGTCGGCAACGTCGTGCTCTACCTGCCGGGCCTGCTGTGGCTGGGCGTGCTCTTCGGCTGGGACAAGCCGATCCTCGAATGGGGCCTGACGCCCTTCCTGCTCGGCGACCTGCTGAAGCTGGCGCTGGTGGCCGCCGGGCTACCGCTGGCCTGGAAGGCGCTTTCCAAGCGGTCCTGAAGCCCAGCGCCTGATTTTTCGCCGCAGAGGGGGCCGGCCCAGCCGGCCCCCTCATGCATAGCGCCATTCGCATTTCGCGGTGGTGGCGCCCCGCCGCGCCCGCTATCCTCCGGCTAAATCTCCAAAAACATAACGGGATCAAAGAGGGAGCCGTCCGCCATGCCGCTGGATTCCAAATCCAATCCCACCTTCGACAAGTCCAAGCTGCCGAGCCGCTACGTCTCCGTCGGCCCGCAGAGCGCGCCGCATCGCTCCTACTACTATGCGATGGGCATGACGGAGGAGGAGATTTCCCAGCCCTTCGTCGGCGTGGCGACCTGCTGGAACGAGGCGGCCCCCTGCAACATCTCGCTGTCGCGCCAGGCCCAGTCTGTGAAGCGCGGCGTGAAGGCCGCCGCCGGCACCCCGCGCGAGTTCTGCACCATCACCGTCACCGACGGCATCGCCATGGGCCACCAGGGTATGAAGTCCTCCCTGGTCAGCCGCGACCTCATTGCCGATTCCGTCGAGCTGACCATGCGCGGCCACTGCTACGACGCCCTGGTCGGCCTTGCCGGCTGCGACAAGTCGCTGCCCGGCATGATGATGGCGATGGTGCGCTTGAACGTGCCCTCGGTGTTCATGTACGGCGGCTCCATCCTGCCGGGTCGCCTGAACGGCAAGGACATCACGGTGCAGGACGTCTTCGAGGCGGTCGGCGCGCATTCCGCCGGCAACATGTCGGACGAAGACCTCCACGCGGTGGAATGCGCGGCCTGTCCCTCGGCCGGCTCCTGCGGCGGCCAGTTCACCGCCAACACCATGGCCTGCGTGTCGGAGGCCATGGGCCTCGCGCTGCCCGGCTCGGCCGGCGCCCCGGCACCCTATGAATCGCGCGACGCCTATGCCGAGGCCTCGGGCCACGCGGTGATGCACGCGCTGGCGCAGGGCATCCGCCCGCGCGACATCGTCACCCGCAAGTCACTGGAGAACGCGGCGCGCATCGTCGCCTGCTCGGGCGGCTCGACCAACGCCGGCCTGCACCTGCCCGCCATCGCGCACGAGGCCGGCATCGACTTCGACCTCGAGGCGGTGGTCGAGATCTTCCGCTCGACCCCCTACATCGCCGACCTGAAGCCCGGCGGGCGATACGTCGCCAAGGATCTCTTCGAGGTCGGCGGCGTGCAGATCATGATGCGCGCCCTGCTGGATGGCGGCTACCTGCACGGCGACTGCCTGACCGTCACCGGCCAGACCATCGAGCAGAGCCTGGCCGGCGTCACCCTGCCGGGCGACCAGGACGTCGTGCGCTCCTGCGCCAGTCCCATCACGCCCACCGGCGGCGTCGTCGGCCTCAAAGGCAACCTCGCCCCGGAAGGCGCCATCGTGAAGGTGGCCGGCATGAAGAACCAGAAGTTCCGCGGCCCCGCCCGCGTCTTCGATTGCGAGGAGGATGCCTTCGAGGCGGTCGAGCAGCGTTCCTACAAGGAAGGCGAGGTGCTGGTCATCCGCTATGAAGGCCCCAAGGGCGGCCCCGGCATGCGCGAGATGCTGTCGACCACGGCGGCGCTCTACGGCCAGGGCATGGGCGACAAGGTGGCCCTGATCACCGACGGGCGTTTCTCCGGCGCGACGCGCGGCTTCTGCATCGGCCACGTCGGGCCGGAGGCGGCTGTCGGCGGCCCCATCGGCCTGCTGGAGACCGGCGACATCATCGTCATCGATGCCGAGAGCGGCACGCTGGACGTCGAGCTGAGCGACGAGGAACTGGCCGCGCGCAAGGCCAAGTGGCAGCCGCGCAAGCACGACTACCAGTCCGGCGCCATCTGGCGCTACGCGGCGACGGTGGGCCCGGCCTACAAGGGCGCGGTCACCCACCCCGGCGCCGAGGCCGAAACCCACGTCTACGCCGACATCTGAGGACCGGATCACGGATCATGGCACGCATCGCCTTCGGCGGTTTCCAGCACGAGACCAATACCTTCGCGCCGTCGCAGGCGACCTATGACGACTTCCTGCGGCCGGGCGCCTGGCCGGGGCTGACGCGCGGCGAGCCGCTGTTCGAGGCCATCAAGGGCATCAACATTCCGGTAGCCGGCTTCGTCGAGGCCGCCCGGGCGCAGGGTCACGCGCTGCTGCCGCTGTCGTGGTGCAATGCAACGCCCTCGGCCCACGTCACCGAGGACGCCTACGAGCGCATCGTCGCCCAGATCCTGGAGGATCTGGCGGCGCTGAAGGACCTCGACGGGCTCTACCTCGACCTGCACGGCGCCATGGTGGCCGAGCATGTCGACGACGGCGAGGGCGAAATGCTGCGCCGGGTGCGCGAGGTGATCGGCCCCGACCTGCCGCTGGCGGTGAGCCTTGATCTCCATGCCAACGTGACGTCGGAAATGGTCGCCTTCGCTGACGTGCTGGAGATCTACCGCACCTATCCGCACGTCGACATGGCGGCGACCGGGCGGCGCTCTGCGGTGCAGCTCGATGATCTGATCGCGGGCCGTGGCGGGCGGTTCAAGGCCTTCCGCCAGCTGCCCTTCATGATCCCGCTGACCAGCGGCTGCACCTACGAGGGGCCGGCCAAGGAGGTCTACCGCGAGGTGCAGCTGCTGGCGCAGGAGCCCGGCGTCACCGGCATCTCCTTTGCCTGTGGCTTCTGCCCGGCCGACTTTCCCGGCGCCGGCGCCTCGCTCGTCGCCTATGCCAGGTCGCAGGAAGCTGCCGATGCTGTTGCGGACAGCCTCTTCGAGGCGGCCATCGAGCGCGAGTCCGCTTTCGCGCTGGAGGCGCTGCAGCCGACAGAAGCCGTGCGCGAGGCCATGCGCATTGCCGCTCACAGCCACAAGCCGGTGGTGCTGGCCGACGCCCAGGACAATCCCGGCGGCGGCGGCAATTCGGACACCACCGGCCTGCTGCGCGCGCTGATCGCCGAGGGGGCCGAAGGCGCCGTGCTGGCCAACCTCTATGACCCCGCGGCAGCGGCGGCGGCCCATGCGGCGGGCGAGGGGGCGGAGATTCCGCTCTCCCTCGGCGGCCATTCGGGCGTGCCCGGCGACGCGCCGCTGAAGGCAAGCTTCAAGGTGCTGCGCCTGGGCGACGGCCAGTGCACCGGCACCGGCCCCTTCTACAAGGGCGCCCACATGAAGCTCGGCCCCACCGCCCTGCTGGAGACCGGCGGTGTGCGGGTGGCCGTGGCCTCGGCCAAGGTTCAACTGGCCGACCAGGCGATGCTGCGCCATCTCGGCGTCGAGCCGGCCGACCAGAAGATCCTGGCGCTCAAGTCCTCGGTCCACTTCCGCGCCGACTTTCAGCCCCTCGCCGAGGCCGTCCTGGTGGTGGTCTCGCCGGGGCCGGTGGTGCTCGACAACCGCGAGTTGCCCTTCCGCCACCTGCGCCCCGGCCTGCGCATCATGCCGGGCGGCCCGGTCTTCGCGCCGGTCGCCGCTGAGTAAAGGACCTGAGCCTTCGATGAGGCTTTGCCTCGGAGTGCCGGGCATTTTCAGTAATTTGCGCTCTTCGCCACTTGTTAACAGACAGGCGCAATAATTCCCGCATGATGGCTGAAGTGAATATTGCGGAACAACGGATCTCAGTGAAGGCGCCGGCCCTATTGCAGGGCCAGGACGGCACCGTCACCTGTGAGATCGTCAGCCTCTCGCGCGGGGGTGCGCGGGTGCGCCTGCTCGAAGCCCTCGGCGGCGAGGAGGCGCTGTTCCTCTCCATCCGCGGCTTCGGACAGCTGTCCTGTCGCGTGACGGGCCGCGACGGCGACCACGCCGAACTGGGCTTCGAGGGCGATGCGGAGACCCTGGACGCAGTGTTCCAGGAGATCCTCACCCACCTGGGCGACGAGGAAGGGCGGCGCCGCTATCTGCGCCGCTCGGTCCTCTGGCCGGGCACGCTGAAAAGCGGCCAGCGCCAGATCGACTGCACCATCCTCAACATGTCCCTCGGCGGCGCCAAGGTGGCGCTCAACGATGCGCGGGACTGTGCCGGCAACGTCATCCTGCTGGGCAACCGCTTCGAGGGCCTCACGGCCAGCGTGGTGTGGCAGCGCGGACGCCTGGTAGGCCTGCAGTTCAGGCAGCAGCCGGGCGAGGTCGCCAGGATCCTGGGCGACCTGCTGCCGGCCATCAAGGCATCGGCGTAGCAAGCCCTTCCGGCAGCGCCCTCTGGTCAAGCGCTGTCAATTCGGACAAGTTGTGAAGCTGTGACGCGGCCGGACCGTCGGAGTTCGGGACGGACCGCTGCAGCCGTTCTTGCAGGGTCAGTCGTTTGGAAATCCGGTTTCCGATGTGGTTGCGCGTGGTCGACCGGCCGGGCGCGCGCGAGTTCGCGGTGCTGTCCGCCGTCGAGGCATTCTCCCGCGCCGTCATCGCCGGAGTGATTCCGCTCGAGGCCCACGCCCTGCTGGTGGAGGCGCGCACCATCAGCCTCGTCTACGCGGGCGTCGGCCTGGTCGCCTTCGCAACCAGCTTCATGGTGCCGCTCGTGCTCCTGGCGGTGCGCCGCAAGTGGATCTTCTCGGTCGGCACCCTCTGCATGGTGGTCGCGCCCCTGCTGATGCTGCTGTCGGAGGCGCTGTCCTTCGTGACCGCGCTGCAGGTTCGCAGCCTGGCGGTGGTCTGCGTGAACATCGCGCTCAACCTCTACATCCTCGACTACATCCGGCGGAAAGATTTCGTCGCCAGCGAGCCGCTGCGCCTGGCCTTCCTCGGCATTTCGTGGTTCATCGGTCCGGCGCTCGGCATCTTCCTCTACAGCCGCTTCGGCCTGTTGCCGGTGTGCCTGCTGAGCGCCTGCTTCGCGCTCTTCGCCCTCGGCTACTTCTGGTACCTGCGCATCGTCGAAAACCCGACGGTGGCGCCGGCCCGGCAGACCCCGCCGATGCCGTGGAACAACATCCGCCGCTACCTCAGCCAGCCGCGCCTGCGGCTCGCCTGGATCATCCCCTTCGGGCGCAGCACCTTCTGGACCACCTTCTTCGTCTACCCGCCGCTCTACATCGTCCAGCAGGGCGGCGGCGAGGTGATCGTCGCGGTCATGCTGTCGTCGGGGCAGGGGCTGCTGTTCTTCGCGCCTTTCTTCGGCCGGCTCGGTGTGCGCCACGGCATCCGCCGCATCATCATCGCCGCCGGGGCGCTGAGCGGGCTCACGGCGATCGGCGCCGGCCTGCTGCAGCCGAGCCCGCTGGTCACCGCCGGCTTGTTCGTATTCGCGGCGCTGGGGGCGACGGCGCTGGACGCGCTCGGCAACATCCCCTTCCTGCGCGCGGTGCGCCACTACGAGCGCTCCGAGATGACCTCGGTGTTCCGCACCTACATCGAGGCCTCGCAGCTGCTGCCTGCGGCGGCCTACGCCGCAGTGCTGACCGTGGCGCCGCTGCCGGCGGTCTTCGTCGTGCTGGGCCTCGTGCTGCTGGTCAGCGCCTGGTACGCGCGCTACCTGCCGAAAGCCCTGTAAGCCGGCCGCGGCGGGCAACGCTACTCCCAGGGGCCGCGGCGGTCGCCGCGCGAGCGCCACACCGCGCCGCGCCTGAGCGTCACGCCGCCCGGCGGATCACGCAGGCCGAACAGCGGCACCGCGCGGTAGCGGAAGGCGAAGATCAGGACCGCGCCGGCGATGAAGCCGCCGATGTGGGCCCACCAGCCGACGTTGTCGGCCGCCGGTCCGCCGAAGGCGGCGAAGAACTGGAAGCCGAACCAGAAGATCAGCAGCAGCCAAGCCGGCAGGTAGACCGGAATGAAGACGATCGGCACCAGCACGCGCGACTTCGGATGCAGGATCAGGTAGGCGCCGAGCACGCCGGAGACCGCGCCGCTGGCGCCGATCAGCGGCGTCACGTTGCCGGGATCCGCGGCCACCTGCGCCAGCGCCGCCGCCGCCCCGCAGACCAGGTAGAACAGCAGGAAGCGGGCATGGCCCATGGCGTCCTCGACGTTGTCGCCGAATACCCAGAGATAGAGCATGTTGCCGGCCAGGTGCATGAAGCCGCCATGCAGGAACTGGTAGGACAGCAGGGTCACCAGCGGATCGGCCATGACGAGCAGCGGCGACAGCTCGGCGCTGCCGGTGAGGGTCGCCGGAATGACGCCGAGCCCGTAGACGAGGCGCACGAAAGCCTCGTCGCCGTCGGCGACCTGGTAGAGGAAGGCGAGGGTGCTGACGGCGATCAGCGCCCAGGTGGTCCAGGGCCGCGCCAAGAGGTAGCGCGGCGTGGTGTCGTGCAGCGGGATGAAGGGCATCGGCCCTTAACCCGGACTTCTCAAACTATGGCGGAGCGTCATCGCGTCAGGAAGCCCGCTGGGCAGGAGGAG
>WHTV01000250.1 GCA_009377535.1 Kiloniellaceae bacterium
GGTCGGGCGGCTGCGTCGCGAAGTACGCGGCCGGCTCGATGGCCACCTGCGATTCCGCGAACGTACTGAATGCGCTCGTCTCTCCCTGATCGTCGAACTCGCGCGTCCACCCCTGCTCGACGTGCCACGCGTCGACCGGGGCACCGCCGCGGGCACCGACGTAGATGGCGCGCTCCGCGTAGACGCGGCGCTCCAGCCGGCTCATCGCCGCATCGAAGTCGTAGATCGACACGGCGCTCAACTGCCGCTGCCGCGGATCGAAATAGTTGTAGTGATAGATCTCGCCGTCGCTGCCGACCATCCAGCGGCGGTTCACCACGTCGAAGGTCTGCGGCGAGCCGCCGCGCATCACGTGGCGGATCGCCTCGGCGCGCCGGTTCGACGGCCCGAGCACGCTCTCCTCGAGCAGGAACAGCACGCCGCCGGCGATCTGGGTGAAGAGGTGGTGCGGGTCGAAGGGCAGGGCGACGATTCCGGTGCTGGCGCCGATCTGTCCGATCAGGAATAGCGCGAGACCGACGGGTACGGCGGTCCACAGGATGATCCTGTCGCGCTTCGAGGGAGGCTGCCTGGTC
>WHTV01000251.1 GCA_009377535.1 Kiloniellaceae bacterium
GGTGGGAAACAGCAAGTGCTTCTGGAACACCATCACCGCACCGCGCTTCTCAGTGGGCACCGCGAGCATGGAGCGGCCGTCGAAGACGACGTCCCCTTCGGTGGGCTCGACCAGGCCGGCGATCATGCGTAGCGTCGTGGTCTTGCCGCATCCCGACGGTCCCAGCAGGGCCAGCATCGTGCCGGAATCGACCTGGAGGTGAAGGTCGTCCACGGCCGTGACCGAGCCGAACCGCTTGGTCAGGTGGTCGAGCGTGATGTGGGTCATAGCCGGCCAAAACCTCCCATGATTGCCGAGTCCTCGCTCAGCTTTCGCGACGTGAGGATGAGCACGACGATCGCCGGCGCGACGAACACCAGACTGATGGCAGCCGCGTTCGAGCTGTTCCCGCCGGTGATCACCGGGAACAGGACGAGCGGCAGTGTGATGACGCGGCCGCCGCCGATAAGCAGGGTGGTGACGTACTGGCTCCACGACACGAGGAACGTGAACATCGACGCGACGAGCAGCCCTGGCGCGATCGCCGGCAGCGTCACCTGGAGGAACACCTGGACTCGCCCCGCGCCCAGGCT
>WHTV01000252.1 GCA_009377535.1 Kiloniellaceae bacterium
CGAGATGCTCCATCAGCTCAAGGAAATAGGGGAGATCGGCCTTGTCCACCCGCTTCTCGTAGAGCGTGAGGATGAATGGGCCGGTCTGGGTATGGACGAGATAGTTGGAGTTCTCGACGCCCTCGGCGATGCCCTTGAACGAGGTCAGGGCGCCGATCGCGTAGCTTCCGATGAAGGCCTCGAGTTCCTCGTCAGAAACGTCGGTGTAGACGGCCATCTAGAGCGCCGGCATTTCTCTGAGCTCGCGAGGCAGCTTGAAGGCTATGTCCTCTTCCGCTGTGGCGACGGTCTCGACCTGGGCCGCGAAGCGCGCCTTGAACGCATCGATGATCTCGTCGACCAGCACCTCGGGCGCTGAGGCCCCCGCCGTGACGCCAAGCCGGCTGATGCCACTGAACGCGGCCCAGTCGATCTCGGCGGCACGCTGCACCAGCATGGCCTGCGGGCAGCCGGCGCGCTCGGCAACCTCGACCAGGCGCAGCGAGTTCGAGCTGTTTGGCGAGCCGACGACGATCATGCGGTCGCAGTTTGGCGCGATTCGCTTCACGGCGTCTTGCCGGTTCGTCGTGGCG
>WHTV01000253.1 GCA_009377535.1 Kiloniellaceae bacterium
GTGACCTCGTCTGCGCGGCGCGCGACGGCAGCAGCCTTGCGCTCGACAATCTCAACCGCGGCCCCGGCCACTGCGACATCGTGGTCGAGCGTCGCGCCGACGCGGTGGTGGCGATCGGCGGCAACGTTACTGATTCGGTATCGCGCAGCATCTTTCCGCTCGACCCGAGCGGGCGTTTGATTGCACTTTCGGCACGGCCATTCTTTGCCGTGATCGAAAACCGGCTGCCCTGAGGGCCAACAAGAATGAAATCGGGAGGACGGGGATGCTATCCAGCGAATACGACTACATCATTGTCGGCGCCGGCTCGGCCGGCTGCACGCTCGCCAACCGCCTGACCGAGGATCCCGATGTCCGCGTCCTGATTCTCGAAGCCGGCGGTTCCGACCGCTCGCCGCTGATCGCGGTGCCGCTCGGCTGGGGAAAGATCGTGCAGCATCGCTATTTCGATTGGGGCTACTTCACCGAGCCGGAGCCGAACCTCGACAACCGCGAAGTCGAATGCGCGCGCGGGCGCGTGCTGGGCGGGTGCTCGTCGATCAACGCCACCGCCTATGTGCGCGGGCAT
>WHTV01000254.1 GCA_009377535.1 Kiloniellaceae bacterium
CCACCTCACCCGGCGCGCGTGGCGCGCCACCCTCTCCCCCCAATGGGTGGAGAGGGTTTGCTACCCCGCCGCCTTCGGCCTCACCGGGCGGCCGGGGAGCTTGCCTTTGAGGCGCATGACGTAGCCGATGATCTCGGCCACCGCCTTGTAGTGCTCGGCGGGGATCTCGTCGCCGATCTCGGCGCTGGCGTAGAGCGCGCGGGCGAGCGGCGGGTTCTCCATCACCGGCACGTCGTTCTCCTCGGCGATCTCGCGGATCTTCAGCGCCAGGCTGTCGACGCCCTTGGCCAGCACCGTCGGCGCGTTCATGTCGTCGAGCTCGTATTTCAGCGCGACGGCGAAATGGGTCGGGTTGGCGATCACCACCGAGGCCTGGGGCACGGCCTGCATCATGCGGCGCTGGGCGCGCTCGCGCCGGATCTGGCGCAGCCGGGCGCGGATATGCGGATCGCCCTCGGTCTGCTTCATCTCGTCGCGGATGTCCTGGCGCGACATGCGCATCTGGGTGACGTGCTGGAATTTCTGGAACAGGAAGTCGAGCCCGGCGATCAGCGACATGATCGCCAG
>WHTV01000255.1 GCA_009377535.1 Kiloniellaceae bacterium
GAATCCGAGGATGAGCGCGAGGGCAAGGCCGAGGTACCGCCGGTCGGCGTGGTCACCGATCCCGTCGTCGTGGTCGGGGCGGTGCCGCCGCGCGGTCACGGCGCGGACTCCCCGTGTCGCAGATGCTCACCGGAGACGTCGAGCAGCAGCCGCACATGGGTGTCGGCGAGCCGGTAGTAGACCTTCCTGCCGGCCCGTCTGTTGGCCACGATTCCGGCGGTCCTGAGCAGCCGGAGCGCGTGCGAGGTGGCGGTCTCGCTCACCTCGACCGCGCGGGCCAGGTCGCAGACGCAGAGCTCGCCGGCCTCGAGCAGCGCGTACAGCATGCGCGTCCGGGTGGCATCGCCGAGCAACCGGAAGAGGTCGGCGACCCGGCTGGGCTCCTCGACTCCGCCTACCCAGGCGACGGTGGCCGCCACGCGGTCCTCGTCGACCTCGGTGTCTCGGCAGGTGTCGAGTCCGGCGATCTCCGCCATTCGGCCTCCAGCAGTGCTCTCCTGTACATCTGAGCAGGTGTTCACATATTGCTAGGCGCACCCGCCCTGCGTCAAATTCCTGGTCATCGG
>WHTV01000256.1 GCA_009377535.1 Kiloniellaceae bacterium
GGCGCGGCGAGCGCGACCGTCACCTCGTCTCTCGTAGGAACCTCGGATGGCGGTACACGCGTGACCATCGTCCAAGATCTCAACATCCAGGGCCAGGCGGCGCAGATATCGCGGGGGATGCTCCCCGACGTGACCTCCAAGCTGACGGATCAGTTCGCCGAGTGCGTGAGGGGGAACATCGTTCAGCGGGACGAGGCCGACGGAGTAGCGAGCCCGGGGGCCGAGGTGGATAGAGAGATACGGGTCGTATCACTAGGAGCCGGGGCTCTCTGGGCCACGATCAAACGTTTCTTCCGGCGCCTCTTCGACAGGCAGAAGCCGCCGGGCTAGACGCGGCTGGCGCTTTGCGCCGCGAGCCAGACCCTCTCGGGGGTCAATGGCATATCGATGTGTTCCACCCCTAAGTGGGAGAGGGCGTCGACTACGGCGTTCTGGACCGCAGGAGCCGCGCCGATCGTTCCCGACTCCCCGACGCCTTTCGCGCCCAGCGGATTCATCGTGGTCGGTGTTTCGGTCGCGGCGATCTCGAAGGCCGGAAGATCGCCCGCCGAAGGGATCCCGTAGAG
>WHTV01000257.1 GCA_009377535.1 Kiloniellaceae bacterium
GGCATACTGCAGGTCGATGCCCCAGCGGTCGCCGTCGCCGAGCAGGCGCTCGAATCGGGGCGTGTCCTCGGGCGTGGAGATGATCAGTATTTCGCGGATGCCGGCCAGCATGAGCGTGCTCAGCGGATAGTAGATCATCGGCTTGTCGTACACCGGCAGCAGCTGCTTCGACACCGCCTGCGTGATGGGATGCAGTCGAGTCCCGGTTCCACCCGCCAGGATGATGCCTTTGCGGCTCACGCGCTTCTGCCCGCGTAATTGACCGCGATCCAGTCGCGATAGGAACCGCTCGTGACACCGCGCGTCCATTCGGCGTTCGCGAGGTACCAAGACACGGTCCGGCGTACGCCATCAGCCAACGCGACACGCGGACGCCACCCGAGCTCTCGCTCGATCTTCGATGCATTCATGGCATAGCGTCGATCGTGACCGGGGCGATCGCGCACATGCATGATCAATTGCTCGTGCGGACGAAACGCCGAACCGGGCAGCATTTCGTCCAGCACCTGGCAGACGAGCCGGATCAGCTCGATGTTTGCCATCTCACAACGGCCGCCGACGTTG
>WHTV01000258.1 GCA_009377535.1 Kiloniellaceae bacterium
GGCGACGAAGAAGACGGGTCCGGGCAGACCAGCCACAGCCGGGGCAAGGACGACAAGGACGACCAGAAGGGCAACGGCAAGCGCGGTGGCGGCAACGGTGGCGGCAACGGTGGCGGCAACGGCGGTGGCAACGGCGGTGGCAACGGCGGCGGCAACGGAGGTGGCGGCGGCAACGGCGGCACCTCGGATGCCTACGCCTGGGACGGCGCAGCGGCCCCCGGCGACTCCGGCTCAGCCGTACGCCACCTCGAAGGCGAAGCAGCGGGCAACCTCACCCACCTCGTCGTCGGCGGCCCCTACGTCCCCGGCGTCATCGCAGGAACCTCCATCCAACGGATGCTGGAGATCGCCAACAAGCCACTCGCCACCGCACCCAACGGACCTGATCCCACCTCCTGACCGCGCGGCAGCGTGCCGGACGAGAACAGTCGAGTAGAGAGACGAGCCGAAGCCGCAGCACCGTGAAGATCACGATCTACGGCTGCCGCTAGGGTTGGGTGACGGTATCGGCGCGTGGGAGCAGGTGTGATCGACATTTTCTCGACGGTGTTGATCGTCGTGT
>WHTV01000259.1 GCA_009377535.1 Kiloniellaceae bacterium
GACCTGCTCCGCGGAACCACGCCCACACCTCGTCGAGACGAGACGGGTCAAGCAGCAGCACTGCTGCGAACACCGCCCACAGGCCGACCATCACACCGAAGCCGGTGGCCGGGATCCGCTGAGCCGGCGTGCCGCGCTGCACCGTGGACACCTTCATCGCTGTCTCCTCCATGTCAGGTGCGGACCAGATCGTCCGCGGCGTGCCCCTCTCCCGGCTGTGCGGGGGACGGATCGGGGGCGAGGGGCAGCTCGCCGCCACCGGGGTCGAGACGGAACGGCGGGTACTGGTCGGTCATCAACGCTGCGTAGGCCAGCACCCGGTAGACCCACCGGTTGAGACCCATGACGAAGTCGAACAGGCCGCGGGGGTAACGGGCCGTGAACAGCAGCACGACCCCGGCGATGAACACCAGCAACCCGATCAGCCCACCGCCGCCCAGCGTCCAGGTGCCCCACGTCTGGTTGTCCACCGTCCAGGTCAGCCCCCCTCCGGCGAACACGGCCACGACGATGTAGTGCGGGATCGCCAGCACTTGACCAGCACCAGGCCACGGGACAGCC
>WHTV01000025.1 GCA_009377535.1 Kiloniellaceae bacterium
GAGGACGTGGCCCGGCAGGTCTCCCATGCCGACAGCCCCAAGGCGATCTGGCCCTACAGCGCCAGCTACGGCTACACCCAGTTCAATTCGGTGCGGGACTGGACAAGTGAGCGCCAGGTCTTCATCCGGATGCTGCGCGACCTCGGCACCTGGGCGCGCCAGGCGCAGGACGACGGCCAGCCGGTCAGCATCCGCAGCATGTAGGCTGCGGGTGCACAAGCGTTGCATCAGCAGCACCCACGCCGCACTTCCAGCGCAGCGGAAACTACGCGAAGGCCTTGAAGGTGATGAGGGTGAAGGTATCCTTGATGCCGGGCAGGGTCTGGATCTGCTCGTTCACGAAGTGGCCGATGTCGGCGCCGTCTTCCAGGTAGCACTTCACCAGCAGGTCGTACTGGCCGGAGGTCGAATGCACCTCCGACACCTGCTCGACGTCCTGCACCAGTTCGTCGGCCACCGCATAGGCCTTGCCGAGGTCGCACTTGATCATGATGAAGATGGTTTGCATGACACCCTGTCGCCTTCCGTCTGCCGGCCAAGGGGACCGACTCGCCCGGCGCCATCATAGCCGCTTGTCCGACGAGGCCAAGCCATGACCTACCGGGTCCGCCTGGCCCGTGCCGCCGATGCCCAGCTGCTGGGGGCGGTGGAGCGCGCCGCCGCCGCGCGCTTCGCGGAGATCGGGCTTGCGCGCATCGCCCAGGGGCGGCCGACCAGTACGGCCGAGTATCTGGAAGCGGCAGCGGCCGGACGCCTCTGGGTGGTCGAAGCGGAGACGGGGGAAGACGCGGGCGCCGTCGTCGGCGTGGCCATCGCCGACCGGCTGGACGGCGAAGGTTACCTGGCAGAGGTCGCCGTTCATCCGGCCCATGCCGGCCATCGCCTGGCCGCGCGCATGATTGCCGCGGTCGAGACCTGGGCGGCCGGACTGGGCTGTCGCACCCTCAGCCTGACGACCTTCCGCGAAGTGCCGTGGAACCGGCGCTACTACGAGCGCCTGGGCTTTGAGGTGTTGGACGAGGCGGCAGCCGGGCCGGAACTGCAGGCTATCCGCGACAAGGAGCGGGCGCGCGGCGTCGATGCGAACGGCCCGCGCGTCTGCATGGTCAAGAGGATCGGGAAGGGGTCTTAGGCGACCGCCTCAGGCAACCTTGGACGAGCGCAGCATGAAGGCCGGCACATGGTCGCCGAAGGCGGTTTCACCGGGCGCCCCGCCGTCGTCGTCATCGTTGCGGTCGCGTCCACGCCCGCGGCGCTCGGTGCGCGGGTCGCTCCGCCCGCCGCGGGCGGCAGCCGGCATCCGGGGCGCCTCGTCGCGCTGACGCAAGAGAACGACCTCCTGCGGCTCGACCTCTTCCTCGGCAATCTCTTCGGGGGCAACGACCACTTCGGCCACCGGTTCCGGCGCCTGCTGCTCGCTCCGCGGGCTATGGGGCTCGCGCTGCTCGTCGCGGCCGCCACGTCCGCGCCGTCCGCCGCCCTCGCTCCGCGCCGGGCCCTTGCTGCTACGACGGCGGCCCCGGCCGCGCTCGCGGCTTTCGCCCTCCGCCTCTGCGGCGCTCCAGGTCTGGGCATCGCCCAAGGTTACCTCGGGGATCTGCATACCCAGCATGCCGATCACATTGGCGAGGTACTTGCCTTCCTCGGGCAGGGCGAGGGTGAAGGCCTTGCCGCTGCGGCCGGCCCGGCCGGTGCGGCCGATGCGATGCACGTAGTCCTCCGGGTTGGAGGGCACGTCGAAATTGAACACGTGGGACACCGCCGGGATGTCGAGGCCGCGCGCCGCCACGTCGGAGCACACCAGGATGCGAACCTTGCTGTCCTTGAAGGATTGCAGGGTCTCCATGCGCACCGGCTGCGCCATGTCGCCGTGCAGGGCGGCCGCAGAGTAGCCGTGCCGCTCCAGGGAACGGAAGACGACGTCGACGTCGCGCTTGCGGTTGCAGAACACCAGCGCCGACTTGACCTCGTCGCTGTCGATCAGGCTGCGCAGGGCTGCGCGCTTTTCCTTGGCGGCGCCGCGGATCTTGACCAGCGCCTGGGTCACCGTCTGGGCGGCGGAGGCCGGCGGATCGACCGAGATTTCCTTGGGATTGAGCAGGAAGGCATCGGCCAGGCGGCGGATTTCCGGCGGCATGGTGGCCGAGAAGAACAGTGTCTGGCGGATCTTCGGCAGCAGGCCGACGATGCGCTCGACGTCCGGCATGAAGCCCATGTCGAGCATGCGGTCGGCTTCGTCGATCACCAGGATCTTCACGTCAGCGAGCAGGATCTTGCCGCGCTCGAAGAGGTCGATGAGGCGGCCCGGGGTGGCGATCAGCACGTCGACGCCGCGATTGAGCTTCTGCTCCTGTTCGACGAAGGAAGAGCCGCCGATAAGCAGCGCCATCGACAGCTTGCCGTACTTGCCGTAGAGCTCGAAATTCTCGGAAACCTGGGCTGCCAGCTCGCGCGTCGGGGCGATGATCAGCGAGCGCGGCATGCGCGCCCTGGCCCGTCCGTTCGACAGGATGTCGATCATCGGCAGCGTGAAGCCGGCGGTCTTGCCGGTGCCGGTCTGGGCGCAACCGAGAACGTCACGCCCCATCAACACGACAGGAATGGCTTTTTCCTGAATGGGGGTGGGGATGGTGTAGCCCACTTCCAGAACGGCCCTAAGGACCTCTGGACTCAGTCCAAGATCTTCGAACGTCATGTAATCCGTTATGCGGTTTGGGGCAATCTTGTCGATTACACGTCTTGGTAATCGAACTTGGGCCGGATCATAGGATTTAGACCCGGCTTGTCAATCACAACTGGCCGCTGCTGACCGGAATTCTTAGGCGCTTCACCGAAGCAGCCTTGGCCAAGAAATAATATGACGATATCGTGCGACTTAAATGGTTAACATTTCAAGAAGGCAGATGGGGCCACCGCCGGCCGAAATCAAGGGCACCGCGCTGATCGTGATCGACGTGCAGCAACGCCTTGCTCCCGCCATCCCCGACGCCCAGCCGGTCGTCGCGCGGATCAGCGCCCTGATAAATAAGGCGAAGGACGCGGGACTGCCGATACTTGCCACCGAGCAGTATTCGCGCGGGCTTGGCGGCACGCTGCCGGAATTGCGCCGCTTGCTGGCCGCGGCAGAGGTGTTCGAGAAGATCCATTTTGCCGCGCCGCGCGAGACCGCCTTCGCCGCGGCGATTGCGGCACGCGGTCTCCGGCGGACCGTCGTCGCCGGCATGGAGGCCCATGTCTGCGTGCTGCAAACGGCACTGGCGCTGCTGGCGCAGGGCATCGCGGTCACGGTGGTGGGCGACGCCGTCGCTTCGCGCGACGACATCAACCGCCGGGTCATGCTGGCCCGGCTCGACCGCGCCGGCGCAACGATCGCCGACACGGCTGCGGTGCTGCGCGCCTGGCCGGCGGCGGCGCCAGGCGCTCCCGCGCCGTTGTCGCGCTGAGGCGAATCGCTGAGAATGCTTCCCTGCTCACCCTGGTCTGTTCCTTTCGAGGCCGCCATCGCCGATGACCGACAAGATTCCCCTCGCGCTGCTTCCCGGCCTGCTGTGCGATGCCGCCCTGTGGCAGCCGCAGGTGGAGGCCCTCTCCGACATCGCCGACTGCCGGGTGGCGGATTTCACCACCCAGGACTCCATCGCCGCGATGGCCGAGAGCGTGCTCGCCGCCATGCCGGCGCGCTTCGCCCTGGCGGGCCTTTCCATGGGCGGCTACGTGGCGCTGGAGATCATGGCGCGCGCGCCGCAGCGGGTGAGCCGCCTGGCGGTGCTCGACAGCCGCTTCCAGACCGACGGCGCGGCGGAGGCGTCGCGCCGCCGCGGCCTCATCGAGCTGGCCGAGAAGGGTGAGTTCAAGGGCATCACGCCGCGCCTGCTGCCGCTGTTCATCCACGCGGCGCGGCTGGACGATGCCGCGCTCACCGGCACCGTTGAGGCGATGGCCGAGCGCGTCGGCAAGGACGCCTTCATTTCTCAGCAACGGGCGATCATGGGACGGCGCGACCACAGCGCCACGCTGGTCGCGATCCGGGTCCCGACGCTGGTGCTTTGCGGTCGGCAGGATGCGCTGACGCCCCTGGCCGACCACCAGGCCCTCGCCGCCGGCATTGCCGACGCCCGCCTCGTGGTGGTCGAGGACTGCGGCCACCTTTCCACCCTCGAGCGCCCGGACGAGGTCAACGCCGCGCTGCGGCGCTGGCTGCTGGCGGAAGACTAGAGACCGGGGACTTTCCTATTTGGCGGCGGCTTGCGCGACCGGCGCGGCATCGCTCTCGGCGGTCGGGTCCACCGTTGAGACGGTCTGCGCGAAGTTCAGCGACTCTGCGAAAGCGACGTGTTCTTCGACCGGTGCCGGCGCCCGCTGACGCATGCGGTAGAAGGCAAAGGCGGCGAGGCAGAGCTGCACCGCCGCCGTCATCCCGAACAGCGCATCCGGCCCGAAGAGACCGGCCAGGATCGCAGCGGCAATCGGCCCCACCACCGCACCGAGCCCGAAGACCAGCAACAGACCGCTGGCAGCCTCGACGTAGCCGTCGGCCTCGACGTAGTCGTTCATATGCGCGACGGAGAGGCCATAGATCGGGAAGGCGAAGAGCCCGAAGAGGAAGATCAGTGCCAGCAGGCCGGGGCCCCAGGGCGGCGCCCAGAGCACGAAGAGCCCGCCTGCGATCGCCGCGCCGCAGGCGGCACCGATGATGACGCGGCGGCGGTCCATCTTGTCGGAAAGCCGCCCGAGCGGCCACTGGCCGAGGGCGCCGGCCAGGACCCCCACGCTCATGAAGATCGCCACGCCCCAGGTGTCGGCGCCTTTGCTTTGCGCGAAGACCGGCGCCAAGGCCCAGAAGGAACCGTTGGCAATCCCGACCACCAGGCAGCCGATCACGCCGACCGGCGAGAGCCGGAAGAGATGCGGGAGGCGGATCTTCACCGACAGCACCGGCGCCGGCGCCTCGGCGCGGGTCAGCGCGATGGGGACGGCGGCCAGCGACACCAGGATCGAGGCCAGCAGGAAGAGCGGGAAGTTCTCCGGGCGGTCGAGGCCGAGCATGAGCTGGCCCATGGTGACGACCGTGAGGTTGATGATGGTGTAGAGCGAAAAGACGAAACCGCGGGTCTCGTTGGTCGACTTCTCGTTGAGCCAGCTCTCGATGATCATGAAGAGCGCGGCGAAGCAGAAGCCGGTCACGGCGCGCAGCATCCACCAGAGGACGGGGTTCACAAACAGCGCGTGGACCAGCACGACGCAGGAGGCGATGGCGACCAGGGCGGTGAAGGCGCGGATATGGCCGGCGCGGCGGATCAGCCGCGGCCCGTAGAAGCAGCCGCAGGCGAAGCCGAAGAAGTAGGCCGAGCCGAGAATGCCGATGTCGGTGGTCGAGAAGGCCTCGAGGTTGGCGCGCACCGGCAGCAGGGTCCCCTGCAGCCCGTTGCCCATGAGCAGCAGAGCGACGCTGAGCAGCAGCGCGGTGATCGGGGCAAAGGCGGCAGCGGTCATCGCCTGCCGCTCTAACACATCCTGCGCGGCCCGGCCACCGCGCTCAGGAGAGGGGCGCGGGTGGTGCCGCTTTCTTAACCGTCACCCGCGGGCTTGACCCGCGGGCCCATGGTGCAACAGCGAGGTGGTTGAAGCATGGATGCGCGGGTCAAGCCCGCGCATGACAGTGAAATAACCGCTAGACGTCCAGCTCCCTCACGAAGCGGGCGTTTTCCTGGATGAAAGCGAAGCGCAGCTCCGGCTTGCGGCCCATCAGGCGCTCGACGAGATCGGCCGTCTTCTTCGCCTCGCCACCGGGGTGGCTGTCGCCTTCGCCGGCGATGGTGACCCGCAGCAGGGTGCGCTTGCCGGGGTCCATGGTGGTTTCCTTCAACTGCCTGGCCGGCATCTCGCCGAGGCCTTTGAAGCGGCTGATCTCGATCTTGCCGCGGCCCGTGAAGTGCGACGTCATGAGACGGTCCTTCTCCGCGTCGTCCATGGCATAGACGCTCTGGCTGCCTTGGGTCAGGCGATAGAGCGGCGGCTGTGCCAGGTAAAGCCGGCCGCTTTCGATGAGGCCGGGCATCTCGCGATAGAAGAAGGTGATCAGCAGCGAAGCGATGTGCGCGCCGTCGACATCGGCATCGGTCATGATGATGATGCGCTCGTAGCGCAGCTTGTCGACGTCGAAGGCGTTGCGCATGCCGCAGCCGAGCGCCAGGGAGATGTCGGCGATCTCCTGGTTGCCCTTCAGCTTGTCGGCCGACGCGCTGGCGACGTTGAGGATCTTGCCGCGCAGCGGCAGCACGGCCTGAGTCTCGCGCGAGCGCGCCTGCTTGGCCGAACCGCCGGCGGAATCTCCCTCCACCAGGAAGATCTCCGTGCCGAGCGAACTGCTGCGGCTGCAGTCGGAGAGCTTGCCGGGCAGGCGCAGCCTGCGCGTTGCCGTCTTGCGGCTCTGCTCCTTTTCCTGGCGCCGGCGCTGACGCTCTTCGGCGCGCTCGATGACGCGATCGAGCAGCAGACGCGCGCGATCCGGATGGCCCGACAGCCAGTGGTCGAAGTGATCCTTGATGGAGGTTTCGACCAGCTTTGTGGCCCCGGCGGTGACCAGCTTTTCCTTGGTCTGCCCCTGGAACTGCGGGTCGCGGATGAACAGCGACAGCATGGCGCAGGCGCCGCCGCAGAGGTCGTCCGAGTTCACCTGTCCGGCCTTCCGGTTGCCGGTCATCTCGGCATAGGCCTTGAGGCTGCGCAGCAGGCCGTTGCGCAGGCCGACCTCGTGGCTGCCGCCCTCTGGTGTCGGCACGGTGTTGCAGTAGGAGTTGAGGAAACCGTCCTCGTCCAGCGGCCAGGAGATCGCCCACTCGACGCGGCCGTGCTCGTCGGGGAACTTGGCCTCGCCGACGAAGGGCTCCGGCGTCAGGGTCTTGCGCTTGTCCAGGGTGGCAGCCAGGAAATCCGACAGCCCGTTGGGGAAGTGGATGCTGTCCTTCTCCGGAGTCGCGTCGCCCTTGTCCAGCAGGCTCCTGTCGCAACTCCAGCGGATCTCGACGCCGCGATAGAGGTAGGCCTTGGAGCGGGCCATGCGGTAGAGCCGGGCCGGGCGGAACTGCGCCTCCTTGCCGAAGATCGTCGTATCGGGCCGGAAGCTGATGGTGGTGCCGCGCCGGTTCTTCACCGGCTTGCCCTTGGACAGCTTGGAGGTTGGTTGGCCTTTGCTGTAGCTCTGCTCGTAGAGCGTCTGGTCACGCGCCACCTCGACGGTGAGTTCCTCGGAGAGGGCGTTGACCACCGAGACGCCGACGCCGTGCAGGCCGCCGGCCGTGGCATAGGTCTTCTGCGAGAACTTGGCGCCGGAATGCAGGGTCGTGAGGATGACTTCCAGGGCCGACTTCGGCTTGTATTTGGGGTGCGGGTCGACCGGAATGCCGCGGCCGTTGTCGCTGACCACCACAAGGTTGCCGGGCGCCAGCGCGATCTCGATGCGCGAGGCGTGGCCGGCGACCGCTTCGTCCATGGCATTGTCCAGCACCTCGGCCACCAGGTGGTGCATGGCGCCTTCGTCGCTGCCGCCGATGTACATGCCGGGGCGCCGGCGCACCGGCTCCAGGCCCTCGAGAACCTCGATGTCCTTGGCCGAATAGCCCGATTGCTTGCCCCCTGATGGTTTTCCCGGGGCTTTCTTGGAAGCTGATTGGAAGAGGTCCGCCATCTTGGCCTATGCTACTGATCGAATTGAGGGTGAGCGGGGATCGGCCCCGGCAAGCCCCCCGAATCGGGCGAAAGAATCGCCGATAGGGTAGGCTAACCCAGATGAAGCCCCGATATCTAGTTGCGCGGAGACTCGCTGTCCATGACTTGTGCCAAACCCCATGACCGCTGAGCAGGTTACCAAGCCCCGCGGCACCCTTGCCACCCGCACCCTGGCCATGCCGGCCGATGCCAACCCCAGCGGCGACATTTTCGGCGGCTGGGTGCTGTCGCAGATGGATATCGCCGGCGGCATCACCGCGAGTGCCAGGGCGGCCGGCCGCGTCGCCACCGTGGCGGTTGATGCCATGGTGTTCCACCGGCCGGTCTACGTCGGAGACGTGCTCTGCACCTATGCCGACATCATCCGCATCGGGCGCAGCTCCATCGCCATCCACGTCGAAGCCTGGGCCCTGCGTTCGCGCCAGGGTGTGCGGGTGAAGGTCACCGAGGGCACCTTCACGCTGGTCGCCATCGACGATGCCGGGCGGCCGCGCCCGGTGCCGCCGGAAGACCCGGCAGCGCACCTGAGGGAGGATCCCGCGGCATGACCCGCAGGTGCCTGCTCTTCACCCTTGTGCTCGTAGTCTGGCCGTTCGCCGGCGCCGCAGCCGGCGAAGCCGACGTGGTGGCGGCCGAGGCGGCGCGCGAGAGCGACGGTACCTGGCGCTTTCGCGTGACTGTGCGGCATGCCGACGCCGGCTGGGATCACTACGCCGACCGCTGGCAGGTGGAAACCCCCGACGGGCGCGTGCTGGGGACCCGGGTGCTGCTGCACCCGCACGAAAGCGAGCAACCCTTCACCCGCGCGCTCGGCGGGGTGGTGATTCCACCGGAGGTGACGGAAGTCGTCATCCGCGCCCACGATTCGCTGCACGGGGACGGCGGCGAGGGCCTCAGGCTGACGCTGCCGCCTTGAGCGGCAGCCGGCTTAAGCTGCGAGAGAGCGCCACAGGCGGAAGGGGGCGCCGGGCTCCTCCCGGGCCACCCACTTATAGGGCAGGTCACGCCAGGGCAGGATCCGCGGCGTGAGGTTGTCCATTACGTAGACGCCCTTGTCGCTGTGCAGCAGCACCACCGCATGGCCGCGGTTGTAGTCCAGCTTGCAGGCGCTGAGCGTGAGGGCGCCGCGCGGAAAGCCGTGTGAATTCACCAGTTCGGCAAGCTTGCGAAGGGCGATGTCCTCGCAATCCCCTTCGCTCCCGCCGACTTCCCAATAGTCCTTGTCGGCGTCGTTGCGGTAGCGCAGCGCGGCGTTGATCTGCTTGTTGACCTCGATCAGCCGGGCGGCCCGCCTGACCGTCAGCTCCATCGGGCCAAAGGCTGCGCTAGCAGGGTCCAGCTCGGGATGCCGGCGCAGCAGGGCGAACCAGGCGGCCGGGGCGGGGATGAACGCGCCGGCCGACATCGGGGAGGAATGGGGAAGAGGGCCTTGCAGGCCGGTCATGGCCGCTTGCGCGGTGGCAGGCAAGGCAGCGCCGGCGGCGAGGCCGCCTAGTCCGCAAAGCATGTGTCGTCGTGACAGCACTTACTACTCCAACGTGAGTACTCGTTGGAGAGGAACCTAGCGTCCCAGGCGTTACCGGGGCGTGAATTATTTGGGCAGATTAAGTGTTAGAAAAGAAGGAACCTTATGATATTTGGATCTTGTTAACTAAAAATTTAGAACTCAAGACGACGTTCAGTCAAGATTTAATAGTATATTAAGAAACATTAATGAGTTCTTTGGATTCTTTCCGAAATCGGTTCCGCAACCAGTTCAGCATACTATGACTGGCCTTGGCATCCTTGTGTTCGAGCGGTGGTTTAATCGCGGCATAGTTGTGATGGAAAAGAAGCAGATCAGCGACTTCAGCGAAGCCTTAACCTTGCGTTAACCTTTGGTCGTCACCGCATCCGGGCAGCCAAGAAAAAACCCGCCGGCGCTCTTGCCGGCGGGTCGTCTCTGCTGGCCGCGGCGGCGCCCCCGTGGACGCCGCTGCCGCCATTGGCCTCATGACGAGTAGTACATCTTGTACTCGATCGGGTGCGGCGCGTGTTCGAAGGCGTAGATCTCTTCCCACTTGAGGTCCACGTAGGCGTCGATCTGGTCCATCGTGAAGACATCGCCGGCAAGCAGGAACTCGTGGTCCGCCTCCAGGGCCTCCAGGGCCTCGCGCAGGGAACCGCAGACCGTCGGGACGCCGGCCAGTTCCTCCGGCGGCAGGTCGTAGAGATCCTTGTCCATCGGATCGCCCGGGTGGATCTTGTTCTTGATGCCGTCCAGGCCGGCCATCAGCATCGCCGCAAAGGCGAGGTACGGGTTGGCGGTCGGATCGGGGAAGCGCACCTCGACGCGCTTGGCCTTGGGGCTCTCGCCGTAGGGAATACGGCAGGAGGCGGAGCGGTTGCGCGCCGAGTAGGCGAGCAGCACGGGCGCCTCGAAGCCCGGGATGAGGCGCTTGTAGCTGTTGGTCGAGGGGTTGGTGAAGGCATTCAGCGCCTTGGCGTGCTTGATGATGCCGCCGATGTAGTAGAGGCACATCTCCGACAGGCCGGCATAGCCGTCGCCGGCGAACAGCGGCTTGCCGCCCTTCCAGATCGACTGGTGGGTGTGCATGCCCGAGCCGTTGTCCCCGGCCACCGGCTTCGGCATGAAGGTCGCCGACTTGCCGTACTGGTGGGCCACTTGCTGGACGACGTACTTGTAGATCTGCATGCCGTCGGCCGCCTGCACCAGCGGTGCGAATTTGGTGCCGAGCTCGTGCTGCGACGGCGCCACCTCGTGGTGGTGCTTCTCGACGGCCAGGCCCATCTCGCCCATCACCTTCAGCATTTCGCCGCGCAGGTCCATGGCCGAGTCCACAGGCGGCACCGGGAAGTAGCCGCCCTTGATGCCCGGACGGTGACCCATGTTGCCTTCTTCGAACATCGAGCCGGTGTTGTAGGGACCTTCGTCGGAATCGATGAAGTAGAAGGTCTGGTTCGCGGAGACTTCATAGCGCACGTCGTCGAACACGAAGAACTCGGCTTCCGGTCCCCAGTAGGAGGTGTCGCCGATACCGGTGGATTTCAGGTACTCCACCGCCTGCACCGCCGTGGAGCGGGGATCGCGGTTGTAGAGCTGGCCGGTCGAGGGCTCCACGATGTTGCAGAACAGGATCAGCTGCGGAAGGTTGCAGAAAGGATCCATGACCGCAGAGCTGAGATCGGGGCGCAGGATCATGTCGGACTCGTTGATCGCTTTCCAGCCGGCGATCGACGAACCGTCGAACATGATGCCCTCGACCAGCGCATCTTCGTCAACGGCATCGACATGCATCGCCAGGTGCTGCCACTTGCCGCGCGGGTCGGTGAAGCGGTAGTCGACGTAGACGATGTTCTTCTCTTTGATCATCTCGAGGATGGTTTTTGCGTCTGACATGGATGCTCTTTCCGTTTCTTCTTCAAACAGTGATTGACGTTGGCCGGCAGCTGCTTCCGGCTACCTCAGCGCCAAAGGTTCTTAGACGGCGGCCGCGCCGCGCTCTCCCGTGCGGATGCGGATGGACTCTTCGATCGCGCTGACGAAGATCTTGCCGTCGCCGATGCGCCCGGTGTGGGCCGCCTGCTGGATGGCTTCCACGGCGCGTTCGACGAGGTCGTCCTCGAGGACGACCTCGACCTTCACCTTGGGCAGGAAATCGACGACGTATTCGGCGCCGCGATAGAGCTCGGTGTGGCCTTTCTGGCGGCCGAAGCCTTTTGCTTCGGTGACGGTGATGCCTTTGATACCGACCTCGTGCAGCGCTTCCTTTACCTCGTCCAGCTTGAACGGCTTGATGATCGCTTCGATCTTCTTCATCGCGTGTATGGGCCCCGTGTTTCTGCTGGAAAACTGTCGCTCGCTATCGTTCCTCGGCGGACCTGCCTCGCCTTTCGCGTAAGCATGTGCCGTGCCAAGTCGCGCCGGCCCGGCAAATCCTCCGGTTCCGAGGTCGCCAAGCCGCGTCGAGGCCGTCGAAACGAAACGGGCTGCACAACAACTAAGCAATTTGCACGCAAACTAATCATGCAGAGCGGACTTGACGTTCGGCCAGGTAGTCGGCGATGCGGCCCAGGGCCGCTTTGATGTTGTCCTGCGAGTTGGCATAGGAGAGCCGCAGGAAGCCTTCGCCGTGACTCCCGAAGGACGTTCCGGCGATGGTCGCTACGCCGGCTTTCTCCAGCAGCTCGACTTCCAGCGCCTTGGCCGGGATGCCGGTGCCGGAGATGTTCGGAAAGGCGTAGAAGGCGCCGGCCGGCTCGATGCAGGAAATGCCGGGAATGCCGTTGAGGGCGCGGTGGATGAGCCGGCGGCGCATGTCGAAGGCCACCATCATCTCGGCCACGGCGTCCTGCGGGCCGCGCAGGGCGGCGATCCCGGCGTGCTGGGCTGCCGCGTTGACGCAGGAGTGGCAGTTGATGGCCAGCCGCGTGGCGGTCTCCACCAGGGCTTTGGGCCAGACGGCAAAGCCGAGCCGCCAGCCGGTCATCGCATAGGTCTTGCTCCAGCCGTCCAGCATGATGAGGCGGTCGCGAATCTCCGGGTACTGCAGCAGGCTGACATGCTCGCGCCCGTCATAGAGCATCTGGCTGTAGATCTCGTCGGAGAGGATGGCGACATCGGGATAGGCGGAAAGCCCCTCCACCAGGCGGTCGACCTCCGCACGCGGCGTCACGCCGCCGGTCGGGTTGGCCGGGCTGTTGAGGATGATGAGGCGCGTTTGCGGCGTGATCAGGCCGAGCACCTCCTCGGCGGAGAAGGCGAAGCCGCTGTCCTCGCGCAGGGGGATCGGTACCGCGGTGGCGCCGGAGAAGTTGATGACCGATTCGTATATCGGAAACCCCGGGTTGGGATAGAGAATCTCGGCACCGGGCTCGCCGAACATCAGCACGGCGAAGAACATGGTCACCTTGCCGCCGGGCACGACCACGACGCTCGCGGGATCGACGGAGACGCGGAGGCGCATCTCCAGGTCCTCCGCCACCGCCTCGCGCAGTTCCAGAATGCCGTTGGCCGGGGTATAGCCGTGATGGCCGTCGCGCAGCGCCTTTGCGGCGGCCTCCACGATGTGCTCGGGGGTCTGGAAGTCCGGCTGGCCGATGCCGAGATTGATGATGTCATGGCCCTGCGCCTCGAGCTGCTTGGCCCGGGCCAGCACCTCGAAGGCGCTCTCGGTTCCCAGCCGCGCCACCGCGGCCGCGGTCTTGAGCATTTCCGCCCCTCCTGACGTGTCCTTGTGATCGGAAGTTCGGCAGCAGACTAAGACACAGCGAGCGGCGCCCGCAAGCCGCTCCGCAGGCCCGGAAGTCGCCTCAGCGCGCACTTGACGCCTGACAGTCGGAGGTCTAAACACGCCCATCCGGCGCGGGAAGTCGCCCGCGTCCGGTTTCTGCATGGTGGCTGTAGCTCAGTTGGTTAGAGCGCCTGGTTGTGGTCCAGGAGGCCGTGGGTTCAAGTCCCATCAGCCACCCCAAATCTCTCCCTTCCATCCCCGCCCGGCACGGCTTGTCCGCACGCTCCCGCCCATGACGGCTGCGCGCAGGGAGCTCCGGTTGACAAATCGGGCAGGGGACCTAAGGTCGAGGCACACCCAAATCTTGCCGCTTCCGGCGCCCGCGACAGGCAGCCCTCTGCCCCTGTCGACCGCCGTTCAGCGATTTCCACCGACGCAGCGGGCGGTTCCGCCCTGGCGTCCCAGGGGGAGGAACGAACCATCACCAGCGAACAATTCACTACAGATATTCAGGAACCATCCGATCCCATCGGACGCCCGGACGTGGCCGACACCATCGGCGGCCGCATCGCGCGGGCACGTGAAGCGGCCAGTCTCTCCGTCGCCCAGGCGGCACGGCGTCTCGGGGTGAAAACCGCGACCTGGCAGGGTTGGGAGAACGACCGCGCCGAGCCGCGCTCCAACAAGCTGCTCATGATGGCGGGTGCTTTCGGGGTCAGTCCGACCTGGCTGCTCGGCGGCTACGGCGACGGCCCGACCGAGGTGATCGAGGACGAGGTGCAGATCCTGCGCCAGGAGCTGAAATCGGTCGCCCAGGACGTAGCTTCGGCGCAGGCCCGCCTGGCAAGCGTGCTGGAGCGCCTGGAAGTCTTCCACACCTACCACCACGTCGAGCGAAGCTGACACTGCAACGCCGGACCGCCCGGGAGCGCGGCGCCTCAGTTGTTGTATAGCGGGAGGTCGTCGAGGCTGGGAGAAACCTCAGGCAGACGCTCGGCGCGTAGCGTCGAGATCAGGGAAGAGAGATTCCAGGACTCCGCTTTCGGCGCAGGCCCGAGGGGAAGGGAGACCCCTAACCCCAGCGCGTAGCCGCCTTGGCTGTCGGCGACCAGGTCCGATGTCATCTGGAAGGCGCCGATCGGCTGGCGGAAGCCGAGGCGCGTCTCGGCAATCTCCACCAGGGGCCGGTGGGAGAAGCCGACCACGGCCGTGCGGCCGCCGGCAAAACGCCACTCGGAAGTCATGTTCAGGTGGGTGGCCTGCGTCAGCGGCGCGGCGTCGTACTCCATCAGGCCTTCGTGATGCCCTCCGAACAGATCGAAGCCGAGCAGCAGCCGTCCTGCGCTGCGGCGGCTTTCGGTGCCGTCGGCGGCAAAGCTGTCGATAACCGTCAAGCTGTGATCGAGCTGCAGCTCAGACAGCCGCAGGCCGTTGCGGGCGGACAGCCGCAATTCGCGGTTTCCCCGGACCCGCTCGTCAAACGCCAGCGACAGCCCCAGCGGCATGTCCGCCTCGGGGCCGAGGTCGACCAGGCTGCCGGTGTTCATCAGGCTGCTGCGCACCAGGCGATTGGTGTTGCGGCCGCCATAGAGATTGGGCCCCCTCATTCCGCCCAGGTATTCGACATTCTGAAGGTTCATTTCGACCCGGCCGAACTCGAAATTCGCCATGAATTCGCTGGCGGGGTTGTCGCTGGCCCGAAAGGCGACGTCGACATCTTCAGTGAGGCGGGTGAAGTCGAATTCGGTGAGCCGGGTGAAGTCGAACTCTGCGGCAGCGGCGGTTTGCAGCTGGGCGATCGCCAGGGCAACGAGAGCCAAGAGGGCAGGGAAGCGGGACCGGCCGCCGCGGGGCGCGGGCAGGACACTAAAGCGGGTGAGGGTGCGGAGCGGCTTGGACGGAGAACTCAAGGGGCAGGCGGGGCTCTCGGGGCAAGGGTTAATCAGTGATTAAGAAAAACTGAAGTAAAAACCTTAAAATACCGTAAAGCATACTCAAAATGATGCGTTTCACGTGAAACACGTTACTTTGAAAACTAAATAGATTTCATTTCACTCGCCTATTATTTCGCTCTTCCATGTATAGAAAAAGCATCTCTGGATCCCTGCTAGGGCGCGCCCAAGTTGCCTGCGGCAAAAAGGAACCTGTGGCGGGATTGTGGTCATTTAATAATTTCAGTTTGTTATCGCAGCGACTCCCTCTGTGTTTCAGTTGTATTCACCGCGCGGGGGCCGGACGCCGGGGCGGCGCTGGGGCCTGGGGAAAGGCGCAGTAGAGTCGGGATGAGGGCGACGTTTTACTTGGTGGAAGGGCTCTATCGCCCGTGCCGGAGATGCCGTTAAGCTGCGCCGGGAAGCGCCGAGCAGGTCGGCGGGCGAGCGGTCGAGGAGGAAACGCTGGGGTGGTTCAGTCTTTAAAGGCGCGCATGCGGGCGGGCGAGGCCGTCAACGGCTTCTGGGTTGAACTGTTCAGTCCGACGGCCGCGGAGGTGATGTCTGCCGCGGGATACGACTGCGCCATGATCGATCTGGAGCATGGGACGGCGGATCTCTCCGACGCCGTGTCCGTCATGCGGGCGATGCGGGGCAGCGGTTGCACGCCCCTGGTGCGCATCCCGGAGAACGCTGCGGCCTGGGCGAAGCGTGTGCTCGACGCCGGCGCCGCAGGGGTCATGATCCCGGCCGTGAATACCGCGGCAGAGGCGCAGGCGGCCGTCGCCGCCTGCCACTACCCGCCGCGCGGCCTGCGCGGCATGGCCGCGCCGATCGTACGTGCCGCCGGCTATGGAGAGGACTGGCGCGGCTACGTCGAGGAGATCGGCCACGCGGTCCTGGTGATCTGCCAGGTGGAAACCCAGCAGGCCCTCGACAACGTGGCGGAGATTGCAGCGGTCGACGGTCTCGACATGATCTTCGTCGGCCCCTTCGATCTTTCGGCCAGCCTGGGATACATGGGCGAGCCCGACCATCCGGACGTACGGGCGGCGATTGCCGCGGTGGAGGCCGCCGCCAAGGCCGAGGGCTGCCTGTTGGGCGGCATTCCGACGCCCGAACGCACGCCCAGGGATCTCTATGAGGCCGGCTATGACCTGGTGCTCGGCGAGATCGACCTGGTGCTGCTGCGCGAGGGCGCGCGCTTGGGAGCAGCCGCCTTGCGGGAGGCGGCAGGCCGCAGATGACCGCCGGTCCGGCCGACCTGGCCGTTCTCACCGTCCGGCAGACGTACGAGGCCGACCGCCTGGCCATGGCCGGCGGGCGGGCGGGGGCGGCCCTGATGGAGGCGGCAGGGACCGCCGTGGCCGCGGCGGTGATGGATCGGCGGCGGCCGCCGCTCGTCCTGGTCCTGTGCGGGCCCGGCAACAACGGCGGCGACGGTTTCGTGGCGGCGCGCCACCTGGCGGCGGCCGGCTGGCCCGTCCGCCTCGCCCTGATGGGAAAGGCAGCAGCCTTGCGGGGCGACGTGGCCGGCGCCGCCGCGGCCTGGCGCGGCGCCGTCCTGCCATTGGCGGCGGCGGCGCCGCGCGACGGCGAACTGGTGGTGGATGCCCTCTTCGGCGCCGGACTGACCCGGCCCCTCGAAGGCCCGGCGGCGGAACTGGCCCGCCAATGTGCAGCCAAGCGGCTGACGGTCATCGCCGTGGACGTGCCGAGCGGGGTGCCGGGCGACGGCGCCGCACCGCTCGGAAATCTCGCCTTTCGGGCCGCAAAGACGGTGACCTTCTTTCGCAAGAAGCCGGCACATCTGCTTCTTCCGGCAAGAGAATTCTGTGGCGACGTGATTCTGGCCGACATCGGCATCCCGGCCGGCGTCCTCGACGAAATCGCTCCCCGGACTTTCGAGAACGCTCCGGCTCTGTGGCAGGCGGCGTATCCCTGGCGCGGTCGCCAGGTGCACAAGTACCAGGCCGGCCACCTGCTGGTCGCCGGCGGATCTGAGATGACCGGCGCGGCGCAGCTGGCCTGTCGGGCGGGCCTGCGGATCGGGGCAGGGCTGGTGTCCGTGGCCTGCGACAGCGCCAGCCTGGCGATCTATGCCCTGTCCAACCCGGCAGTGATCACCCTCAATCTGCCGGAGCCGTCGGACTTCGCCGCTGCCTTGGAAGACCCGCGGCGCAATGCCGTGGTGGTGGGACCGGGCAACGGCGTGACCGGGGCGACCCGGGCGCGGGCCGAGGCGGCGATTCGCGCCGGCCGGCGGATCGTGCTGGATGCCGATGCCCTCAGCGCGTTCCAGGAGGCGCCGGAGGCGCTCTGGCGGCAGATTGCAGCGGCGCCGCCGGCCGAGGTGGTGCTGACCCCCCACGACGGCGAGTTCGCCCGGCTGTTTCCCGACATCGAGGGAAACCGGCTCGAGCGGGCGGTGGCCGCCGCCAGGCGCAGCGGCGCCACACTCGTGCTCAAGGGTCCCGACAGTGTGGTGGCCGCTGCGGACGGCCGCGCGGCGATCAACGGCAGCGCCCCGCCCTGGCTGGCCACCGCTGGCACCGGCGACGTGCTGGCCGGCATGATCGGCGGCCTGCTGGCGCAAGGCATGGCGCCTTTCGAGGCGGCGGCGGCGGCGGTCTGGCTGCACGGCATCACGGCTGCACACCTGGGGCCCGGCCTGATCGCCGAGGACCTTCCAGATGCCTTACCGCCGGTTTTACGCGACCTCCTCGCAATCACCATCGGCCCTGGGAACGATGGCTAATTATCCAGTAGTTTTAGATAGTTCCGACCTATTGATTAACGAACGCTTCACAACTGCGGCTTTATGATGGCAGTCGGTGCAGCCGGGGCTGCGCACCAGGGGGCCGACCTTGATTGAAAAGGTATTGAGATCATGCTCGTAGCACATTGGTTTAAACAGCCGCTTAAGTCCGACAGCATAAAAATCGGCTCCGTCTACAAGCTCGCCCACCAAGGCAACATCGTGGAAGTTGCGAAAGTCGTGGACGTTGGCCCGGATGCCTTGGGCATTCCGCACGTCACCTATGACGTCTCGGTGGAGCGCGCCCGCCTCGCGAAGTACGAGGAACGCCGCACTCTGGGCCTGCAAAGCTTCACCGAACGCTTCCGCGATGCCGTGATGCCGGAAAAGCAGGACGCCTGACAGTCGCCGGTCCGCGGCACCTTCCGATATCGACCTAGGCTCGGAAAGCCTGGCGGGCTTAATCCTAAATCAAAGATTTGCCGCTAAAGTCTCGGACATCATGGTTGAGACGACGCAGCAAGAGCCTGAAGCGACGGAACGGAGCGGCACCCGCTCCGCGGGCTTCTGGCAGAACCTCTCCGAGGCCCTGATCGGCCAAGGGGAACGCCGCCTGTTCCGGCGCCGCGGCCCCAACACGGAGCAGGTGAAGGCGGGTCGCATGTTCCGTCGCACCGATGGCAAAGGCCGCCAGGAAACCGCTACGGTGATCGGCCTCTGCGAGATCCTCGGCATGACCCACGTGCGCTATGACCTGCGCATCGACCAGCCCGGCCACCGCCCTTTCGAGGACGGCCCCCGGGTGCTCGGCATGAAGATCTTCCTCGAGCATTTCCACGAGCCGGTCGGTTCCTGAGGGTCGCCCGGCTGCCGCCGGCAGCCGATTCCACGCATTTCCTGGACTTTCCCCAACCGTCGCCCGATGATCGCCGGCGGGCGGTTGCTATTGCGCGGCCGGCCGCGATGTTATACATCGGCCCTCCGCGGTAAACGTGGGCGTGGCGGAACTGGTAGACGCGCTGGTTTTAGGTACCAGTGGAGCAATCCGTGGGGGTTCGAGTCCCTCCGCCCGCACCAGCGTTGCACGGCCACGACGAACTTCTCTGCGGAGAGTTTCCCGCCCGGGTCAGCCCCGGGTGCCGGAATTTTCCCCACGGATCATCATCTGAAGACAAGGCTGAGGAAGGCCTAGCCCAACATGCAGGTCACTGAAGTTAACAGCGACGGCTTAAAGCGCGATTTTAAGGTCGTGATTGAAGCCAAGGAAATCACTGAGAAAGTCGAGAATCGACTTCGCGAGCTTAGCGCCCGCGTGAAGATCCCCGGCTTCCGTCCCGGCAAGGCGCCGATCAAGCTGCTGAAGCAGCGTTACGGCCCCTCGGTGATGGGCGAAGTGCTCGAGCGCGCGGTCACCGACTCCTCGGCACAGGCTCTCAACGAGCGTGGCCTCAGGCCCGCCGTGCAGCCGAAGATCGAGATCGACTCCTTCGAGGACGGCAAGGATCTCGAGTACAGCATGGCGATCGAGCTGCTGCCGGAGATCCAGCCGATGGACTTCGCCAAGCTCGAACTCGAGCGGGTAAAGATCAAGGTGCCGGACGATGAGGTTGCCTCCGCGCTCGAGCGCCTGGCAGCCAGCCGCAAGGAGACGAAGCCGCTGGAGACGCCGCGCCCGGCCCAGTCCGGCGACGTCCTGGTGCTCGACTTCAAGGGCACGGTGCACGGCGAAGCACTGCCGGGCATGGCCGGCGAGGACCATCACCTGGAACTAGGCTCCAACAGCTTCATCGCCGGCTTCGAGGAGCAGCTGATCGGCACCGAAGTGGGCGAAACCCGCACGGTAAACATCACTTTTCCCGAGGGTTACGGGAACGAGAAGCTGTCCGGCCAGCCGGCGGTCTTCGAATGCACCATCAAGGAGGTCCGCGAGTCGGTGCCGGCCGAGCTGAACGACGAGCTCGCCAAGTCGATGGGCGCGGAAAGTCTCGACGACCTGCGCGACAAGGTGAAGGAGCGCCTGGCCCAGGACTACGACGGCTTCGCCCGCATGCGAATGAAGCGCGAAATTCTCGATCAGCTGTCCGAGGCGCACGACTTCGAGGTGCCGGAGGCCATGGTCGAGCTGGAATTCAACGCCATCTGGAAGCAAGTCGAGCATGACCGCGAGCACGGCCGGGTCGATCCGGACGACGAGGGCAAGGACGACGAAGAGGTCAAGGCCGAGTACCACCACATCGCCGAGCGGCGGGTGCGGCTTGGGCTGCTGCTCTCCGAAGTCGGCCGCCTGAACCAGATCGAGGTCAACCAGGAAGAGGTCAACAAGGCTCTCTTCACAGAGGCCCAACGGCATCCCGGCCAGGAGCAGCAGGTGGTGGAATACTACCGCTCCAATCCGGAGGCCCAGGCCCAGCTGCGAGCGCCGATCTTCGAGGACAAGGTGATCGACTTCATCATCGACCTCGCCAAGGTGAGCGAGCGGGATGTGACCGCCGACCAGCTGCGCGAGGAAGAAGAGAAGGAGGCCGCCGTCGAAAAGCCGAAGAAGGCGGCCAGGAAGCAGCCGGCGAAGAAGGCCGCTGCCAAGGGCAAATCCAAGGCCACGGAAGCCGAAGGCGAGGCCGCCGCGGCCGAGACGGACAAGGAAGAGTCTTGAACGCGGGGGTGGGGAAGACGGTTTTGGGAGCGCGACTCCACGAGGGGGCTTTCCCTGACTGCCGCCAACCCTTAAATCTCATATCCGACTTCTCCGACGGCCCCCAGTTTCAAGGAATGTCCATGAGCGATCTGCCCCAAACGGTCATGAATACGTTGGTCCCGATGGTCGTCGAACAGACCAGCCGGGGCGAGCGCGCCTACGACATCTACTCGCGGCTCCTGAAGGAGCGCATCATTTTCCTGACCGGCCCGGTGCACGACGCGGTGGCCAGCCTGATCTGCGCCCAGCTGCTCTATCTGGAATCCGAGAATCCGACCCAGGACATCTTCTTCTACATCAACTCGCCGGGCGGCGTGGTGAGTGCCGGGCTCGCCATGTACGACACCATGCAGTACATCCGCCCGCAGGTGCAGACGGTCTGCATCGGGCAGGCCGCCTCGGCCGGCTCCCTGCTGCTGATGGCCGGCGCGCCGGGCAAGCGCTTCGCGCTGCCCAACTCCAAGATCATGGTCCACCAGCCTTCCGGCGGGTATCAGGGCCAGGTTTCCGACATTCAGATCCATGCCGAGGAGATCCTCCGTACGCGCCAGCGTCTGAACGAGCTCTATTGCCACCATACCGGCCAGGACCTGGACACCGTCGAGAAGGCGATGGAGCGCGACAACTTCATGGACGCCGAAAAGGCCAAGGCCTTCGGCCTCATCGACGAAGTCGTCGACAAGCGCCCGAGCAGCGAATCGCCGACGCCCATCGGCAAGAGCTGACCCGGTCGGCGGGGGTGGCCCTGCCGGGAGGCACGGAGGGTTCCAGACGCGTGGGGCCGGTCCGGCTCGCTGAGGCGTCGCGGCCGGGGCGGGGCCGGAAATCTCCCGCCAAGCCTTGAAAAGTGCGGCGTTTACGGTTTCGTTAAGAGATTATTGAGCCCTTCGAATTAGGCTCGAATTGCTGAGTTGTCGAACGGACGAGGGAGCGCCCTCGGATATAGCTCAAATCCCATGGTTTTTGTCGTTGTGTGGGGGCGGGCCGTTTGACTAACATGGCCAAATGAGGAACAGACCCCTAATAGTAGCGGCGGTATGACAAAGTCCAGCGGCGGCGAATCCAAGAATACTCTCTACTGCTCCTTCTGCGGAAAGAGCCAGCACGAGGTGCGTAAGCTCATCGCGGGCCCGACCGTGTTTATCTGCGATGAATGCGTCGAACTCTGCATGGACATCATCCGCGAAGAGCACAAGACGACGCTTGTGAAGTCGCGCGACGGCGTGCCGACGCCGCAGGACATCTGCGGCGTCCTGGACGACTACGTGATCGGGCAGACCCACGCCAAGCGGGTGCTCTCCGTTGCCGTCCACAACCACTACAAGCGCCTGGCGCACGGCGCCAAATCGTCCGACGTCGAACTGGCCAAGTCGAACATCCTGCTGGTCGGACCGACCGGCTGCGGCAAGACCCTGCTGGCCCAGACCCTGGCGCGCATCCTCGACGTGCCCTTCACCATGGCCGATGCCACCACGCTGACCGAGGCGGGCTACGTCGGCGAGGACGTCGAGAACATCATCCTGAAGCTGCTGCAGTCGGCCGACTACAATGTCGAGCGCGCGCAGCGCGGTATCGTCTACATCGACGAGGTCGACAAGATCAGCCGCAAGTCCGACAACCCCTCGATCACCCGCGACGTGTCGGGCGAGGGCGTGCAGCAGGCGCTGCTGAAGATCATGGAAGGCACGGTGGCTTCCGTACCGCCTCAGGGCGGCCGCAAGCACCCGCAGCAGGAATTCCTGCAGGTCGATACCACCAACATCCTGTTCATCTGCGGCGGCGCCTTCGCCGGGCTCGACAAGTTGATCGCCAGTCGCGGCAAGGGTACTTCGATCGGCTTCGGCGCCGACGTGCGCGGCCCGGACGACCGCTCGACCGGCCAGGTCCTGAAAGAGGTCGAGCCGGAGGATTTGTTGAAGTTCGGCCTGATTCCGGAGTTCGTCGGCCGCCTGCCGGTGGTAGCGACCCTGGAGGATCTCGACGAGGGCGCCCTGGTCGAGATTCTCACCGAGCCGAAGAATGCCCTGGTGAAACAGTACGAACGCCTCTTCGAGATGGAGGACGTCCGCCTCGATTTCACCGAGGACGCCCTGAAGGCCATCGCGCTCAAGGCGATCGCCCGCAAGACGGGCGCCCGCGGCTTGCGGTCGATCATGGAGAACATCCTGCTCGATTCCATGTTCGACCTCCCGGGTTTGGACAATGTCGAAGAGATCGTAATCAACCGCGAGGTCGTGGATGGGCGCGCCAAGCCGCTCTATATCTACACCGACCGCCGCGAAGACCTGGGAACCAGCGCCTAAACGCTTGTTATTCAAGGCTTAATCGTAGGCCTTGAAGTCTCGGTGAGAATCTACAATTTTTAAATCTGATTCGATTATTCTTGATCGTCCCGTCTCGGGCGTCAGCGGTCTTTCGCCTGCCTACGACCGCACACCCTCTGTTTAGCACGAGGTATTATGTTGGAACTTGCTCGCGGTAACCTCTTCCCGGTTCTGCCCCTGCGGGACATCGTTGTCTTTCCGCACATGATCGTGCCGCTCTTCGTCGGCCGCGATAAGTCGGTGCGCGCCCTCGAGGACGTGATGAAGGACGACAAGCAGATCCTTCTGGTAACCCAGAAGAACGCTGCGCAGGACGATCCGACGCCGGCCGACATCTACTCCGTTGGAACCATCGGCACGGTGCTGCAACTGCTGAAGCTGCCCGACGGCACCGTGAAGGTGCTGGTCGAAGGCGGCCAGCGCGCGCGCATCAGCAAGTACGCCGACACCGAAGATTTCTTCCAGGCCTATGCCGAGGCGGTGGCCGACGATGCCGGCGACGACCGCGAGCTCGACGCCCTGGCGCGCACGGTGGTTTCCCAGTTCGAGCAGTACATCAAGCTGAACAAGAAGATCCCGCCGGAAGTGCTGGTCTCGATCAACCAGATCGACGACTTCAGCAAGCTGGCCGATACCGTCGCCTCGCACCTTGCGCTCAAGATCCCCGAGAAGCAGGAGCTGCTGGAAAGCGGAACCGTCAGCGACCGCCTGGAGAAGGTCTACGCCTTCATGGAGGGCGAGATCGGCGTGCTGCAGGTCGAAAAGCGCATCCGCAACCGCGTGAAGCGCCAGATGGAGAAGACCCAGCGCGAGTACTATCTGAACGAACAGCTGAAGGCGATCCAGAAGGAACTCGGCGAGGGCGAAGACGGCCGCGACGAGCTGGCCGAGCTGGAAGAACGCATCAAGACGACGAAGCTCAGCAAGGAAGCCGGCGAGAAGGCCCTGGGGGAGCTGAAGAAGCTGCGCTCCATGAGCCCGATGTCGGCGGAAGCCACGGTCGTGCGCAACTACCTCGACTGGATCCTCTCGATCCCCTGGAAGAAGCGCACCAAGGTGAAGCGCGACATCAAGCACGCGCAGGAGATTCTCGACGCCGACCACTACGGTCTGGAGAAGGTCAAGGAACGCATCCTCGAATACCTCGCGGTGCAGCAGCGCATGAAGAAGGTGAAGGGTCCGATCCTCTGCCTCGTCGGCCCTCCGGGCGTCGGCAAGACCTCGCTCGGCAAGTCGATCGCCAGAGCGACCGGGCGCAACTTCGTGCGCATGAGCCTCGGCGGCGTGCGCGACGAGGCCGAGATCCGCGGCCACCGGCGCACCTACATCGGCTCGATGCCCGGCAAGGTCATCCAGTCGATGAAGAAGGCGAAGTCGTCGAACCCGCTATTCCTGCTCGACGAGATCGACAAGCTGGGTGCCGACTGGCGCGGCGATCCCTCCTCGGCGCTGCTGGAGGTGCTGGATCCGGAGCAGAACAGCACCTTCAACGATCATTACCTGGAGGTCGACTACGATCTTTCCGACGTGATGTTCGTCACCACCGCCAACACTCTGCGCATGCCCGGACCGCTGCTCGACCGCATGGAAGTGATCCGCATCCCCGGCTACACCGAGGACGAGAAGGTGCAGATCGCCCAGCGTTACCTGATCCCGAAGCAGATGAAGGATCACGGGGTGAAGGACAACGAGTGGTCGATCTCCGAGTCGGCACTGCGCGACATGATCCGCGTCTATACGCGCGAGGCCGGCGTGCGCAATCTGGAGCGCGAGATCGCCAACCTGGTGCGCAAGGCGGTGAAGGAAATCGCCCTCAGCAAGTCGGAGACGGTGAAGCTGGACCGCCGCAACCTCGAAAAGTACGCCGGCGTGCCGCGCTATCGCTATGGCGAAGCCGAACTGGAAGACCTGATCGGCGTCTCCACGGGCCTGGCCTGGACGGAGGTGGGCGGCGAGATGCTCACCATCGAAGCGGTCATGCTGCCCGGCAAGGGCAAGGTGACCTCGACCGGCAAGCTGGGCGACGTGATGAAGGAGTCGATCCAGGCGGCCGAGTCCTTCGTGAAGAGCCGCGCCATTACTTACGGCATCAAGCCGACGCTGTTCGAGCGGCGCGACATCCATGTCCACGTGCCCGAGGGCGCGACACCGAAGGACGGACCCTCGGCGGGCATCGCCATGGTGACGGCGATCGTTTCCGTGCTGACCCAGAACCCGGTGCGCCGCGAGGTCGCGATGACCGGCGAGGTGACCCTGCGCGGTCGCGTGCTGCCGATCGGTGGCTTGAAGGAGAAGCTCCTGGCGGCGCTGCGCGCCGGCATCAAGACGGTGCTGATCCCGCAGGAGAACGAGAAGGACCTGGCGGACATTCCGGACAACGTGAAGCGCAAGATGGACATCATTCCGGTTTCCGATTGCGACGAAGTCCTGGCCCGTGCGCTGGTCCGAGAACTGACGCCGATCGAGTGGAACGAATCGGACGAGGACGTACAAGCGACTCGGACGCCGAAAAGCGGAGATGAACACCCTGGAGTGCTTACGCACTAGTCGGAATCGTGTGATCTTCGATTCGTTTTGGAAATGCAGGGGTACTTTGGCCTAAAAAGGGCCGAAACCCTTGCTTTTCTGCCGTTCTCACGTTGACGCCCCACAACAGCGCGATCTACAATTCGCCCCTCCTCGGAGCGGTTTCTTTATCTCTCTGCACATCCTATTCCCTACTGTTAGGAGGGGGGTTAAACGTGAATAAAAATGATCTGGTAGCAGTTGTCGCTGACAAGACCGGCCTGTCGAAGGCCGATGCCACGAAGTCGGTCGATTGCGTTTTCGACGCCATCACCGATTCCCTGAAGTCGGGCGAAGAAGTTCGCCTGGTTGGCTTCGGTACCTTCAACGTCACGAAGCGCGCTGCTTCCGAAGGGCGCAATCCCCGCACGGGTGAGCGGATTCAGATCCCCGCATCCAACCAGCCAAAGTTCAAGGCAGGCAAAGGCCTCAAGGACGCCGTGAACTAAGCAGCGGAGCTTCACGCTTCAACGACCCGGCCGCCCCCGTTGATTCGGTGGCGGCCGGTGCTATTTTGGAGAGGCGCCGGGGCCGGGGTCTTTCGGACCCCTTCTCGGGGGCGGTTAGCTCAGCTGGTAGAGCATCGCGTTTACACCGCGAGTGTCGGCGGTTCGATCCCGTCACCGCCCACCATCCTTCCCGGCCGCGCCTGGCGCCGGGCGCCCTTTCCGCTCTCTTAAGCTTTCCGGTGCCATAGTCGCGGGGCCTGCCGCCCCAGGCGCGGCACAGGGCCTAAGAGAGGAAAAGCGGCCGTGCCGGGTCCGGCGCCGCTTGACACCCAGGGGGTGGTGGAGTACATCACCGCCTCCCGGATACGGGGGTGTAGCTCAGTTGGTTAGAGCGCCGGCCTGTCACGCCGGAGGCCGCGGGTTCGAGTCCCGTCACTCCCGCCACTCTCCCGATCCGGTTTCCCTCCTGAGCCTGCACGAGACAGCGCACTGGTTTGCCGCGCAGACCGGGAATCTACCATTGCGACAGCTCCGGCGGCCTATGCCGCGGCCCGGCTGCCGCGCCCTGGGGGATTGGCGCTTTTCCGGGAATCTCTTCCGCCCTATAGTCCGGACAAGAGCAATTCCATGGGCTTGCAGCGATGATTGACCTTGCATTGCCCCATGCCATGCGGCAGTAAACGCACGCTGGTTTGACGTAATTCTGACGCCTGCACTTACCGGACCAAACAACACGCCACCAAGGCGGGTTAGGAGAGTGAAGCATGGATGCCCTGCTGGCCGAGTATCTGCCGATCCTGATCTTCCTCGGCATCGCGGTCGGGCTTTCGGTGGCCATCGTGGCCGCGTCCTACATCGTCGCGCGCCAGCGCCCCGATTCCGAGAAAGTCTCCGCCTACGAGTGCGGCTTCGAAGCCTTCGACGACGCGCGCGGCCGCTTCGACGTGCGATTTTATCTCGTGGCCATTCTCTTCATCATCTTCGACCTCGAGGTAGCCTTCCTGTTTCCTTGGGCGGTCGCCCTGGGCGACATCGGCGTCTTCGGCTTCTGGTCGATGATGATCTTCCTTGGAATTCTCACCATCGGCTTCGTCTACGAATGGAAGAAGGGAGCGCTGGAATGGGAGTAGGCAACATCGAAAAGCCCACCCTACCGCTTCCGCCGGGCACACAGCAGGACGCGGTGTTGAGCCGCGTCGCCAACGAGATTTCGGACAAGGGCTTCGTGCTGGCCCAGATGGACAAGCTGGCCGCCTGGGCGCAGTCGGGTTCCCTCTGGCCGATGACCTTCGGTCTGGCTTGCTGCGCAGTGGAGATGATGCACACCGCCTGCAGCCGCTATGACATCGACCGCTTCGGCATGGTGTTCCGTCCCAGCCCGCGGCAATCCGACGTGATGATCGTGGCGGGGACGCTGACCAACAAGATGGCGCCGGCCTTGCGCAAGGTCTACGACCAGATGCCGGAGCCGCGCTGGGTCATCTCCATGGGCTCCTGCGCCAACGGCGGCGGCTACTATCACTACTCCTACTCCGTGGTGCGCGGCTGCGACCGCATCGTGCCGGTCGACATCTATGTGCCCGGCTGCCCGCCGACGGCCGAGGCGCTGCTCTACGGCATCATCCAGCTGCAGAAAAAGATCAGGCGGAGCGCGACCCTTGCGCGTTGAGAGCTTGTGATGGACGGCTCGAGGACAAGCGAAAGTTCTATGAACGAAGCGCTGCGCGACCTTGGCGACTATCTCGAGGCGACGATCGGCGAGGCTTTGCTGACGGCCGAGATCACCTATGACCAACTGACTCTGCGCATCAAGCGGGACGCCATCGCCAGAGTGCTGACCTTCCTGCGCGACGATCAGAACTGCCAGTTCAAGCAGCTCGTCGACATCACCGCGGTGGACTATCCCGACCAGGTCGAGCGCTTCGAGGTGGTCTACAATCTGCTGTCGCTGAAGCTGAACCAGCGCATCCGCGTGAAGCTGCCGACCGACGAGCGCACGCCCGTCGCTTCGGTCAGCGGCGTGTTCTCCGCGGCGATCTGGCTGGAGCGCGAGGCCTGGGACATGTTCGGCATCTTCTTCGCCGATCATCCGGACCTGCGCCGCATCCTTACCGACTACGGCTTCGAAGGGCATCCGCTGCGCAAGGACTTCCCCCTGACCGGCTTCAAGGAAGTACGCTACGACGAGGAGCAGAAGCGGGTGGTCTACGAGCCGGTGAAGCTGCCGCAGGAGTTCCGGCGCTTCGACTTCATGAGCCCCTGGGAAGGCATGCTGCACCTGCCGGGCGACGAGAAGGCGCCGCCGACGAAGCGCGAAGAAGGGGGCGCCTGATGCCCGAAGTCCAGATCAAGCCGATGACCCTCAACTTCGGGCCGCAGCACCCGGCCGCGCACGGCGTGCTGCGCCTGGTGCTGGAGTTGGACGGCGAGGTGATCCAGCGGGCCGACCCGCACATCGGCCTGCTGCACCGCGGCACCGAGAAGCTCATCGAGTACAAGACCTATCTGCAGGCGGTGCCCTATTTCGACCGCCTGGACTACGTCGCGCCGATGAACCAGGAGCATGCCTTCGCCCTGGCGGTCGAGCGTCTGCTCGGCATCGAGGTACCCAAGCGCGGCCAGTACATCCGCGTGCTCTACTGTGAGATCGGGCGCATCCTCAACCACCTGTTGAACATCACCACCTTCGCCATCGACGTCGGAGCCATGACGCCGATCCTCTGGGGCTTCGAGGAACGCGAGAAGCTGATGGAGTTCTACGAGCGCGCCTCGGGCGCCCGGCTGCACGCCGCCTACTTCCGTCCCGGCGGCGTGCACCAGGATCTGCCCGCCGGTCTGCTCGACGACATCGGGCGCTTCTGCGAGACCTTCCCCAAGGTCATCGACGACATGGAAGGCCTGCTGACCGAGAACCGCATCTTCCGCCAGCGCACGGTCGACATCGGCGTGGTGAGCGCGGAGGAGGCCAACGACTGGGGCTTCTCCGGGCCCATGCTGCGCGGCTCGGGCGTGCCCTGGGACCTGCGCAAGGCGCAGCCCTACGACTGCTACGAAGAGATCGACTTCGACATTCCCGTCGGCAAGAACGGCGACTGCTTCGACCGCTATCTCTGCCGCATCGAGGAGATGCGCCAGAGCCTGCACATCATGCAGCAGTGCATCGCGAAGATGCCGGGCGGGCCGGTGCAGGTGGCCGACCACAAGATCACGCCGCCCAAGCGGGCCGAGATGAAGCGTTCGATGGAAGCGCTGATCCACCACTTCAAGCTCTATACCGAGGGCTACCACGTGCCGCCGGGCGACACCTATACGGCCGTGGAAGCACCCAAGGGGGAGTTCGCGGTCTATCTGGTGGCCGACGGCGGCAACCGGCCCTACCGCTGCAAGATCCGCGCGCCGGGCTTCATGCACCTGGCGGCCATGGACTACATGTGTCGCGGCCATATGCTGGCGGACAGCGTCGCCATCCTGGGCTCGATGGACATCGTGTTCGGAGAAGTGGATAGATGAAGATCACCAGCTATCCCGCGCCGCAGCCCGGGGGCTTCGACTTCACGGCGGAGAACCGGCAGCGCGCCGAGACCATCTGCGCGCGCTATCCGGAGGGCCGCAAGGCGAGCGCCACCATTGCGCTGCTCGACCTGGCGCAGCGCCAGAACGGCGGCTGGCTGTCGGGCGAGGCCATCGAGTACGTGGCGAGCTATCTCGAGATCGCGCCGATCCGCGTCTTCGAGGTCGCTTCCTTCTATTCGATGTTCAACACCAAGCCGGTCGGCAAGTACTTCATCCAGGTCTGCCGCACCACGCCCTGCTGGCTGCGCGGCTCCGACGGCATCACCGGAGCCTGCAAGAGCAAGCTTGGCGTCGGCCTGCGCGAGGTCACCGACGACGGCCTGTTTTCCATTGTCGAGGTCGAGTGCCTCGGCGCCTGTGCCAACGCGCCGATGGTGCAGATCAACGACTCCTATTACGAGGACCTGACGCCGGAAAGCATGGCAGAGATCATCGATGCGCTGCGCGCCGGCGAAGAGGTCAAGGTCGGCTCGCAGACCGGACGGCTCGGCTCGGCGCCGGAGGGCGGCCCGCAGACCCTGCTCAACCTGCCCGCCACGCCGGGAGGGGACGACTAGATGCTGCACGACAAGGACCGCATCTTCACCAACCTCTACGGCCAGGACGACTGGAACCTGGCCGGCGCCCGGCGCCGCGGGGTGTGGGACAACACCAAGGGGCTGCTGGAACTCGGCCGCGACAAGATCATCGAGTCGATCAAGGAGTCCGGCCTGCGCGGGCGCGGCGGGGCGGGCTTTCCGACCGGCCTCAAGTGGTCCTTCATGCCGAAGGAACGCGGCGACCGCCCGGCCTATCTGGTGGTCAATGCCGATGAGTCGGAGCCCGGTTCCTGCAAGGACCGCGAGATCCTGCGCAACGATCCGCACCGCCTGCTGGAAGGCTGCGTGGTTGCCGGCTTCGCCATGGGTGCCACGGCCTGCTACATCTACATCCGCGGCGAATACTTCCACGAAGGCTCGCAGGTTCAGAAGGCCATCGACGAGGCCTACGAGGCCGGCCTCATCGGCAAGAACGCCTGCGGCAGCGGCTACGACTACGACATCTACCTGCATCGTGGCGCCGGCGCCTATATCTGCGGCGAGGAGACCGCGCTGCTGGAGAGCCTGGAGGGCAAGAAGGGCCAGCCGCGCCTGAAGCCGCCGTTCCCGGCTGCGGTCGGTCTCTACGGCTACCCGACCACCATCAACAACGTCGAGACCATCGCGGTGGCGCCGGAGATCCTGCGCCGCGGCGTCGAATGGTGGTCCGGCCTGGGGCGCCCCAACAACACCGGCAGCAAGATCTTCTCGATCTCCGGCCATGTGAACAAGCCGCTGAACGTGGAAGAGGAGATGGGCATCCCCTTGAAGGAGCTCATCGAGAAACACGCCGGCGGCGTCATCGGCGGCTGGGACAACCTGCTCGCGGTGATCCCGGGCGGCTCCTCGGTGCCCTGCCTGCCGGCGCCGGTCTGCAACAGCATGCTGATGGACTTCGACTCGCTGCGCGAGGCGCAATCGGGCCTCGGGACCGCGGCGGTCATCGTGATGAACAAGTCCACCGATATCGTCGATGCCATCTGCCGCCTGTCGCACTTCTACATGCACGAGAGTTGTGGCCAGTGCACGCCCTGCCGCGAGGGCACGGGTTGGATGTACCGCGTGATGACCCGTCTGGTGCGCGGCGATGCGGAGCTGGAAGAGATCGATACGCTGCTGGACGTGACCTATCAGGTCGAGGGCCATACCATCTGCGCGCTCGGCGACGCCGCGGCCTGGCCGATCCAGGGCCTGCTGCGCCATTTCCGCCCGGAAGTGGAGCGGCGCATCCTGGAGTTCAAGCGTTCCATGGCGGCGGCGGAGTAGGGGGAGAGCGATGCCGAAGCTGACGATCGACGGCAAGGAAATCGAAGTCGCGGAGGGACTTTCCGTCCTGCAGGCCTGCGAGCTTGCCGGCGTCGAGATTCCGCGTTTCTGCTATCACGACCGCCTGTCGGTGGCCGGCAATTGCCGCATGTGCCTGGTCGAGATGGAGCGCGCGCCCAAGCCGATCGCCTCCTGCGCCATGCCGGTGGGCGAGGGCATGGTCATCAAGACCGACACCGACAAGGTGAAGAAGGCGCGCAACGGCGTCATGGAGTTCCTGCTGATCAATCACCCGCTCGACTGCCCGATCTGCGACCAGGGCGGCGAGTGCGACCTGCAGGACCAGGCCGTGGCCTACGGCTTCGACCGCAGCCGCTATGACGAGAACAAGCGTGCGGTTTCCGAGAAATTCATGGGGCCGCTGATCAAGACGATCATGACCCGCTGCATCCAGTGCACCCGCTGCGTGCGCTTCGCCACGGAGATCGCCGGCGTCGAGGACATCGGCCTGGTGAACCGCGGCGAGAACGCGGAGATCACCACTCTGGAGCGGGCGATCGATTCGGAGCTCTCCGGCAACCTGGTGGACGTCTGCCCGGTCGGCGCGCTGACGTCGAAGCCCTATGCTTTCGTCGCGCGGCCCTGGGAGCTGCGTAAGACCGATTCCATCGACGTGCTGGACGCCGTCGGCTCCAACATCCGCGTCGACACCCGCGGACGCGAGGTGATGCGCGTGCTGCCGCGGCTGCACGAGGACATCAACGAGGAGTGGATCAACGACAAGACGCGCCACGCCTGCGATGGCCTTGGGCGTCAACGTCTCGATCGCCCCTACCTGCGCAACGGCGCCGGCCGCCTCGAGCCGGTCTCCTGGGCCGTCGCCTTCAAGGCCATTGCCGATCGCCTGAAAGGCGTCGCCGGCAACAGGATCGCGGCCATTGCCGGCGACCTCTGCGATGCCGAGTCGATGCTGGCGCTGAAGGATCTCATGACGGGGCTCGGTTCGCCGAACCTCGACTGTCGCCAGGACGGCGCGCAACTCGATCCCTCCTGCCGCGCCGGCTATCTCTTCAACACCACCATCGCCGGCATCGAACAGTCGGACGCTGCGCTCATCGTCGGGTCCAACCCGCGCTGGGAAGCCGCCATGATCAACGCGCGGCTGCGCAAGCGCGTGCTGCAGGGCGGCTTCAAGGCCGGCCTGATCGGCCGCCAGGTCGACCTGACCTTTAGCTACGACTATCTGGGCGCCGGGCCGGAGTCGCTGGCGGAGATCGCCGAAGGGCGCGGCGCCTTCGCCGAGGTGCTGAAGAAGGCCGAGCGCCCGATGCTGATCCTCGGCATGGGCGCGCTGGCGCGGCCCGATGGCGCGGCGGTGCTGGCGACTGCCCGCAGGATCGCCGAGCGCTATGGTCTGCTGGCCGAGGGCTGGAACGGCTTCAACGTGCTGCATACGGCGGCGGCGCGCGTCGGCGGCCTCGACCTCGGCTTCCTGCCGGGCGAGGGCGGGCGCGACACCGCGGGCATCCTGCAGGGTTGCGGGGACGGGTCCGTCGCAGCGCTCTATCTGCTGGGCGCCGACGAACTCGACATGGGCCGACTGGGCGACGCGGGCAAGGGGCCTTTCGTGATCTACCAGGGCCACCACGGCGATGCCGGCGCGCACCGCGCCGACGTCATCCTGCCGGGCGCCGCCTACACCGAGAAGAACGCCACCTACGTGAACACCGAGGGCCGCGTGCAGCTCGCGCGGCTGGCCTGCTTCCCGCCGGGCGAGGCCCGCGAGGACTGGACCATCCTGCGCGCCCTGTCGGAGACCCTCGGCCAGCAGCTGCCTTACGACAACCTGGGCGAACTGCGCCAGCGCCTGGTCGAGACCAACCGGAACTTCGCCGCGGTCGACCAGATCGAACCGGCCGCCTGGGACAGCTTCGGCCAGGCGGAGGGCCCGATGGACGCGGCCCCCTTCGCCTCGCCGGTGGGCGTGTTCTACATGACCGATCCGATCAGCCGGGCCTCCGAGACCATGGCACAATGCGTCGAGGCCTTCTCCCTCGGCGTCAGGAAGGGGGCGACCGGCACCCATGGCTGACGTGATCGACTTTCTCTACAACGACCCGATCGGGCAGGGCGCCTTCATGATCATGAAGATCGTGGCGATCCTGGTACCGCTGCTGCTCTCGGTGGCCTACCTGACCTATGCGGAGCGCAAGGTCATCGCGGCTATGCAGCTGCGCAAGGGCCCTAACGTGGTCGGCCCCTTCGGCCTGCTGCAGCCCATCGCCGACGCGGTGAAGCTGCTGTTCAAGGAAACCATCCTGCCGTCGGGCGCCAACCGCATCGTCTTCCTCATGGCGCCGATGCTGACCTTCGTCCTGGCGATGATCGGCTGGGCGGTGATTCCCTTCGACGCGGGCATGGTGCTGGCCGACATCAACGTGGGCATCCTCTACCTCTTTGCCATCTCCTCGCTCGGCGTCTACGGCGTCATCATGGCGGGCTGGGCCTCCAACTCGAAGTATCCCTTCCTCGGCGCCCTGCGATCGGCAGCGCAGATGGTGTCCTACGAGGTCTCCATGGGCTTCGTCATCATCACAGTGCTGCTGCTGGTCGGCTCGCTGAATCTCTCCGACATCGTGCTGGCCCAGCAGGGAAGCTACGGCCTGTTCAGCTGGTTCTGGCTGCCCATGCTGCCGATGTTCGTGATCTTCTTCGTCTCGACCCTGGCGGAGACCAACCGTTCGCCCTTCGATCTGCCGGAAGGCGAGTCGGAGCTGGTGGCCGGCTTCTTCGTCGAATATTCGTCGATGACCTTCGCGCTGTTCTTCCTCGGCGAATACGCGAACATGATCCTGATGAGCGCGATGACCACGATCCTGTTCCTCGGCGGCTGGCTGCCGCCGTTCGACTTCGCGCCCTTCACCTGGATCCCGGGGCCGTTCTGGCTCTTCGCCAAGATCGCCCTGGTGCTGTTCTTCTTCCTCTGGGTCCGCGCGACCTTCCCGCGCTACCGCTACGACCAGCTCATGCGCCTCGGCTGGAAGGTGTTCCTCCCGTTCTCGCTGTTCTGGGTGGTGCTTACCGCCGGCGTGCTGGTCGCTTTCGACATGGTGCCGCACTCATGACGGCAGGAGCCTGACCGATGAGCATGATCGACCGCAACCTGCGCAGCCTGCTGCTCGGCGAGCTGATCTCGGGCATGTCGCTGACCCTGCGCTACTTCTTCAAGCCCAAGGTCACGCTGAACTACCCCTACGAGAAGGGGCCGCTCAGCCCGCGCTTTCGCGGCGAGCACGCCCTGCGGCGCTATCCCAACGGCGAGGAGCGCTGCATCGCCTGCAAGCTCTGCGAGGCGGTCTGCCCCGCCCTGGCCATCACCATCGAGGCCGAACCGCGCAGCGACGGCAGCCGGCGGACGACCCGCTACGACATCGACATGACGAAGTGCATCTACTGCGGCCTTTGCCAGGAAGCCTGCCCGGTGGACGCCATCGTCGAAGGTCCGAACTTCGAATTCGCCACCGAGACCCGCGAGGAGCTGTTCTACAACAAGGACAAGCTGCTTGCGAACGGTGACCGCTGGGAACACGAGATCGCCCAGAACCTGGAGCTTGATGCGCCCTACCGCTGAGCCGAGGCGGCGCGAGGGGCGGGGCAGCAAGCAAATCTTTGGGGAGTAACCCGTGCGTTTGATCGATAGGGCCGGCCGCATGACCGGCCAGGGGACCCAGAGCCGGAAGGCTGGGGGAGGATCTGCGACATGATCATCCAGGCCCTGGCCTTCTATCTCTTCGCCGCCGTCGCCGTGGCCGCCGGCGTCATGGTGGTGAGCGCGCGCAATCCCGTGCACTCGGTGCTGTTCCTGATCCTCGCCTTCTTCAACGCGGCGGGCCTCTTCGTGCTGATGGGCGCAGAGTTCCTGGCGATGATCCTGGTGGTGGTCTACGTCGGCGCCGTGGCGGTGCTCTTCCTCTTCGTGGTGATGATGCTGGACATCAACTTCGTGCGCCTGCGCGAGGGCTCCCTGCAGTACCTGCCCCTGGGGGCGCTGGTCGGCATCATCCTGCTGGTCGAGCTTGTGCTGGTTGGCGGTGCCTGGATCGTCTCGCCGGCGGCGGACGCCGCGCTCAGCCACCCCTCGGCACCGGCCGGCGAGATGCACAACACCCGTGCGCTGGGCGGCCTCATCTACACCAACTACATCTACCTCTTTCAGATCTCCGGCCTCGTCCTGCTGGTGGCCATGATCGGCGCCATCGTGCTGACCCTGCGCCAGCGCGAGGGCGTGCGCCGGCAGTCCATCTCCAGGCAGACCGCGCGCACCCGCGCCGAGTCGGTCGAGGTGAAGCAGGTTCCCAGCCGGAGCGGGGTTTGACGTCATGCTAGAGATCGGCCTCGGACACTACCTCACGGTCGCCGCGATCCTTTTCAGCCTGGGGATCTTCGGTATCTTCCTGAACCGCAAGAACGTCATCATCATCCTGATGTCGATCGAGCTGATGCTGCTGGCGGTGAACATCAACCTGGTGGCTTTCTCCACCCACCTGCAGGACCTGGTCGGCCAGGTCTTCGCGCTCTTCGTGCTGACGGTGGCAGCGGCTGAGGCCGCCATCGGCCTCGCGATCCTGGTGGTCTACTTCCGTAACCGCGGCTCGATTTCGGTCGAAGACATCAACATGATGAAGGGCTAGATCAGGGGCCATGGATCAACTTATCGTCCTGCTGCCGCTGATCGGCGCCATCATCGCCGGCTTCTTCGGGCGCCTCATCGGCGATCGCGGCGCCATGCTGGTAACCTGCGGCGCGCTGCTGATCTCCGCCGCGCTGTCCTGCATCGTGTTCTACGACGTGGCCTTTGCCGGCAACGCGCGGGTCACCGAGCTCTTCACCTGGATCGACTCGGGCAGTTTCGAGGTCAGCTGGGCGCTGAAGGTCGACACTCTGACCGCGGTCATGTTGCTGGTCGTGACCGGCGTATCGTCGATGGTGCACGTCTATTCCGTCGGCTACATGTCGCACGACCCGCACAAGCCGCGCTTCTTCGCCTATCTCAGCCTCTTCACCTTCTTCATGCTGGTGCTGGTCACGGCCGACAACTTCGTGCAGATGTTCTTCGGTTGGGAGGGTGTCGGCCTGGCCTCCTACCTGCTGATCGGTTTCTGGTACGAGCGGCCGAGCGCCAACGCGGCCGCGATCAAGGCCTTCCTGGTGAACCGCGTCGGCGACATCGGCTTCGCGCTCGGCATCTGCGGAGCCTTCCTGCTGTTCGGTTCAGCCGGCTTCGACGAGGTCTTCACCGCGGTCCCCAACTTCGCGAACACCGAGCTCGAGGCCTTCGGCATCTCCGGCCATGCGCTGACCATCATCTGCATCCTGCTGTTCATCGGCGCCATGGGTAAATCGGCCCAGCTCGGCCTGCACACCTGGCTGCCGGATGCGATGGAAGGCCCGACTCCGGTTTCCGCCCTGATCCATGCCGCGACCATGGTCACGGCCGGCGTCTTCATGGTGGCGCGCCTCTCGCCGATGTTCGAGTATGCGCCGGTCGCGCTGGAGCTGGTCACCTACGTCGGCGCGCTGACGGCCATCTTCGCCGCCTCGGTGGGCCTGACTCAGAACGACATCAAGCGGGTCATCGCCTATTCGACCTGCTCGCAGCTCGGCTACATGTTCTTCGCCCTCGGCGTCTCGGCCTACTCGGCCGGCATCTTCCATCTGATGACCCATGCCTTCTTCAAGGCGCTGCTGTTCCTCGGTGCCGGCTCGGTGATCCATGCCCTGTCCGGCGAGCAGGACATGCGCAAGATGGGCGGCATCTTCAAGTTGATCCCCCTGACCTGGGGCCTCATGTGGATCGGCACCATCGCGCTGCTCGGCATCGGCATTCCCGGCGTCTTCGGCTTCGCCGGGTTCTACTCCAAGGACATCGTGCTGGAGGCGGCCTACGCGGCCCACTCGACGCACGGCACCTTCGCCTTCGCGATGGGCGTGCTTGCCGCCTTCATGACCGCCTTCTATTCCTGCCGTCTGATGTTCATGACCTTCCACGGCAGGCCGCGCGCCTCCAGGGAAGTCATGGCCCACGTGCATGAGTCTCCGCAGGTGATGCTGATTCCGCTCTACGTGCTGGCCTTCGGCGCGGTCTTCGCAGGCCTTGCTGCCTACCAGTACTTCGTCGGCGACAACAAGGCGGCGTTCTGGGGCGAAGCCTTGCTGGTGCTGCCGGGCAACGACACCGTAGAGGCGGCGCACCACGTGCCGCTCTGGGTGAAGCTGGCCCCGCTGGTCTCCGGCCTCGGCGGCGTGGCGCTGGCCTACCTCTACTATATGGCAGCGCCGGGCCTGCCGGCGAAGACCGCCACGGCGCTCAGGCCGCTCTATCTCTTCTCGCTCAACAAGTGGTACTTCGACGAGCTCTACGATCGGGTCTTCGTACGCCCGGCCCGCGTCATCGGCCTGGGGCTCTGGAAGTCCGGCGACGGCGGCATCATCGACCGCTTCGGGCCGGACGGCGTGGCCGCGAGCACCCAGAACGCCTCGCGGCGGACCGCGGCGCTGCAGAGCGGCTATGTCTATCACTACGCATTTGCCATGCTGGTCGGGGTCGTCGTCCTGGTCACCTGGTACATTTTGAGCCAGTTGGGGTGATCCAGAAATGACGGGTTGGCCGATACTTTCGACGATCACCTTCCTGCCGTTGGCGGGGGCGCTGTGGATTCTCTTCTTCGTGCGTCACGACGACGAGGCACTGGCGGCCAAGAACGCACGCTCCATGGCGCTCTGGGCCTCCCTGGTGACCTTCGTCGTCTCGCTGTTCCTGTGGTTCCGCTTCGACCGCGCCAGCGCCGACTTCCAGTTCGTCGAGCGCGTCGACTGGATCCCCGCCTTCGATATCAGCTACCACATGGGCGTCGACGGCATCTCCATGATGTTCGTGCTGCTGTCGACCCTGCTGACGCCGCTCTGCGTGCTGGCGAGCTGGGATTCCGTGAAGAGCCGGGTGAAGGAATACATGATCGCCTTCCTGGTGCTCGAAACGCTGATGGTCGGCATGTTCTGCGCTCTCGACCTGGTGATCTTCTACGTCTTCTTCGAGGGCGTGCTGATCCCGATGTTCCTCATCATCGGCATCTGGGGGGGCGGCCGGCGGGTCTATGCGGCCTTCAAATTCTTCCTCTATACCCTGATCGGCTCGGTGCTGATGCTGCTGGCGATCCTTGCCATGTACTACGACGCCGGCACCACCGACATTCCGACGCTGTTGCGCCACAGCTTCCCGTCGTCCATGCAGGCCTGGTTGTGGATCGCGTTCTTCGCCTCCTTCGCCGTCAAGGTGCCGATGTGGCCGGTGCACACCTGGCTGCCCGACGCCCACGTCGAGGCGCCGACGGCCGGCTCGGTGATCCTGGCCGGCGTGCTCCTGAAGATGGGCGGCTACGGTTTCCTCAGGTTCTCGCTGCCGATGATGCCGGAGGCCTCAGCGTTCTTCGCGCCGCTGATCTTCACGCTGTCGGTCATCGCCGTCGTCTACACCTCCCTCGTGGCCCTGGCCCAGGAGGACATGAAGAAGCTGATCGCCTATTCCTCGGTCGCCCACATGGGCTTCGTCACCATCGGCATCTTCGCGGCGAACCAGCAGGGCATCGAGGGTGCGATCTTCCAGATGCTCTCCCACGGCGTGGTGTCGGCCGCGCTCTTCCTCTGCGTCGGCGTGGTCTACGACCGCGTCCACACCCGCCTGATCGTGCGCTACGACGGCCTGGTCAACCGCATGCCGGCTTACGCCCTGATCTTCATGCTCTTCCTGCTGGCCTCGGTCGGCCTGCCGGGCACCAGCGGCTTCGTCGGCGAATTCCTGGTGCTGGTCGGCGCCTTCCAGGTCAACACCTCGGTCGCCCTGCTGGCGGCCAGCGGCATGGTCTTGGGTGCCGCCTACATGCTTTACCTCTACCGCCGGATCTTCTTCGGCAAGATGACCAAGGAGGATCTCATGGCGATCCTCGACCTCAACTGGCGCGAAAAGATGGTCTTTGCCCCCTTGGTCGCCCTGGTGCTCTGGATGGGCATCTATCCGTCCTCCTTCATCGACGTCATGGCGCCCTCGGTGGTGCGGCTGGTCGAGGGCTACGAGGCGTCGCTGGCGAGCGCCGAGGCGCCGCTCTTCGCCAGCCTCTGGTCGCAGCGCTAGGAGTGCCAAGATGTCCGAAATGAATATCACAGCCGCGCTGCCCGAGGTCTTCCTGGCCGTCGCCGGCATGATCCTGCTGATGCTGGGCGTGTTTCGCGGCAACGGCGGCACACGCCTGGTGCTGACGCTCACCGTCGCCTGCTTCGCCCTGTCGTTCGTGGTCATCGCGGCTTCCATGGGACGCCATGAGGCGGCGATGGGCGGCCTGTTCATCGCCGATGCCTTCGGCGACTTCATGAAGCTGCTGGTGCTGGCCGGCTCGGGGATCACCCTGATCATGGCCATGCGCTACATCGAGCGCGAGGATATGGCGCGCTTCGAGTATCCCGTGCTGATCCTCTTTGCGACGCTCGGCATGCTGCTGATGATCTCGGCCAACGACATGCTGGCGCTCTACCTTGGTCTCGAACTGCAGAGCCTGTCGCTCTACGTGGTGGCTGCCTTCCGCCGTGATCACCTGCGCTCCAGCGAGGCAGGCCTTAAGTACTTCGTCCTCGGGGCGCTGTCTTCGGGCATGCTGCTCTACGGCATCTCGATGATCTACGGCTTTGCCGGCACCACCTCCTTTGCCGGATTGGCCGCGCAGTTCTCCGTCGGCGCGCAGGTGCCCATCGGGCTCATCGTCGGCATCGTGTTCCTGACCGCCGGACTGGCCTTCAAGATCTCCGCCGTGCCCTTCCACATGTGGACGCCCGACGTCTATGAGGGCGCGCCGACGCCGGTCACCGCCTTCTTCGCCACGGCGCCCAAGGTGGCGGCCATGGCCCTCGTCATCCGGGTGATGATCGGGCCTTTCGGCGACCTGGTCGACCAATGGCAGCAGATCATCTGGTTCATCTCCATCGCCTCGATGCTGCTGGGCGCCCTGGCGGCGATCAGCCAGACCAATATCAAGCGCCTGATGGCCTACAGCTCCATCGGCCACATCGGCTATGCCCTCATCGGCCTCGCCGCCGGCACGGAGCGGGGCGTGAACGGCATCCTGCTTTACATGACGATCTACGTCGTCATGAACCTCGGCACCTTCGCCTGCATCCTGTGCATGCGCCAGAAGGAGGTCATGGTCGAGCGCATCGAGGATCTGAAGGGGCTCAGCAAGACCCATCCGGCGATGGCGCTGGCCTTGGGCATCTTCATGTTCTCCATGGCCGGCATCCCGCCGCTGGTCGGATTCTTCGGCAAGTTCTACATCTTCCTCGCCGCCATCGAGGCACAGCTCTACGTGCTGGCGGTGGTCGGCGTGCTAAGCTCGGTGATCGGCGCCTACTATTATCTGCGCATCGTGAAGCTGATGTACTTCGACGATCCGATCGAGGCCTTCGACCGTCCGATCGGCCGCGAAATGTCGGTCATCCTGGCCGCCACCAGCCTGATCATCGTGCTCCTGACCGTCGGGATCTCGCCGCTGCTCGACGGCACCGCGATGGCGGCAGCCTCGCTGTTCTCGGGATGATCCCGGCACCCGATCGCAACCGCGCCCCGCGCCTGCCGCCGGCCTACCGCCTGGTGGCCCTGGAGGAAGTCGACAGCACCAGCGCCGAGGCCAAGCGCCGCGCGTCCGAAGGCGCCGAGGACGGCACCTTGATCTGGGCGCGCAGCCAGACCGCCGGCTACGGCCGCCAGGGCCGGCAGTGGGCGAGCGCGCCGGGCAATCTTTTTTGCTCCCTCATCGTGCGGCCGGACTGTCCTCTGGCGCAGGCCGCCCAGTTCAGCTTCGTCACCGCCGTCGCCCTCGGCGATGCCATCGGCAGCGTCGCACCGCCGCTCATCGAAGTGACCTACAAGTGGCCCAACGACATCCTGCTGAACAACCGCAAGGCCGGCGGCATCCTCCTGGAGTCCAAGGGTGATCCGGCTCAGCTGCTCGAGTGGCTGGTGATCGGCGTGGGTGTCAACGTGAACTCCTTCCCTCCCGAGTCCCGGCTGCCGGCGACCAGCCTGCACTTCGAAGGCTGCCCGGCCACGGTCTCGGCCGTCGACCTGCTGGAGGCCTTCAGCCGCCACATGATGTCGTGGATCAACGTATGGCTCGAGGACGGCTTTGCGCCGGTCCGCCAAGCCTGGTTGCGCCATGCTCAGGGGCTCGGCCAGGAGATCGAGGTGCGCCTGCCGCAGGAAAGCCTGAAAGGCGTCTTCACCGATCTCGATCCCGAGGGGACCCTGGTGCTGACCCTGCCGGACGGCAGCACCCGCCGCATCGCCGCCGGCGAAGTCTACCTGCCGGGCGAAGGTTAGGGGACAGCGCCATGCTCGTCGCCATCGACGCCGGTAATACCAACGTGGTCTTCGCGATCTTCGACGGAGAGACCCTGCGCGCCAAGTGGCGCGCTTCCAGCGATGCCAAGCGCACGGCCGACGAGTACGCCGTCTGGCTGACCCAGTTGATGGCGCTGCAGGACCTGAAACCCGCAGACATCACCGGCGCCATCATCGCCAACGTGGTGCCGGCTTCGGCCTACAACCTGAACACTCTCTGCAGCGCGTTCTTCAAGGTCGAGCCGATGGTTGTCGGCGACCCGACGCTCGACATCGGCATCGAGGTCCATATGGACCACCCGGAAGCCGTCGGCGCCGACCGCCTGGTGAACGCCCTGGCCGCCCACCGCACCTATGGCGGCCCGCTCATCGTGATAGACTTCGGCACCGCCACCACCTTCGACATCGTCGGCCCGCAAGGCGCCTACGAAGGTCGGCCTCATCGAGGGGCTGACCGCGCGCATACGAGAAGAATACGGCCAGTCCATGCGGGTGATCGCCACCGGCGGGCTGGCGACGCTTTACGCCGAGGCGGCCCCGGTCATCGAGGCCGTCGACCCCGACCTCACGCTTCGCGGACTCCGCTTGATCCACGCGGCCAACAGCAAGGACTGACTGCATGGCCAAACTCTATTCCGGAAAGGACCTCGGCGACGAGGATCTCTACTTCGTTCCACTCGGCGGGACCGGTGAGATCGGCATGAACCTCAATCTCTACGGCCACAAGGGCGCCTGGCTGATGGTCGATCTCGGCATCATCTTCGGCGATCCGCGGTTGCCGGGTATCGACGTCGAGATGCCGGACCCGAGCTTCATCGTGGAGCGGCGCGCTGACCTGGCGGGGCTGGTCCTGACCCACGCCCACGAGGACCACATCGGCGCGGTGCCCTATCTCTGGGAGCGCCTGCGCTGCCCCATCTATGCGACCAAGTTCACCGCGGCGCTGCTGCGCCGCAAGCTGGCCGAGGTGGGCCTGCTCGACGAAGCGCCGCTGACCGAAGTGCCGCTCTCCGGCAGCTTCTCTGTCGGCCCCTTCGAGATCGAGCTGATCACCCTGACCCACTCGATCCCGGAACCCAACGCCTTGGTCATCCGCACCGCCGCCGGCACGGTGCTGCACACCGGCGACTGGAAGCTCGATCCCACGCCGCTGGTCGGCGAGACCTACGACGAGCAGCGCCTCAAGGCTCTGGCCGACGAAAACATCCTCGCCATGGTCGGCGATTCCACCAATTCCATGGTCTGGGGCGACGCGGGCTCCGAGTCCGAGGTGCGCGAGCAGCTGCTGAAGGTGGTGCAGTCCCTGAAGCAGCGCGTCGCCGTGGCCTGCTTCGCCAGCAACGTGGCCCGGCTGGAGACCGTCATCCAGGTCGCCGAGGACTGCGGCCGACGGGTCTGCCTGCTCGGCCGCTCGATGCACCGCATCGTCGAGTGCGCGCGGGAGACCGGCTACCTCCAGGGACATCGGCCGTTCCTCTCCGAGAGCGAGATCGACTACCTGCCGCGCGACGAGGTGCTGTTGCTCTGCACCGGCAGCCAGGGCGAGCCGCGCGCCGCCCTTTGGCGCATTGCCCGTGGCGACTACCCGAACGTGGCGCTCGAGGCCGACGATGTGGTTATCTTCTCGTCGCGGGTCATCCCCGGCAACGACACCGCGATCTTCGAACTGCAGAACGCGCTCGCCGAGTCAGGCATCCGGGTGATCACCGATGACGACCACGACATCCATGTCTCCGGCCACCCGGGCCGCGACGAGCTGGTGCAGATGTACCAGTGGGTGCGGCCCCGCGTTGCGATCCCGGTGCACGGCGAGGCGCGCCACCTCGCCGCCCATGCGGAAATCGCCAAGCAGTGCCAGGTGCCGCAGCAGATCGTCTGCCGCAACGGCTCGGTCATCCGCCTGGCGCCGGGCGACGCGCAGGTCGTCGGCAAGGTGCCGAGCGGCCGGCTGGTCTACGACGGCCGCCGCCTGCTGTCGCGCGAAAGCCCGGTGCTGAAGGGCCGCCAGAAGCTGGTGTTCAACGGTGCCGTCGCTGTGACCCTGGTGATGGACGAGCGCGGCGCCCTCGACGGCGAGCCGGAAATCTCCACCGTCGGCCTCTACGAACCGGCTGAGGAAGACGAGCATCTGGACGAGATCGAGTTGGCGATCCGCGACGCCGTCAAGCGCCTCGGCCGGCGCGAGCGCAAGGACGATGCGGCGGTGGAGGAGGCGGCCCGCGTGGCGGTGCGACGCGTGGTGAACCGCCTGCTCGGCAAAAAGCCGATGACCATGGTGCACGTCATCCGCCTCGAGTAGGCAAGGGCATGGCAGGTCGAAGGAAGAGGAAGGAGGAGGTGAGGGCATGATCGGCAGGCTGAACCACGTGGCCATTGCGGTGCCGGACCTGGAAGCCGCTGCCGGTATCTATCGCAGCATGCTCGGCGCCGAGGTGTCCGAGGCGGTGGCGCAGCCCAAGCACGGGGTCACGGTGATCTTCGTGAACCTGCCCAACACCAAGATCGAGCTGCTGCATCCCCTGGGCGGAGCTTCGCCCATCGCGGCCTTCCTCGAGCGCAACCCCTCCGGCGGCATCCACCATATCTGCTACGAGGTCGATGACATCTTGGCCGCGCGCGACCGCCTGAAGGCGGCGGGTGCGCGGGTGCTGGGCGACGGCGAGCCGAAGACCGGCGCCCACGACAAGCCGGTGCTCTTCCTGCACCCCAAGGACTTCTGCGGCACGCTCATCGAGCTCGAGCAGGCCTGATGAACTGGTTCACCGGCGTTCTCGTCTACTGCATGGTCTGGATGGTGGTGCTGCTCACCGTGCTGCCCTGGGGCGTGCGGCCGCCGGATGCGCCGGAGGCCGGCCACGAGCCGGGCGCCCCGGAGCGGCCCATGATGCTGAAAAAGTTCGTCGCGACCACTCTGATCGCCACGTTGGTCTGGGTGGCGGTCTATGTCGTGATCGACCAGGGCTGGATTTCCTTCCGTGACAGCGTCGAGCCCTTCGTGAAACCCAACTCCTGAGCGCCCGCCCATGAGCAGCTACTGCGACTATGCCCCCGACCATCCGATTCATGCCCACTATCACGACCGCGAATACGGCTTCCCGGTCGACGACGAGGCGGTCCTCTTCGAGCGGCTGGTGCTGGAGATCAACCAGG
>WHTV01000260.1 GCA_009377535.1 Kiloniellaceae bacterium
CTGGGATATCGACCACCGGCACCCGAAGCCGTCGTCTGGCCAGCACGAAAGGAGATCGTCAAAATGAAATCTCTAAACTAACATTACAGCCGGACCACTCAGATGGGGCTAGTCAAGCAGGCGTAGATTGAGCCGCGCCAAGAAGCAACAGTACGACGAGTACGCGAACTAGTGAACGGTGCGCTTTCAAGCTTGGATCGATATAGCCGGTGCGTGACGCAGCGCTCCGTTGACAGTCTTGGTATCGCCGTGCTTTCTATTGTCCGCTCAAGATAGTCACGTTGGGAGAGATCGGCTTAAATGCCGGCGCCGAAGGAGCAACCGCCCCGGAAACTCTCAGGCAAAAGGACCGCGTGGTGAGGACAGCATCTGGAAAGAGGCGCCGAGGGTTTTAAGGCCTAAGGACGTCCGCCGACGGGATAATACTCTCAGGCGCAGCGACAGATGGGGCTTCGATAGGTTCTTTGGGAATTGGTCCCGGGAACCGCGAGGGCCCTTGTGATGCTTACGCGCGACGACCAGATCCCGCTAAAACGTACTTCGCTACACGCCCTGCATGTG
>WHTV01000261.1 GCA_009377535.1 Kiloniellaceae bacterium
CCTCTTCGTAGACCGGTTCCAGCCGCTCATAGACCGATGTCGAGGCCGGAACGGTGGTCCATTCGCGACCATCGGCCGGGTCTCGGTAGGCGGTGGCAATGCGCAGGCGCTCGAAGCCGTCGAGGACGTCGAGCTTGGTCAGGGCGATGCTCGAGTAGCCGGCCAGGCGCACGCTGAAGCGGACGGCGACCGCGTCGTACCAGCCGCAGCGACGAGCGCGCCCGGTGGAGGTGCCGTACTCCGTCGGCGTCTTCCAGCTCGGTGGGCAGCGGGCCTGAGCCGACGGCCGTGGTGTAGGCCTTGGCCACGCCAAGGACCTGGTCGATGGCGACCGCCGGAAGTCCGGCGCCGATGCTCGCGCCGCCGGGGATCGGGCTGGAGCTCGTGACATACGGGTAGATGCCCCAGTCGATATCGCGCATCGTGCCGAGCTGACCCTCGAGCAGAATCCGCTCCCCGCGCTCCAGCGCCTCGTCCACGAGCACCTGGCCGTCGACGACGTGCCGTCCCAGTCGCTCTCCGGCGGCGAGATAGGCATCGGCGATGGCATCCGCGTCGGTT
>WHTV01000262.1 GCA_009377535.1 Kiloniellaceae bacterium
CGGGAACGCACCTCGGCTGCGAGCACGGAGTCTGCGGAGCGTGCACGATCTTCATGGACGGGAAGACGGTTCGATCGTGCCTGCTGCTGGCTGTTCAGGCCAACGGTCGGAACCTTCGGACGGTCGAGGGCATGGCTCCGTCAGAGGACGCACTCCACGTGATCCAACAGGCTTTCTCCGACAAACACGGTTTGCAATGCGGTTTCTGTACGCCCGGTTTCCTTATGACCGTTTCCGAGCTCCTCGACGAGGTTCCGGATCCCTCGGAGGAGGAGATCCGTGATCGGCTGACCGGGAACCTCTGCCGTTGCACTGGCTACCAGAACATCGTGGCCGCGGTGAGGCTGGCCGCAGATCGGCTCGGCGCCGGCACAATGAGGGTGTCGTAGTGGTCGAATCTATGTCGTCAGGGCGGTCCCTCGCATAGAAAACGCACGATCGGCAGTGCGTTACTTGAGGAGAGACGATCAACAACGAGGACGGTCATTTCCTCACTGGGACATTCGTGGATTACCTATGGTCGACGGCCGCGGACGTATCCCGACCTTCGGGTTGT
>WHTV01000263.1:0-276 GCA_009377535.1 Kiloniellaceae bacterium
CGAGCATGCTCGCCGCCACCACCGCCACGTCGATGGCCTCGTCGGCCGTCACGCCGTAAATCGCGCCGTGGCGGCCCTGCCAGAAGGAGATGATCACGAAGGCGGCGGCGACGAAGGCCGACGAACCGGAGGCCAGGCCGTCGAGGCCGTCGGTCAGGTTCACGGCGTTGGCCGAGGCAATGATGATGAGGACGGCCCAGAAGCCCCAGCCCCAGGCGCCCAGCTCGACGTCGAGGTCCCGGGCGAAGGACAGCTTGGTCGAGATGTCGACCCAGT
>WHTV01000263.1:286-556 GCA_009377535.1 Kiloniellaceae bacterium
ACGAACAGCTGCCCGGCCGACTTCGCCCGCTTGTTCAAACCGAGGTTCCGCTGGAACCGGATGCCGAGGTAGTCGTCGATGAAACCCACGAGGGCGCAACCGACGATGAGGCCCATCAGGCACAGACCGCTGCGCTGGAACCCCTGGCTACCGGGCCGCAGGTCGCCGACGATGTAGCCGGCCACCGCGGCCGACACGATGGCCAGCCCCCCCATGGTGGGCGTTCCGGCCTTCGTGGCGTGCCCGCTCGGGCCGTCCTCCCGGATCAGC
>WHTV01000264.1 GCA_009377535.1 Kiloniellaceae bacterium
GGTCGAGACGCCGAAGCGGCGTGACTTCAAGGTCGCCCTGGAGCGTGGCCGGATCGAACCCAGGCGGATCAGGGAAGCCCTCATCCAACAGAATGCGCTGCACGACGCGTCACGCCGCGACGGCGTGCCGGCGCATGCGGCGCTCAAGTGCGACGCCGTCTTCCACAGCTTCTTCGCTCAGCTGCGGATATAGGGCCATTACTTTTGCCGGCGTCAGCCTGCGGCGGTCGACGAGCGCCAGCAAGCGTTCGAGGCCCTGTGGGAAAACGCACGTGGATCGGATGACGCTGCGCAGGCCGAGGCGGATCTGCAGTCGCTGCTCGCCGACGCGGCAATCCAGTTGCTCGAGCGGCTCTATCCCGGCGCGGTGCCCGCGATGGAAGACAGCAACACGATCCGTCAGGACGTCTCGCCGCGGTAGCGCACCTGGATCACCTGGGCGAGGATCGAAACGGCGATCTCGCGCGGCGCGCGTCCGCCGAGATTCAGCCCGACCGGCGCGTGGATGCGCTTCACCTTGTCGGCGAGCCCCGCTTCGGTGAGCCGCGCCACCCG
>WHTV01000265.1:0-265 GCA_009377535.1 Kiloniellaceae bacterium
CAGCCAGGTGGTAGACGAAGGGGAGGTCGCAGTCGGGGCAGCGCAGGCTCTCGCCGCAGTCACGGCACAGGATGAACGTCGCCGCGCCACGCCGGTTGATGAGCAGGACGGCCTGCTCAGACCCGCGCCGGAGCGTTCCGAGCGCCTCCGCCAACGGCGCCGAGAAGATCGAACGGTTGCCGGATGCCAGCTCGGCGCGCATGTCCGCCACCTCGATGGCCGGCACGCCGCCCACTCGCCGCTCTGCCAGCCGTGCGCGTTCGGC
>WHTV01000265.1:275-554 GCA_009377535.1 Kiloniellaceae bacterium
CGGCGTGTCTGCCTCGCACCCGCGCGACGCTGAAGAGATCGGGGGTGGCACTGCCGAGAACGAGCCGAGCGCCGCTCAGCGCGGCTCGGCGGCGGGCGACCCAGCGCGCGTCGTAGCGAGGCGTGCGGTCGGCCTTGTATCCCCCGTCGTGCTCCTCGTCGACGACGATGAGCCCGAGGTCGGACAGCGGCGCGAAGGCGGCGGTCCGGGTGCCGACGACGACGTGCGCCTCGCCGCGCAGGATCCGCCACCACTCGTCGTGCCGCTCCCCCGCGGAGA
>WHTV01000266.1 GCA_009377535.1 Kiloniellaceae bacterium
CCGTCGCCAAGGCCGCCTCCCGGGACCTCGGCCCGCTGCTCGCGAGCCGACGGCTCGCATCGACCACGGTGAGCGCCACGATGCGCGCCGCGCACCTTGCCGGCATCGCCGTCTTCGCCACCGGCGGCATCGGCGGGGTCCACCGCGGCGCGAGCACCTCCTTCGACGTGTCGAGCGATATCGACGAGCTGGCCGCGACCCCGGTGGCGGTCATCTCGTCCGGAGCGAAGTCGATCCTCGACCTTGCCGCCACCCTCGAGCTGCTGGAAACGCGGCGGGTCCCGGTCGTCGGCTACGGCGTCGACGAGCTGCCGGCCTTCTACAGCACGAGCTCCGGGCTCCGCGTCCCGCATCGCGTCGACGGGCCGGAGGCCGCGGCCGCCGCGTTCGCGGCGCATCGGTCCATCAGTGGCGCGGGCGGGATGCTCATCGTCCAGCCGCCGCCCGCCGAGCTCGCCCTCGACCCCGCCCAGGTGAATGCCTGGATCGCCGATGCGCTGCGCGACGCCGAGTCCGGCGGTGTCACCGGCGGGGCGGTGACGCCGCACCT
>WHTV01000267.1:0-250 GCA_009377535.1 Kiloniellaceae bacterium
TGTCGCTCACCCGGATACGCTTGATGCCGCCCTGCTCCAGCTCGACCTGGATATCGGTCGAGCCGGCGTCGAGGCTGTTTTCCAGGATTTCCTTCAGTGCCGCGGCCGGGCGCTCAACCACCTCGCCGGCGGCGATCTGCGAAATCAGGACTTCAGGTAAAACACGAATTGCCACGATTAATTCGTAAAGGAACACCGCGCCGCGCGGACATGGCACGGCCCAGCCGCTCGATCTCGGCGGCACCGAGCA
>WHTV01000267.1:260-548 GCA_009377535.1 Kiloniellaceae bacterium
GCACCTGCCGCGCCAGCGGCAGCACATGAGTGTTCTCGAATTCGAGATGGCTGCGATTGAGGGTGATGAAACGACGTGCCAACGCTTCGTCCAGGGTAGCGGCCGCAGCTGATTCGATCTGCTGCAAACCCACGCGCAATCGCCGCCACAACAACGCCAGTTCATCGTGTTCCAGCGTGAGCGTTTCGACCAGGTCGCAAGCACCCGATGCCCCCGCCAACTCAAGCAAGGGAAACAGGTTGCGCTCTTCATCGTCGTGGTGGTGCACCGCAGCCGTGTCAAAGTACG
>WHTV01000268.1 GCA_009377535.1 Kiloniellaceae bacterium
GGTAGAGGCCGTGGAGGTGGCACCGCCGCCAGGCCAGCCGGCAGCCCATTGGCGTCTCTTGACCAGCCATCAGGTGGCTGATGCCGCCGATGCCCGACGTATCGTCGGTTTCTACCGCGAACGCTGGGTCATCGAGCAGCTGTTCCGCACCATGAAGACCAAGGGCTTCGACGTCGAAGCCCTGCGTCTCGCCGAGGGCGGTCCCTTCGAGAAACTCGTCGCCGCAAGCCTGGTGGCCGCCGTCACCGTCCTCCAACTCGTGCGCGAACGCGACGGGGCGGCCAAACGCCCGCTCGAAGATGCCTTCGATGCCGACGACCAACCGGTGCTCGAAGCCGTCACCGCAAGCCTTGAGGGCAAAACGGCGCGCCAGAAAAACCCTCATCCCAAAGGATCGCTCGCCTATGTGGCCTGGGTCTTCGCCCGCCTCGGCGGATGGACCGGCTACTATGGCAAACCCGGTCCCGTCGTCATGCTCCATGGCCTCGTTCAATTCCACGCCATCAAACACGGCTGGGACATCCGAAATGTGTGAATCCAGTAGG
>WHTV01000269.1 GCA_009377535.1 Kiloniellaceae bacterium
AGGCGGGCGCGGTCATCGTCGGCCGCACCAACGTGCCGGCCTTTTCGACGCGGTACTTCACCGACAACGCGCTGCACGGGCGCACGCTCAACCCGTGGGCGCCCGACCGGACGCCGGGCGGCTCCAGCGGCGGCGCGGCGGCGGCGGTCGCGGCCGGCATCGGCGCCATCGGTCACGGCAACGACCGCGCCGGGTCGGTCCGCTATCCCGCCTATGCCTGCGGCGTCTACGGCCTGCGCCCGTCGGTCGGCCTGGTGCCGGAATACAACCCCAGCACGCGGGAGGAGCGCGGGATCTCGTCCCAGATCATGCAGGTGCAGGGACCGCTTGCGCGCACGATGGGCGACGTGCGTCTCGGCCTCGACGCGCTTGCCCTGCGCGATCCGCGCGACCCCTGGTGGGTGCCGGCGCCTGCCGCGGGGGCGCCGGTGAAGGGGCCCATCGCGGTCGCCATGCTCTCCTCGCTGCCCGACACCGCGATCGACCCGGCCGTCGCCGAGGCGGTCCAGCGCGCCGGCAGCATGCTCGATAACGCCGGCTACCG
>WHTV01000026.1:0-6862 GCA_009377535.1 Kiloniellaceae bacterium
AGGGCGACGCCCTGGGGGAAGTGGAGGGTGGCGCTGGCGGCCGGCCCGCCGTCGCCGGAGAAGGCGGCCTGGCCTGTACCCGCCAGCGTGGTGACCTCGCCGGCGGCGATGTCGAAGATCTGCTGCGAAAGCTGCGGCGAGGGCGTGCGCTGCGGATCGTTCTCGAAGCGGGTGACCGGCGCGGTCTGCTGCAGGCTGAGCCCTTCGGCCCCGGCCACCGCGGCGAGGGTTTCGCCGCCCCTGACCCTTTCCGCCAGGGCGGTCGCCTTCTCTTCGGCGAGGCGCGCCTGCTCACGCTTGCGCCACAACTCGACCACCTGGTCGCGCACTTCCGCCAGCGGCTTCTTCGCCGCCGGTGTCTCGCCGTCGACGCGCAGAATGAAGTAGTCGCCGTCCAGGGTCTCGGTGAGCGTGCTGCGCTCGCCGACGGGCGTGCGGTTGAGCACCGGCAGGAACTCGTTGATCGACGGCAGTCCCTCCACGAGCGCGCCGGCGGGCGTGCGGGCCTGGGCGTCGATCGCCGGGACTTGGCGCGCCTGCTGGTTCAGGCGCTCTGCGGCCTCCTCGATGGTGGCGCCGCCGGCCAAGGTCTCGTCGAAGCGGTTGGCGAGATCGATGACGCTGTCGATCGCCTCGGCCTCGGCCAGTTCCTGGCGCAGTTTGTCGCGGTTCTCCTCCAGAGTCGCGACGCTGCCGGGCTCGATGGCACTGACCGTCGCCACGTGCCAGCCGAGCGGGCTGCGGATCGGCGCGGTGGTCCGGTTGTCCTCCAGCTCAAAGACCGCCGCGGCGAGTTCCTCCGGGAGGTCGCCGCGCGCCACGCTGCCGAGGTCGACCGGCGGGCGGCCGGTGGCCTGCTCGACGGCGCTGAAGAAGTCGGCGCCTTCGGAAATCCGGTCAGCAAGCGCCTTGGCCGCGGCCTCGTCGGGCAGCACGGCCTGGCTCACCGTGCGGCGCTCCGGCGTGGAGAACTCGTCTTTGCGGGACTCGAAGGCCTCCTCGACGCGCGCGTCGGAGATCGTGAAGTTCCTGGCCGCCTCGGCGACGCTCAGGACCACCAGCGCAATTCGCTTGTAGGCTGGGGTCATCAGCTCGCCGCCGGCGCTGTCATAGATCTCCTGCAACGCCGCCGTGTCGGGTTCGCCGACGTCGCGGAAATCTGCGTTGGCGAGGCGCAGGTAGTCGGCAGTGCGACGCTCCTCGCGATAGCCGAAGAGTCGCTCGGCAAGGCTCTCCGGCGCGACGGCCGCATCGGTCATCGCGGCGACCAGCTGCTGGCGCTTGATGTCCTCGCCGGCGCGCGCCAGGAAACCCTGTTCGGTCATGCCGCTGAAACGCAGAACCTGGGCGAAGCGGTTCCTGTCGAAGCGGCCGCCGGCGCCCTGGAAATCGGGGTTCTCCAGCAACTGCTTCCTCATTTGCTCTTCGGTCACCAGCATGCCCAGGCGCGAAGACAACTCGTCCAGCATCGCCCGCGTGATCATGCGCTCGAGCACCTGCTGGGGAATGCCGAAGGCGCGTGCCTGGTCCATCGTCAGCTGGACGCCCAGACGGCGGCTCATGGAGTTGATTTCGTTGGAGAGCTCCTGCGCGAACTGGCGTTGCTCGATGGTCGTCCCGCCGACCTCCGCCACGGCCTGAGCCTGGCCGCTGCCGCGGAAGATGTCGCCGATGCCCCAGACTGCGAAGCTGAGGATCAGCAGGCTGAAGAGCACGCCGGTGACGAGCTTCAGGAGGAGCTTGCGCGGTTTCATGGCCATTGGACTGCTTCGCTAGGGTTCACTGGTCAGGCCCGGGGCCGGTCGGAAGTCCCGGTTTCGGCCCGGGTCGGAAGGCGCGGCAGTGTAGAAAGGCGTCCAGGCCCCGGCAACAAGCAAATCCGCCCGCTTTGGCGGGCCTGCCGTCCCGTTTCCGCCACAAGAGGGACGCGGCCTTGTCCCATGGTCTTGGGCGGAAGCCTGTGCTAGGTAGGCCGCGAGTCGCAAGCAGGGGGCGCGCCGATGAGAGCTTTGATCGCCGGAAACTGGAAAATGAACGGGCTGGCCGAGGACGCCAGGGCCCTGGCCGAAGGCTTGAAGACGTTCGGCGACGCTGGCCAGTTGTCCTGCGACCTGCTGGTCTGCCCGCCGTTTCCCTATCTCGGACTGGTCGCCCAGACGCTGGCCGGCAGCCGCGTCGCGCTTGGCGGGCAGGACTGCCACAGCGTGCCCTCCGGGGCGCATACCGGCGACATCGCCGCGACGATGCTGCGCGACGTCGGCTGCACCTACGTCATCCTTGGTCATTCCGAGCGCCGCAGCGATCACGGCGAGACCGACGCCCAGGTCCGTGCCAAGGCCGAGGCCGCGCTGAGCGCCGGGCTGGTGCCCATCGTCTGCGTCGGAGAGACCTCGAAGGAGCGCAACGGCGATCAGACCCTGGCGGTAATCTCGCGCCAGGTGAAGGGCTCGGTCCCGGTGGGCATGGAGGCCGGCCGCCTGGTGGTGGCCTACGAGCCGGTGTGGGCGATCGGCACCGGACGCACCGCCACCCCGGCTGACGTGGCGAAGGTTCATGGCGAGATCCGCCGCCTGCTGGTCGGCCTGGTCGGCGAGGGCGCGGAGAAGGTGCGCATCCTCTACGGCGGCTCGGTGAAGCCCGACAACGCCCGCGAGCTGCTGACCCAGGCCAACGTGGACGGCGCTCTGGTGGGCGGCGCCAGCCTGGACGCCGAGGCTTTCTGGGCCATCGCGCAAAGCTGCTGAATCCGGCGGGGCAGCGTTTCGGCCCAGATTCTCAGGACTTTTCGCTGGTCTTTCAGGCCCGCAGCCATTACATAGCCCGGCAATGGCGCCCCAGTCCGCCAGCGTGCCCGAGGGCGCGGCGCGGGCGCTGAGCTAGGCAAACAGGCATCATGACGACAGTCCTTCTGGTCATTCACATTCTTCTGGCACTGGCGCTGATCGGCGTCGTCCTGCTGCAGCGAAGCGAGGGCGGCGGCCTCGGCATCGGCGGCGGTGGCGGCGGCGGCGGTGGCGGCATGGGCGGCTTCCTCACCGGGCGCGGCACCGCCAATCTGCTGACCCGCACCACGGCGATCCTGGCGGCGGGTTTCATGCTCACCAGCATCTCGCTGACCATCCTGGCCGGCGGCGGCCAGCCGCAGTCGATCCTGGACAGCCTGCCGAGCGACGCTCCGGCCGGCACGGAGACGGCTCCCGCAGCGCCGCCACCGCCGACCGAGCCCAGCGTTCCTACTCAGTAACGCGGCGGCCGCGCGGCCGCCGGGCGGTTGGCCCCGTTGCCGTGTGATCGATTCGCCCCGGAGCTGTCTCGCGCGATGCCGTTTCGCGGCGCCGCAGGACCGCAGCGCCGGTAACTTTCGCCAAGCTTTCGGCGGTGTTTTCGCAAGGGCTGAACCGCCCGCGCGCCGACCTTGCCGCGGGGCTTGCCTCACCCCTCGTGTTCGTTCAATAGTGTTCGCCCATGGCGCGGTTTATCTTCATCACCGGCGGCGTGGTTTCCTCCCTCGGCAAGGGTCTCTGTTCGGCGGCACTCGGCTCGCTGTTGCAGGCCCGCGGGTTCAAGGTCCGGCTGCGTAAGCTCGACCCCTACCTGAACGTGGATCCGGGAACCATGTCGCCCTATCAACATGGCGAGGTCTACGTCACCGATGACGGTGCCGAGACCGACCTGGACCTGGGTCACTACGAGCGCTTCACCGGCGTGCCGGCACGCAAGAGCGACAATGTGACCACGGGGCAAATCTACTCGCAGGTCTTGGCGCGCGAGCGGCGCGGCGACTACCTCGGCGCCACCGTGCAGGTCATTCCGCACGTCACCGACGCCATCAAGGCCTTCGTGCGCGCGGACCTCACCGACGAGGACTTCGTGATCTGCGAGATCGGCGGCACCGTCGGTGACATCGAGGGCCTGCCGTTCCTGGAGGCGATCCGACAGCTCGGCAACGAGCTGGGGCGCGAGCGCAGCCTGTTCATCCACGTCACATTGATCCCCTACATCGCCGCGGCCGGCGAGCTGAAGACCAAGCCGACCCAGCACTCGGTGAAAGAGCTGCAGTCGGTCGGCATCAAGCCGGACATCCTGGTCTGCCGGGCCGAGCGTGAAATCCCCAAAGACGAGCGCCGCAAGATCGCCCTGTTCTGCAACGTGCGCGAGGAAGCGGTGATCCAGGCCCTCGACGTGAAGTCGATCTATGCCGTGCCGCGGGCCTACCATGAGGAAGGCCTCGACGACGAGGTCTGCCGTCACTTCCAGCTCGACGCGCCGCGGCCCGAACTGGCCAGCTGGGACTACGTCGCCCAGCGCATCAACCAGCCGGACGGCGAGGTCACCATCGGCGTGGTCGGCAAGTACGTCAGCCTGCTCGACGCCTACAAGTCGCTGGCGGAATCCCTGGCCCACGGCGGCATCGCCAACAACGTGAAGGTCAACGTCTCCTGGCTGGACTCCGAGATCTTCGAGGGCGACGGCACCCTCCAGGAGCTCGAGGGCGTGAACGGCATCCTGGTGCCCGGCGGCTTCGGCGAGCGCGGGGCGGAGGGCAAGATCGCCGCGGCGCGTTTCGCCCGCGAGCGCCACATTCCCTACTTCGGCATCTGTTTCGGCATGCAGATGGCGGTGATCGAGGCGGCCCGCCACCTGGCGGACCTGCCGCAGGCCGGGTCCACGGAGTTCGGCTCGCCGGCCGACCCGGTGGTCGGCCTGATGACCGAGTGGTCGCGCGGCAACGAGGTCGAGCGGCGCAATACCGCGAGCGACCTTGGCGGCACCATGCGTCTCGGCACCTATCCCTGCATCCTCAAGGAAGGCACCAAGCTGCGGGAGATCTACGGCACCGACGCGATCAGCGAGCGTCATCGCCATCGCTACGAGGTCAACATCAACTACCGCGAGGTGCTGGAGCGGGCGGGATTGCTGTTCTCCGGCCTGTCGCCCGACGGCGAGCTGCCCGAGATCGTGGAGCTGCCGTCACACCCTTGGTTCGTCGGCGTACAGTTCCATCCCGAGCTGAAGTCCAAGCCGCTCGATCCGCACCCGCTGTTCATCTCCTTCGTCGCCGCCGCAGTCGAACAGTCGCGCCTGGTGTAAGGGTTGGGCATCAGCGCCGGCCCACCGCCCGCTCTGATTGACATCCCAGCCACGCCACACGAAGGCTGTCGTCCCGGCACTCGTTGCCGGGACCCATTGTCCACGCCGGCTACTCGGCCGGAGAATCCTTCCACAGGCCATCGCCCGGCACACACGCCTTTGGATCCCGGGGACAAGCCCCGGGATGACAGCGGGTGTATGGCCGTTGCGAGACCGTCGCGCGCTACGCCGCGCTTGCCTGCACCACCTGATGCAGGGCCTTCAGCTTGGCCAGCAGCTCCGCCGCCGAGGCTAGCGGCAGGCAGCTCGGGCCGTCGCAGAGCGCCTTGTCCGGGTCCGGATGGAATTCCAGGAACACCCCATCGGCGCCGGCCGCCACCGCGGCGGCGGCGATCACCGCGACGCCCTCGCGCCGGCCGCCGCTAGAGACGCCGTCGGCGTCCTTCTGGGCGCCCGGCAGCTGCACGGCATGGGTAGCGTCGATGGTGACCGGCGCGCCCAGGCGGCGCAGCTCCGGGATTCCCAGCATATCGACCACCAGATTGTTGTAGCCGAAGCTCGAGCCACGCTCGCAGAGGATCGTCATGTCCTTGGCGGCGGCTTCCTCGATCTTGCGCAGGATCGCGTGGCAGTCCCAGGGCGCCAGGAACTGCGCCTTCTTCACGTGCAGCAGCCCCTCGTTGCGCTGCGTCGCCCGGGCGGCCGCCACCACCAGGTTGGTCTGGCGCACCAGGAAGGCGGGGATCTGCACCAGGTCGGCGACCTCGGCGACCGCCTCTGCCTGATCCACCTCGTGCAGGTCGGTGGCGATGGGCACCGCGAACTTCGCCTTCACCTCGGCCAGCATCTCCAGGCCCTTGGCGAGGCCGGGGCCACGAAAGCTCTTGAAGGAGGAGCGGTTGGCCTTGTCGAAGCTGGCCTTGAACACGAAGGGCAGGTCCAGGGCCGAGGTGACCTCCTTCAGGTGGCGGGCGGTCTCCAGCGTGAGGTCCAGGTCCTCCAGCACGTTGAGGCCGAGAATGCAGAAGAGGTTCTGGCCGCTGCCGATCGACAGGTTCCACTTGCGGAGGGTGAGCTGCATCTGGAGGGGATCCTCTTGGGCGAAAAAATTAAGCGTGGATGCTTCTTAGCGCCCCAGCGATGGTGCCGCAAGTTGCCGCGGAAGCGACTGCCGCATCTCGCGTATTAGGCGAACACAAACAAAGATTCATACAATTTTCAGGGATTGCTAATCATATTCGCGGCGCGTCGGAACTTGGGGTCCGGCGATGGAAAGTTGGGGGATCGCCGCATTATGAGACTCGCACTGCCCTTGGTCGCCTTTGCCCTGGCGACCGCCTGCCTGGCCGGTACCGGCTGGGCCGCCGTCAGCGAAGCCGATCTCGAGGCGCTGCGCCAGGAATTCCAGGCTGCGCTGGACGAGAAGCAGACCAACATCGACCACGTCTGGACCATGCTCGCCGCTGCGCTGGTCTTCCTCATGCAGGGCGGCTTCCTGCTGCTGGAAGCCGGCATGGTGCGCTCCAAGAACTCCATCAACGTCGCCCAGAAGAACATCGCCGACTTCATCATCGCCGGCTGCGCCTTCTGGCTGCTCGGCTTCGGCCTGATGTTCGGCCCCTCGGCGGGCGGCTGGTTCGGCTTCGAAAGCCCGTTCTGGAACCACAGCGGCGACTGGGATTTCACCTTCTTCGTCTTCCAGCTGGTGTTCTGCGGCACCGTCGCGACCATCCTTTCAGGGGCGGTGGCCGAGCGCATGCGCTTCGGCGGC
>WHTV01000026.1:6962-43098 GCA_009377535.1 Kiloniellaceae bacterium
ACCTGATCGCCTCGGTCTGCATCGCCATGATCATCTACCCGGTCTTCGGCCACTGGGCCTGGGGCAATCTGCTGATCGCCGACAATCCCGCCTGGCTGGCCGACATCGGCTTCATCGACTTCGCCGGCTCCACCGTCGTGCACTCGGTCGGCGGCTGGATCGGCCTGGCCGCGGTGGTCGTCACCGGCGCGCGCATCGGCCGCTTCGACGAGAACGGCAACCCCTTGCCGATTCATGGCCACAGCGCCGTGCTGGCGACCATGGGCGCCATCCTGCTCTGGGTCGGCTGGATCGGTTTCAACGGCGGCTCGACCACCGCCGGCACGCCGGCCTTCGCGCACATCATTTCCAATACCATCCTCTCGGCCTGCTTCGGCGGCGCCGTGGCCATGGCGATCGGGCGCTGGCACGAAGGCCTGCACCGCCCAGTCTGGCCGATCAATGGCGTGCTCGGCGGCCTGGTCGGCATCACCGCCGGCTGCGACGTGCTGGACACCTACGGCGCCATCATGGTCGGGCTGAGCAGCGGCGTGGTGGTGTTCTACGCGACCCAGTTCCTGGAGCGCGTCCTGAAGCTCGACGATGCGGTCGGCGCGATCGCCGTGCACGGCGTCTGCGGCGCCTGGGGGACCATCGTGCTGGCCGTGTTCATGCCCGTCGAGCAGCTCGGTGAGTTGAGCCGGCTGGAGCAGATCGGCGTGCAGCTCCTGGGCGTGAGCATCGCCTTCGCCTGGGCCTTCGGCACCGGCTACGTGATGTTCAAGACGATCGACCTTACCATCGGCCTGCGCGTCTCGGCGGCGCACGAGCTTGAAGGCCTCAATTCCGCCGAGCACGGCACCACGCTCGGCACCGGCCTGCTGCAGCAGGCCCTGAACGACCTCGCCAGCGGCAAGGCCGACCTCGGCCGCCGCCTGGATGAAAGCACCGGGGACGAGTCCGCCGAGCTGGCCTTCTCCTTCAATCAGCTGATGGCCAAGCTGGAAGAGATGATCGACGGCATCGCCGGCGGGGCCGAGCGCCTGGTTACCGCTTCGGCGGAACTGAGCAGCACTTCGACCCAGCTGAGCGAAAGCTCGCAAGGCATGCTGGCCCGCGCCAAGGACGTGTCGCTGACCACCGAGCAGGTCTCCGGCAACGTGCAGAGCATGGCCATGGCGGTCAGCGGCGTGAACAATCACGTCGGCAACATCGCCAGCGACGCCAACGAGGTTTCGGACCACGTCACGGCGGTCTCCGCCGAGATGCGCAACATGACCAGCGCCATGGCCGGCATCGCCGCCAATGCGCGCGAGGCGAAGCGCATCGCCGATACCGCAGTCGGCCGCGTGACGGCGGCCACCGGCACCATCAACACCCTGGGCGAAGCCAGCGACCGCATCGGCGCCGTGCTGGAGGCAATCCGCAAGATCGCGGCGCAGACCCGCATGCTGTCCCTCAACGCCACCATCGAAGCGGAGCGGGCGGGGATCGCCGGCAAGGGCTTCGCCGTGGTTGCCGAGGAGGTCAAGCGCCTGGCCGACGATACCGCCAGCGCCACCGAACAGATCGAATGCCGCATCGAGGAGATCCGCGGCGGCACCGGCCGCGCGGTCGACGCCATCTCCGCCATCAGCGACGTCATCGACGAGGTGAACCAGGCGGTCGGCGACATCTCCGGCTCGGCCGACGTCCAGATCGAGGTGACCAGTACCATGGCCACCCGCATGACCGACGCCGAGGCCCGCTCCGGCGACATGGCCGAGCGCATCCGGGAAGTGGCCGAGAGCGCCCGCTCGGTCTCCTCCGACGCCCAGCATGCCGCCGAGGGCACCCGCTCGGTCACCAGGGATATCGCCGAGGTGAAGCAGGCCGCCTCCCATGCCAGTTCGGGGGCCATGACGGTGAGCATCGCCAGCGCCGACGTCTCCGCCATCGCCGACCAGCTGCGCCAGGCGGTGGGCCAGCTCGGCGGCGCCGGGAAACTGGCCAAGCCGGCCGTCTGATCCGGCGTTCTGAATCAAAGAGCGGTTATTCACCGCCATCTCGCCGGCGCCCGTCGCTCGCCGGTCGACAAGCCGGCCCGGCTCGAATATAGCCTAGGCGCAGCTGCCGGCCCCGGCCGGGGCAGCAGAAACGCCAAGCACGCCGAGAGGGTCATGACCGCAATCATTGATATTCAGGCCCGGGAAATTCTCGATTCCCGGGGCAATCCGACCGTCGAAGTCGATGTCACCTTGGAAAGCGGCGCCTTCGGTCGCGCCGCCGTGCCCTCCGGCGCCTCCACCGGCGCCCACGAGGCCGTCGAGCTGCGCGACGGGGACGAGCAGCGCTACGGCGGCAAAGGCGTGCTCCAGGCGATCGAGGCGGTCAACCACGAGATCTTCGACGTGCTCTCGGGCCTCGACGGCGAGGACCAGGTCCACATCGACCAGACCCTGATCGAACTGGACGCCACCGCCAACAAGCGCCGGCTCGGCGCCAACGCCATTCTCGGCGTCTCCCTGGCGGTCGCCAAGGCCGCGGCCGAGGAGGCGGGCCTGCCGCTCTACCGCTACGTCGGCGGCACCTTCGCGCGCACCCTGCCGGTGCCGATGATGAACATCATCAACGGCGGCGCCCATGCCGACAATCCGATCGACATCCAGGAATTCATGATCATGCCGGTCGGCGCCGACAGCCTGGCCGAGGCGGTGCGCATGGGCTCGGAGATCTTCCACGCCCTGCGCCGCGGCCTGAAGGACGCGGGCCATAACACCAATGTCGGCGACGAGGGCGGCTTTGCCCCCAACCTGGCCTCCACCGACGAGGCGCTCGGCTTCGTCGCCCGCGCGACCGAGGCGGCCGGCTACACGCTGGGCGACGACATCATGCTGGCGCTCGACTGCGCCTCCACCGAGTACTTCAAGAAGGGCAAGTATCACCTGGCCGGGGAGGGCAAGACGCTTGCCGCCGACGCCATGGTCGACTACCTGGCGGAGCTCTGCGGGCGCTATCCGATCCTCTCCATCGAGGACGGCATGAGCGAGGACGACTGGGAGGGCTGGAAGCTGCTCACCGAGCGGCTCGGCGACCGCGTCCAGCTGGTCGGCGACGACCTCTTCGTCACCAACCCGGAGCGCCTGCGCGACGGCATCGCCAAGGGGGTCGCCAACTCGATCCTGGTGAAGGTGAACCAGATCGGCACCCTGAGCGAGACCCTGGAGGCCGTCGAGACCGCCCACACCGCCGCCTACACGGCGGTGATGTCGCACCGCTCCGGCGAGACCGAGGACACCACCATCGCCGATCTGGCGGTGGCCACCAACTGCGGCCAGATCAAGACCGGCTCGCTGTCACGCTCGGACCGCCTGGCCAAGTACAACCAGCTCCTCCGCATCGAGGAGGAACTGGACACCGCCGCCGTCTACGCCGGCCGCTCGGTCCTGCGCGGGTAGGGGCTGAAAGCGGAGGGCCGCACCGTCCGCGCTACCGCTCTCCCGCCATGCTCGGGCACCGACCCGAGCATCCAGGGCGACCGCCTCGTTGGCGGCCCTGGGCCCTCGGCTCGGAGGCCGAGGGTGACAAAAGGGGGGCGGCAGGAGTCCAAAAGGCGAACCTAGTGCCTGCCCGAGTCGTTTTTTGAATCCTTTTGGAATCCTTGACTCTTTTAACCTTGACGGAGCGAATCGGGATGTGATTCGCTCCGCCCATGGGATTGCTCCGCGAAATCAGGACCCGGGCCCGTCAGGCCACGCCGCAGGTGCTGGCCGCCTGCATGGTGGCCTACTTCGCCTATCATGCCCTGCACGGCGACCGCGGCTTCTACGCCTGGATCATGCTGAACCAGGAGAAGGGGCAGATGCTGGCCACCGCGGAGACGGTCGCCGCCGATCGTCTGCGCCTGGAGCGCCGCGTGGCATTGCTGCGCCGCGACCACCTGGATCCCGACCTCCTGGAGGAACAAGCGCAAGCGATCTTGAATTACGGGGCGGCGAACGACCATATCATCTTCCTGGGACCCGACTTGGGGCGGACCGGCAGCGCCCGTTGAACGGAAGGCGCGTCGGCGCGCAGTTTGTTTAACTCATTTCAAGTTAATTCACAAATTTGTCATTGATCTCAACAGATTAACCATGATTGTCAGGCCCTTGCCTTTACGCTAGACTGCGCGCAAAGAGGCGGTCCGCAACCGCCTCGTTTCCTTTGCGCGAAGGCAGGGAGTCCCCTATGGCAAACACCAAAGCGTCGGGCACGAAGTCCGGCGGCAAACGCAAGGCCGCCGCAGCGCCGATCAAGGCCAGCGTCGAGGACCTTCAGACATACTACCGCGACATGCTGCTGATCCGGCGCTTCGAGGAGAAGGCCGGCCAGATGTACGGCATGGGGCTGATCGGTGGCTTCTGCCATCTCTATATTGGCCAGGAGGCCGTGGTGGTCGGCGTGCAGGCGGCCATGGGTCCAAAGGACACCGTGCTGACGTCCTACCGCGACCACGCCCACATGCTGGCCTGCGGCATGGACCCCAAGGGCGTCATGGCCGAACTGACCGGGCGCGAAGGGGGCTACTCCAAGGGCAAGGGGGGCTCCATGCACATGTTCAGCCACGAGAAGCGCTTCTACGGCGGCCATGGAATCGTCGGTGCCCAGGTGCCGATCGGCACCGGCCTGGCCTTTGCGCACCGCTACCTCGACGAGGACGCCGTCTCCGTCACCTACCTCGGCGACGGCGCGTTGAACCAGGGCCAGGTCTACGAGTCCTTCAACATGGCCGCCCTGTGGTCGCTGCCCGCGGTCTACGTCATCGAGAACAACAAGTACGGCATGGGAACCTCGATCGAGCGGTCCTCGGCCAAGTCCACCGAGCTCTATCACCGCGGCCAGGCCTATGGCATCCCCGGTGTCCAGGTCGACGGCATGGACGTGCTGGCGGTGCGCGAAGCGGCGGACAAGGCGCTCGGCCACGCCCGCTCCGGCAAGGGGCCCTACATCGTGGAAATGCTGACCTACCGCTACCGCGGCCACTCCATGTCCGACCCGGCCAAGTACCGCTCCAAGGAGGAGGTGCAGAAGGTGCGCCAGGAGCGCGATCCCATCGAGCGACTGCGCGGCATCATGACCGAGCGCAAGGTGATGGACGAGGCCAAGCTCAAGGAAATCGACAAGGAAGTGAAGGGCATCGTCTCGGAGGCTGCCGATTTCGCGCAGGCCAGCCCGGAGCCCGACGTTTCCGAACTCTACACCGACGTCTACGTCGGCGCCTGAACAAGAACGGCGCTGGCGCCTGAAGCCGACGATGCAACGTCGCGACGGCCGCCCGCGTTGAACGCCCGGAGGGGACATGCCTATCGACATCCTGATGCCGGCACTCTCGCCGACCATGACCGAGGGAAAGCTGGCCAAGTGGCTCAAGAAGGAAGGGGACGAAGTCTCGGCCGGCGACGTGCTAGCGGAGATCGAGACCGACAAGGCGACCATGGAGGTCGAAGCCGTTGACGAGGGCGTGCTCGGCAGGATCATGGTGCCCGAGGGCAGCGACGGGGTGCCGGTGAACCAGGTGATCGCCGTGCTGCTGGAGGACGGTGAGGACGCCTCGGCGATCTCGGATGCGCCCAAGGAAGCCGCAGCCAGGCAGCCGGAACAGCAAGCCGGGCCGGCACCGGAGTCCGCGAAGGAGCCCGCCAAAGAGTCCGTCCTGGCCGCCCCGCCGAAGGAGCCTGCGCCGGAAGCGGAGCCGGAATGGACCGGGGCGACGGTCAAGCAGACCGTCCGCGAGGCGCTGCGCGACGCCATGGCCGAGGAGATGCGCAACGACGCGCGCGTCTTCCTGATGGGCGAGGAAGTCGCCGAGTATCAGGGCGCCTACAAGGTCAGCCAGGGCCTGCTCGACGAGTTCGGCGCGCGCCGGGTGGTCGATACGCCGATCACCGAGCACGGCTTCGCCGGCCTCGGGGTCGGTGCCTCGATGTACGGCCTGCGGCCCATCGTCGAGTTCATGACCTTCAACTTCGCCATGCAGGCGGTGGATCAGATCATCAACTCCGCCGCCAAGACCCACTACATGTCCGGCGGCCAGGTTTCCTCGCCGATCGTGTTCCGCGGACCGAACGGCGCTGCCGCGCGGGTCGCCGCCCAGCACTCCCAGTGCTACGCCTCCTGGTACGCTCACGTGCCGGGCCTCAAGGTGGTGGCGCCCTATACGGCGGCGGACGCCAAGGGCCTCCTGAAGTCCGCCATTCGCGACGACAACCCGGTGATCTTCCTGGAGAACGAGATTCTCTACGGCCAGAGCTTCGAGGTGCCGGACAGCAAGGACTGGACGGTGCCGCTCGGCAAGGCGCGGATCGCGCGGCCGGGCAAGGACGTCACCATCGTCGCCTTCTCCATCATGGTCGGCAAGGCGATGGAGGCGGCTGAAAAGCTGGCGGAGGAGGGCATCGACGCCGAGGTCATCGACCTGCGGACCCTGCGGCCGCTCGACAGCGAGACTATCGTCGCCTCGGTGCAGAAGACCAACCGTCTGGTGACCTGCGAGGAAGGCTGGGGCTATGCCGGCATCGGGTCCGAGGTCGCCGCGGTGGTGATGGAGCAGGCCTTCGACTGGCTCGACGCGCCGGTGAAGCGCATCTGCGGCGTCGACGTGCCGATGCCTTACGCCGCAAACCTGGAGGCCCTGGCGCTGCCGCAGTCCGACAGCATCGTCGCCGGCGCCAAAGAAGTCTGTTACCGCGGCTGAGCCGGGCGGGGGAGGAACACACATGCCGATCAATATTCTGATGCCGGCGCTGTCGCCGACCATGACCGAGGGCACGCTCGCCAAGTGGCTGGTCAAGGAAGGCGACGAGATCGCCGCCGGCGATGTCATTGCCGAGATCGAGACCGACAAGGCGACCATGGAAGTGGAAGCCGTCGACGAAGGCACCGTCGGCAAGATCGTGGTGGCCGAAGGCACCGACGGCGTGCCGGTGAATCAGGTCATCGCCGTGCTGCTGGAGGAGGGCGAAGACGCCTCGGCCATCGCCGCAGCGCCCAAGGAGAAGGAAGCGCCGAAGGCGCCTCCCAAGTCCGAAGCAGAGACCGCAAAGGGCAACGGCAGCGAGCCGCCGGCAAAAGGGCCCGCGCTGCAGGCCGCGCCGACCCCGGCACCCGCGGCCCCTTCCGGACCGGACGGCCGGCTCTTCGCCAGTCCACTGGCACGACGCATCGCCAAGGAAAAGGGCGTCGATCTTGCCGCCCTGAAGGGCAGCGGCCCGCGCGGCCGCATCGTGAAGGCCGACGTCGAGGGCGCGCAGCCCGGCGCCGCCGCACCGGCCGCAAAGGAAGCTGCCCCTGCCGCGGCCGCCGCTCCGGCCGCCGCCGGTCCTGGCGCCAAGCAATACGCCGACATGCTCGGCATGACCTACCGCCAGGAACCGCTCTCGGGCATGCGCAAGGTCATCGCCAAGCGGCTCACCGAGTCCAAGCAGCAGGTGCCGCACTTCTACCTGACGGTCGACTGCGCGCTCGACGAGCTGCTGAAGGTCCGCAAGGAGCTGAACGCGCGCTCGGACGACTACAAGATCTCGGTGAACGACTTCGTCATCCGCGCTGTGGCGCTGGCCCTGAAGAAAGTGCCGGCGGCCAATGCCTCCTACGACGAGTCCGGCCTGCTGTTCTACGAGCACGCCGACGTATCGGTGGCCGTGGCGACGCCCGCCGGCCTCATCACGCCGATCATTAAGGCGGCGGAGGGCAAGGGCCTCGCCGCCATCGCCAACGAGATGAAGGACCTGGCGACCCGGGCGCGCGACAACAAGCTGAAGCCGGAGGAATACCAGGGCGGCAGCTTCTCGGTGTCCAACCTCGGCATGTTCGGCATCAAGGACTTCGCCGCGGTGATCAACCCGCCGCAGGGCTGCATCCTGGCGGTCGGCGCCGGCGAGCAGCGCCCGGTGGTGAAGGACGGCGCGCTCTCCATCGCCACGATGATGAGCTGCACCCTCTCGGTCGACCACCGCGTGGTCGATGGTGCAGTCGGGGCGCAGTTCCTCGCGGCCTTCAAGAAACTGATCGAAGACCCCCTGACCATGCTGCTGTAAGTTGTTCCCGATCTCCAAAGAAACCCAAGGCGGCCCCGCAATGCGAAGCCTGCGTTTCCTGTGCTTGCTGCTCTTCCTTGCCGCACCCGGGCCGCTTGCCGCCGCGCCGCTCGATGACGTGAAGCAGAGCTTTCGCGACTACAAGACGGCCATCCTGACCTCCAACGGCGATGCGGCGGCCGAGGTGGTCACGCGGGCTTCGCGGGAGTATTTCCGCAAGCTCGCCGACCATGCCCTGACCCTCGACCGCGACGGGCTGCACGCCATCCATCTGTCCGACCGGATCTACACCCTGCTGCTGCGCCAAAGCCTGGAACGCGCCGAGCTCGAGCGCATGAGCGGCAGCGACCTTGTCTCTCTGGCGGTCGACGAAGGCTGGATCGGCAAGAATGGCGCAGGCCGGCTGGAACTGGGCAACTACCAGGTCGAAGGCGATGCGGCGACCGGGACCATCCTGCGCCCCGATGGCGGCGAGACGCCTTTCCAGATCGCTTTCGCCAGGGAGAACGGTCGCTGGCTGCTCGATCTCGCTGCGCTGATGAACCTGACGCGCACCGCCTTTGAGTACTCGGTGCAGCAGTCGGGCCTCAGCGAAGATGAATACGTCCTCCTGATCCTGGAGCAGGGCACCGGCCGCAAGCCCGGTCCCGCGATCTGGAACCCGCCGTCATGAGGTTGCTCCTGCTCGTTGCTGCTCTGGCGATAGGCCTGCTGCCCGCTGCGGCGCTGGCCGATCCTGCCGAGGTCGAGCGGAGCTTTGCGGCCTACAAGCAGGCGCTCATCGCGGGCGACGGCGCGAAGGCCTCCGCGCTCACGGCCTCCGACACCCATGATTTTCTGGACCAGACCCTCAACCGCGCGCTGACGATGGAGGAGGCGAAGCTGCGCGCCTTGCCGCTGCTCGACCAGATCTCGGTGCTGATGCTGCGCCACAACATGAAGCCCGAGCAGCTGCGCGAGATGAGGGACGGCGACCCCGTTGCCTATGCGGTGGAGCAGCGCGCCTTCGACATGAACGAGGTGCAGAAGCTGGAGGCGGCGGAGTTCACCGTGACCGGCAGCCAGGCCCAGGCACCGCTGTCGAACCTCAAAGGCTCGCCGGTTCCCGTGAACGTGCATTTCAAGGAGGAGGCGGGGACCTGGCGCTTCGACCTCCTGTCCTCCATCGCGCCCTTCCGCTCGGTCTTCGACGCCCAGGCGGGCATGCTGAACGCGCTGCAGACGCAGGACGGCAAGAGCGGCGTGGTGCCGCTGATCATCCATCTCATCTCCGGCCGCGCGCCGGACCCGAACATCTGGAACCCGCCGGAATGACGCAGGGGCATTCACACCTCTCCTGTAGCAGAGGCTCGCCTTTCCCAGTCCCAAGGCTGTCGTCCCGGCACTCGTTGCCGGGACCCATTGCCCGAGCCGCTCCCGGCGTGGATGCATACCTGGCACAGCGTTTCCGCTTGCCGATGCCAATGGGTCCCGGGGCCAAGCCCCGGGACGACAGCGGTGTGTGTGTTGCGAATTCATTGGAAGTCTAGGTGGCCGAGCCCCGGCCTAGAGGAGAGGTTCTGTGGCTGATACCAATTTCGATGTGATCGTCGTCGGCGGCGGGCCCGGCGGCTACGTGGCGGCGATCCGCGCCGCGCAGTTGAAGCTGAAGACCGCGGTGGTGGAGCGCGCCCACCTCGGCGGCATCTGCCTCAACTGGGGCTGCATTCCGACCAAGGCGCTGCTGCGCTCGGCGGAGGTCTACCACTATATGCAGCGCGCCGAAGACTATGGCCTGAAGGCCGAGAATGTCGGCTTCGATCTCGAAAAGGTGGTGAAGCGCTCGCGCGGTGTCGCCAAGCAGCTGAACGGCGGCGTCGGGCACCTGCTGAAGAAGAACAAGGTCACGGTATTCGACGGCGCGGCCAAGCTGAACGGCCCCGGCAAGCTGACCGTCGCCAAGGACGGCAAGCAGGTCGCCGAGCTGACGGCACCGCACATCATCCTGGCGACCGGCGCCCGCCCGCGCGCGCTGCCGGGCATCGAGCCTGACAAGAAATTCATCTGGACCTATTTCGAGGCCATGGTGCCGGAGACCATGCCGAAGTCTCTGCTGGTGATCGGCTCGGGCGCCATCGGCATCGAGTTCGCCTCCTTCTTCCACACGCTGGGCGCCGAGGTGACCGTGGTCGAGCTGCTGCCGCAGATCCTGCCGGTGGAGGACGAGGAGATCGCCAAGCACGCCCACAAGCGCTTCGAGAAGATGGGCATCAAGATCCTCACCGAGGCCAAGGTGACGGCGGTGAAGAAGAACTCAAGCAACGTCACCGCGACCATCGAGGACAAGGCCGGCAAGAAGACCGAGATCACTGTCGACCGGGTGATCTCCGCTGTCGGCGTGCAGGGCAATATCGAAGACATCGGCCTGGAGAGCACCAAGGTGAAGACCGACCGCGGCATCATCGTGGCGGACGAGTACGGCCGCACGGCCGAGAAGGGCATCTACGCCATCGGCGACGTGGCAGGGCCGCCCATGCTGGCCCACAAGGCCGAGCATGAGGGCGTCATCTGCGTCGAGACGATCGCCGGCCTGAACGACGTGCATCCGATGAAGAAGGAACAGATCCCTGGCTGCACCTACTGCCACCCGCAAGTCGCCAGCGTCGGCCTCACCGAAAAGAAGGCCAAGGAAGCCGGCTACCAGGTGAAGGTCGGCCGCTTCCCCTTCATGGGCAACGGCAAGGCGATCGCCCTGGGCGAGCCCGAGGGCCTGGTGAAGACGGTGTTCGACGCCAAGTCCGGCCAGCTGCTGGGCGCCCACATGGTCGGCGCCGAGGTGACCGAGCTGATCCAGGGCTATGTGGTGGCAATGGGCCTGGAGACCACGGAGGCCGAGTTGATGCACGCCGTCTTCCCGCATCCGACCCTCTCCGAGACGATGCACGAGTCCGTGCTTGACGCCTACGGGCGCGTCATCCACATGTAACCCAGGAGGGAGCGCGGATTGATCGGCAGCGAACGAATGGCCGAAGTGCCGAAAGCGCAGCAACGCGGGGTTTCCGCCGCGCCCAAAGAACCCTGGCTGGTGCGCGAACTCGTCGGTGAGTTCGTTTTCGCGCCCCTTGCGCGCGGGGCGCTCTGGCTGGTGTTGCATGCCGTCCTGATGGCGAAACGCCTCCTGCTGCCCTGATGCCGCGCGAGAGAAGTTGACGGAATGGCCGAGAAGATCTCCAGCGAAGCCCCGCGGGTGCGCCACCCGGAGAAGGCCCACAAGCCCGACCAGGAGGTGAAGCGCAAGCCGGCCTGGATCCGGGTCAAGGCGCCGGTTTCGCGCGAGTACCAGGCGACCCGCGAGATCGTCCGGGAGCACAAGCTCCACACGGTCTGCGAGGAGGCGGCCTGCCCGAACATCGGCGAGTGCTGGGCGCAGCGCCACGCCACCATGATGATCATGGGCAGCATCTGCACGCGCGCCTGCTCCTTCTGCAACGTGGCGACCGGCCGGCCGGGCGCGCTCGATCCCTTCGAGCCGACCAACGTCGCATCAGCCGTCGCCAAGCTCGGCCTGAAGCACGTGGTCATCACCTCGGTCGACCGCGACGACCTGGCCGACGGTGGCGCTGACCACTTCGCCCAGGTGATCCGGGCGGTCCGCGAAGCGGCGCCGGGAACCACCATTGAGATCCTGACGCCGGACTTCCTGCGCAAGGAAGGCGCCCTCGAGCTGGTGGTCGCCGCCCGGCCGGACGTCTTCAACCACAACCTGGAGACCGTGCCGCGGCTCTACGCCGAAGTGCGCCCCGGCGCGCGCTACTTCCACTCCCTGCGCCTGCTCGACGAAGTGAAGCGCCTCGACCCCTCGATGTTCACCAAGTCCGGCATCATGGTGGGGCTCGGCGAGAGCAAGTCCGAGGTGCTGCAGCTGATGGACGACCTGCGCTCGGCCGAGGTCGACTTCCTCACCATCGGCCAGTACCTGCAACCGACCCCCAAGCATCACGTGGTCGACCGCTTCGTCACACCGGAGGAGTTCAAGCAGTACGAGGCCATGGCCTACAACAAGGGCTTCCTCATGGTGTCGGCCTCGCCGCTGACCCGCTCGTCCTACCATGCCGGCGACGACTTCGCCCGGCTGCGCGCCGCCCGGGAGGCCAAGCTGGCCGCCGCCGGTTAGGTTCCCGGATACCCGAAGCCCTCGTTTAGTCTGTCCTCATGCCGATCCATAAAGAAAAGCGTGTCCTGCCCCACAGTCCGAGCCAGCTCTACGAGTTGGTCGTCGACATCGAGCGCTATCCGGAATTCCTGCCCTGGTGCCAGGGCGCGCGCATCCGCACGCGGCAGGAAGACCTCATCGTTGCGGACCTCATCATCGGCTTCAAGATGTTCCGCGAGCGCTTCACCAGCCGGGTGAGGCCCGATGCCGCGGCCCGGCGCATCGACGTCGTCTACGCCGAGGGACCCTTCAAGTACCTGGAGAACCACTGGGTCTTCGAGGAGCATCCCGAGGGTTGTCAGATCGACTTCTACGTCGACTTCGAGTTCCGCTCCAAGCTTCTGCAGAAGGTCATCGAGGGGCTGTTCCACGAGGCGGTGCGCCGCATGGTGCACGCCTTCGAGACCCGCGCCGACCAGCTCTACGGGCCGCCGGACCAGGCCGTTTCCTCGAAGCCCGCAAAGCCCTAGTCCGCACTGACGCACACGGCGTCGACGCCGGCGTTTTCAATGGTATGCTCAACCGGCCGGCTCTCGGGAAGGCGGCAGCGGGGTTTGACGTGAAGGATTGCGAGCTGATCACGGTTGGGCGGGCCTACGGCCAGTCCGAGGCCGCCTTGGCCTTGGCGATGCTGAACGCGTCGGGCATCAGGGTGTTTGCGTCCTCATGGTACACGGCGTCGATGGCGTGGCACTGGACCCATGCCATCGGCGGGGTCGAGTTGCGCGTGCCGGCCTCCCAGGCTGACCACGCCATGGAAGTCCTCGCCGGCTTTCAGGTGGCGCCGTGCCCCAAAAGCGCGTCGCGGCGCCTGCTGGTGGCCCTGGTCGGCTTGATCGTCTTGCTCTGGGTGGGCTTTCCGCCACCATCCTCCGGATTCTTCGTTGCTGCTTTGCGGCCGACCCCGCCGCGCGAATCGGTGCCCTCCAGCCTCCCTTCGTAGCGTCCCTGCGCGCGAACAAGCTTCAGACGGCCGCGCTCGCCGCCAGGGCGGTGTAGTAGGTGATCGTCATCACGCTGTTGAAGACGCCGTGCAGGATGATGGCCGGCCACAGCGAGCCGCTGCGTTCGACCACCGCGGCCAGCAGCAGCCCCATCAAGGCGAGCGGCGGCATCAGCATGGGAATGGCGTGCACCACGGCGAAGACGACCGCGCTGATCGGGGCCGCGTAGGCAAAGCGCAGGTGCTTGCGCAGCCAACCGAAGATCAAGCCGCGGAACACGATCTCCTCGACGAAAGGCACCACGACCCCGACCAGCAGCAGCATGCCGATCAGGCTGGACCAGCTGAAGCCCTCGGGCGCCAGGGCCTGGAGCTGCGGGTTCTCGACCGGCCCGCCGAGGAGGGACTGGACGGCGAGGTTCACCAGCGAGACGATCGGCACGCAGAGCAGGCCGCCGGCGACCGCGAGACGGTACCAGGCTGGATAGGTCGGCCTGAGGCCGATGTCGGCCAGACGGAGGTGGTGGGGCCGCAGCACCAGCAGCCAGGCCATCGTGAGCAGGAAGACCGACTGTCCGGCAAAGAGGGCGAGCGTCGGCAGCAGCCCCGTGATCGCCCCGCCGGGAAACAGGCCGGAGGCCAGGAAGCCGATGGTCAGGAAGCCAACGACGAAGACCAGCACCAGCAGCACCAGGTTCCAGGCCCGCACCGGCAGCGGCGGCAGGGGCTGCAATCGCGGTGGCAGAAACGACATTCAGAGCACTTCTTCAAAGAGGCGCAGGGCCTCGCGCAGGGTGGCCAGACGCACCGCTGCCCGGTCCCCCGGGAACAGGTGCCGCCGCGCCTGCGCCTTGCCCTCGCGCGTCGCCCAGCCGAGGTAGACCAGCCCCACCGGCTTGTCTTCGGTGGCGCCGCCGGGCCCGGCGATGCCGGTCGCCGAGACGGCCACGTCGGCCCGGGAGGCCTGCAGCGCGCCCTCGGCCATGGCGGCCGCGACCTCGGCGCTGACGGCGCCCGGGCCTGGGTGGTCGAGCAACGCCGGGGCGACGCTCAGCATCTCCGCCTTGGCCGCGTTGGAGTAGGTGACGAAGCCGCGGTCGACCACGTCGGAGGAACCGGCGATCTCCGTCAGGCATCCGGCGATGAGCCCGCCGGTGCAGGACTCGGCCGTCGCCAGCCGCTTGCCGGCTTGGCGGTAGAGGGCCAGCAGCGCTTCGGCCTGGCGCAGCAGCGGCGCGTCGAACATCACGCCTTCTCCCAGAACCAGAGGATGGCGTAGACCACAGCGGCGGCGTAGAGGCCGGCGATGATATCGTCGGCCATGATGCCGAAGGACCCCTTCAGGTGCCGGTCGGCCCAGCCCACCGGCCAGGGCTTGGCGACGTCGAAGACGCGGAAGAACAGGAAGGCGAGCAGCACCCCGACGGGATTGAGCCCGGCGGGGATCAGGGCCAGCCACTGGCCGGCGACCTCGTCGATGACGATGACGCCGGGGTCCTTCACGGCGAGAACCTGCTCATAGCTGTGGGCGGCCCAGAGGCCGAGGGCGAAGACTGCGACGGTGGCGATCAGCAGGCCGATCGGGCCCGACAGCCAGAACAGGGCGACACCGAAGGGCAGCGCCGCCAGCGAACCCCAGGTGCCCGGCGCCCAGGGCAGCAGGCCGGCGCCGAACCAGGTCGCGAGCAGCGAGGAGGGGAGCCAGGGGGAGGGAACGGACATGGGCTTACAACACCGGGGGCAGGGCGATGGTTGCCACCGCCTGGGCGGCGATGCCTTCGCCGCGCCCGGTGAAGCCGAGTTTCTCCGTGGTGGTCGCCTTCACGCTGACGCGCTCGGCCGGCAGGTCGAGCAGTCCGGCGATGCGCGCCACCATAGCCGCGCGGTGCGGTCCGATCTTCGGCGCTTCGCAGATCACGGTGACGTCGAGATGCAGCAGGCGGCCGCCGCGCGCCGCCACCAGGTCGCGGGCATGCACCAGGAACTTGCCGGAATCGGCGCCTTTCCATTGCGGATCGCTGGGCGGGAAATGATTGCCGATGTCGCCGGCGCCGAGCGCCCCCAGAATGGCGTCGGTGAGGGCGTGCAGGCCGACGTCGGCGTCCGAGTGGCCGACCAGGCCGGCATGATGCTCGATGCGCAGGCCGCAGAGCGTCACGTGGTCCCCCGGGCCGAAGGCGTGTACGTCGAAGCCCTGGCCGACGCGCGTTTCGTCTTGCCCGCCGCGCAGCCAGCGTTCCGCCGTGCCCAGGTCGTTCTGCGAGGTTACCTTCATGTTCTCCCGGCTGCCTTCCACCAAAGCCACCGCCAGCCCGGCCCGTTCGGCCACCGCGGCGTCGTCCGTCAGTTCCTCGCCCGCCGCGGCCCGGTGCGCCGCCAGGATCTCCGCGAAGCGAAAACCCTGGGGCGTCTGCGCGGCCCAAAGCCCGGCCCGCTCGCGCGTTCCGGCAATCCTCCCATTGTCGCCTTGCTTCAGGGTATCGACCACCGGTAGCGCGGCGATGGCGCCGGCGTGTTCCGCCAGGGCCGCGATGACGCGGTCGATGATCGCCGGAGAGACGAAGGGGCGGGCGCCGTCATGGATGAGCACCTCGGCCGGCGCCGCGTCTGCCAGGCTTTCCAGACCGCGCAACACCGATTCCTGGCGGTTGCGGCCGCCGGCCACTGGCTCGCCCAGTCCGAGCCCCGCGGCCGCCGCGTCGTAAAGCGGGCGATCGTCCGGATGGATCACCGCCTGCACCTGCGCGACGGCCGGATGGCGCGCGAAGGCCTGCAGGGTGTGGCGCAGCAGGGGAACGCCGGCCAGGGCCGCGTACTGCTTGGGCAGGCTGCCACCGAAGCGCTGTCCCCGCCCGGCGGCGACGATCAGCGCCGCTGTCTTTACCACTGTGCGGGACTCCGCGCTGATTTCTGGGCTCACCGCCGCGAGCCTAGAGGCCCCTGGTGGCGCGGCCAAGAGGTGATATATAGGGGCAGCATGAATACCTTGGTTTTGTCGCTCTCCGCTCTGGCCGCGCTGCTGCCGGCCACGATGCTGCCCTTCCTGCGGCGCGCCACGCGCGCCGACAGCCTGTTCTGGCTGTTGCTCGGCGCAGCTCTGGCGGGCGCGTCGGTGCTCAGCGCGGTAACCCTCGGCGCGCAGTGGCTGACCGACCTGTCGACGACCCTGTGGCTCGCCGTCGCGGTGTCGCTGGCACTCTTCGGCCTGGTGGTGCTGTGGCAGCGCGAGGCGGCCCGGCTGACCCCGCTGCTGCTGCCCTACCTGCTGGTGCTCGGCGCCCTGGCCACCGGCTTCGGGCCGCTGACTCAGCCGGAGCCGCTGCCGGGCGGCGCCCCCGATAACTGGCTTGTCGTCCACATTGCGGTCTCGGTGGTGACCTACGGCCTCTGCACCATCGCCGCCGTGGCCAGCGCCGCGGTCGTCCTGCAGGAAAGCGCACTGAAGGGGCGCAGACCCACCAGCTTCACCCGCATGCTGCCTTCGGTCGCCGACTCCGAGCGCCTGGAAGTCCGCCTGCTGACCGCCTCCGAGGTCGTTCTGGGCCTGGGGATCGCCACGGGAATTTCAGAACTCTACGTCACTTCCGGGGAGTTCTTCACGTTCAGTCACAAGACTCTCTTCGCGGTTCTGGCGTTCCTGATGATCGGCATCCTGCTGTTGCTCCACCACCGCAGCGGCCTGCGCGGGCGCCGCGTCGCCCGCGTCGTGCTGGTGGCTTACCTGCTCCTCACCCTGGCCTATCCGGGCGTCAAGTTCGTCAGCGAGGTGCTGCTGACCTAGGCCAGCAGCTCGGAGCCCGAACACAATGCCGGTTTTTCGTGCAGTATCGGGCCGCCGACTGTGCGCAGGCGGGCAATGCTTCGTGACAGCGCCCAAATTTTGTGCATCAATCCGGCCTTCGGATGGGGGCTGCGTACCGCCAGTAAAGGGAATCCCTGCCGTGCCCGGCCCTGGCGCCAGCACGCGGAAGATCCTTGTGGCCGCGAAGGAAAGAGAGACGATGGGTATTGCCATCGGCAAGGTTGAGCTGCCGGCGCCGGTCATTCTGGCGCCCATGTCCGGCGTCACGGACCAGCCGTTCCGTCGCCTGGTCAAGGAATTCGGCGCCGGCCTGGTGGTGTCGGAGATGATCGCCAGCAATGCGATGATCCGCCAGATGCGCGAATCGGTGAAGGAATCCCGCAAGATGTCCGGCGACTGTGCGGCGGAGTTTCCGCTGTCGGTGCAGCTTGCCGGGCGCGAGCCCGAGGTCATGGCGGAGGCCGCCAGACTGAACCAGGACCGCGGTGCCGCCATCATCGACATCAACTTCGGCTGCCCGGCCAAAAAAGTGACCAACAAGGCCTGCGGTTCGGCCATCATGCAGGATGCCTGTCTCGCCGGCGAGATCATGGCTGCCGTGGTGCGGGCGGTCGACCTGCCGGTCACCGTGAAGATGCGCACCGGCTGGAGCCTCGAACATCGCAACGCCGCGGCCATCGCCCGCATTGCCGAGGACTGCGGCGTGAAGATGCTGACCGTGCACGGGCGCACCCGCTGCCAGAAGTATGCCGGCACGGCGGATTGGGATTTCGTGCGCCAGGTGAAGGATGCGGTCTCCCTGCCGGTCGTGGTCAACGGCGACATCGTGACGGTGGAGGACGCCGCCGAGGCGCTGGCGCGCTCCGGCGCCGACGGCGTGATGATCGGCCGCGGCGCCTACGGACGTCCCTGGTTCCTGCGCCAGGTCATCGACTACCTGCGCGACGGCAGCCGCACGCCGGCACCGAGCCTCGCCCGGCGGGTCGAGGTGATGCTGGCGCATTACGAGGACCTGCTGGTGCTCTACGGCCGCCACAACGGCGTGCGCGTCGCGCGCAAGCACCTCGGCTGGTACGCCAGGGGGCTCGACGGCGCGGCGGAGTTCCGCACCCGCATGAACCGCGAGGACGATCCGGCCCGCGTGATGGACATGATCCGGGCGCTCTTTGCGCCGGCGCTCGAGAAGGCTGCGTGATGGCCAAGGTCTCCGATCTCTTCGCCCGCCGGCCGACCCGCAGCCGCCCGCCGGATCACTCGTCCATCCTGGCGGCGCTCTCGGTGCCGCTCTTCGTGGTCGACGACGAGAACTGCCTCTCCTTCGTGAACCAGGCCGCCGAGCAGTTCTTCGATTCCTCGGCCACCACCCTGGGCGGCCGCCCCTTGAGCGACATCCTGCCGGAGGACGGCCCGATCTTTGGCCTAATCCGCCAGGTCCGCGAAGGCAGCTATTCGGTTTCAGAGTACGGGGTCACCATCTCCAGCCCCAAGATCGGCTCGCACTTCGTGTCAATCGATGCCGCTGCGCTCGGCGACCGTCCGGGCAGCGTGGTGGTCTCCGTCCACGAGCGCACGATCGCCCGCAAAATCGATCATCAGCTGGTGCATCGCAACGCCGCCCGCTCGGTAACCGCCATGGCGGCCATGCTGGCCCATGAGGTGAAGAATCCGCTGTCGGGCATCCGCGGTGCCGCCCAGCTGCTGGAGCAGAACGCCAACCCGGACGACTGCCAGCTTACCCGCCTGATCTGCGAGGAGGCCGACCGCATCGTCGCCCTGGTCGACCGCATGGACATGTTCTCCGATACGCAGCCGCTGGCGCGCGAGCCGGTGAACATCCACGTGGTGCTGGAACGGGTCAGGCGCTTGGCGGAGAACGGCTTTGCCCGCAACGTGCGCTTCATCGAGAGCTACGATCCCTCGCTGCCGCCGGTCTACGGCAACCGCGATCTGCTGATCCAGGCGATCCTCAACCTGGTCAAGAACGCCGCCGAGGCGGTGCCGAAGGAGGGCGGCGAGATCATGCTCTCGACCCGTTACCAGCAGGGCGTGCGCCTGGCGATCCCCGGCAGCGGCAGCCGCATCGACCTGCCGCTCGCGGTGATGATCCAGGACAACGGCCCGGGCATCCCGGAAGACCTGCAACCGCACCTCTTCGACCCCTTCGTCAGCACCAAGGCCGGGGGCAGTGGGCTGGGCCTGGCGCTGGTCGCCAAGATCGTCGGCGACCACGGCGGCGTCATCGAGTTCGACAGCCAGCCACGGCGCACGCTGTTCCGGCTGATGCTGCCGACGGCGCCGCGCGAAGAAGGCGACGCGATCGAAACAGGCGACGACCTGGGCGGCGAGGCCGAGTCCTCATGAGCGCCGCGACCATCCTGGTGGCGGACGACGACCGCGCGATCCGCACGGTGCTGACCCAGGCCCTGGGGCGTCAGGGCCACATGGTGCGCACGACCGGCAATGCGGCCACCCTCTGGCAGTGGATCAAGGAAGGCGAGGGCGACCTCGTCATTACCGACGTGGTGATGCCGGACGAGAACGGCCTCGATCTCATCCCACGCATCAAGAAGCTGCGCCCGAACCTGCGCATTCTGGTGATGTCGGCGCAGAACACCCTGCTGACGGCGGTAAAGGCGACCGAACGCGGTGCCTTCGAATACCTGCCCAAGCCCTTCGACCTGCGCGAGCTGATCTCCGTGGTCGACCGCGCGCTATCGGAGCCGAGTGGCCAGGACTCGAAGGCCAGACTGGCGAGGGAGGAGGGCGAGGAGCGGCTGCCCCTCATCGGCCGCTCCCAGGCCATGCAGGAAATCTACCGGGTGCTCGCGCGCCTCATGCCGACCGACCTGACGGTGATGATCTACGGCGAGTCCGGCACCGGCAAGGAGTTGGTGGCCCGCGCGCTGCACGACTACGGCAAGCGCCGCCGCGGGACCTTCGTCGCCGTGAACATGGCAGCGATCCCGCGCGAGTTGATCGAAAGCGAGCTTTTCGGCCACGAGAAAGGCGCCTTCACCGGCGCCACGATGCGATCTTCCGGCCGCTTCGAGCAGGCCGCCGGCGGCACCCTGTTCCTCGACGAGATCGGCGACATGCCGCTGGAGGCGCAGACCCGCTTGCTGCGGGTGCTGCAGGAGGGTGAATACACCACCGTCGGCGGGCGCACGCCGATCCGCGCCGATGTCCGCATCATCGCCGCCACCCACCGCGACCTGCGCCAGATGGTGCGCCAGGGTCTGTTCCGCGAGGACCTCTACTACCGTCTCAGCGTGGTCCCGATTCGGCTGCCGCCACTGCGCGAGCGCGCCGAGGACATTCCGGAGCTGGCGCGCCACTTCTTCGCCGAGGCGCAGGAGGAGGGGCTTTCCGCCAAGGCTCTCGATCCCGAAGCGATGGACGCGCTGAAGGCCTACCACTGGCCGGGCAACGTGCGCGAACTGGAGAACCTGGTCCGCCGCCTCACCGTGCTCTACAGCCAGGAGACCATCGAACGCGACGTCATCGAGGGCGAACTGAGCGAAGGCAAGGCGGCCGAGCGGGCCGTCGCTGCCCCGGCCGAGTCGCTGGGCGGCGCGGTGGAGCAGCACCTGCGATCCTATTTCGCCGCCCACGAAGACGGCCTGCCGGCCTCCGGCCTTTACGACCGCATCCTGCGGGAAGTCGAGCGCCCCTTGATCGAATTGTCGCTTTCAGCCACAAGGGGCAACCAGATCCGGGCGGCAAAGCTGCTCGGGCTGAATCGAAACACTCTCCGGAAAAAGATTCGGGACCTGGACATCCGGGTGATTCGCGGCCTTAAATAGCCTGTGGCAAATATACAACAGACCGGTGAGGGCAGCGCGCCCATGGGCGACGAGACGGCGCCGGAGCGGGCCCCAGCGACGGCGGCGCGGCTGCCCCGGCTAATGCGCCTGCTGAGGCAGATCAAGGTCGAGCGCACCATCGCGCTGATCCTGCTGGTCCTCGGCCTGTCGAGCGGCATCGCCACCTTTGTCGCCATGACCGGCAATCTCGCAGCCGCCAGCAATGCCAGGCATATTCTGCTGTTGCTGCTGGCCGACCTGGTGATCAGCCTCGGGCTTGCCGCGCTGATCGCGCGCCGGCTGGTCATTCTCTGGATCGAGCGCAAGAAGGGCCAGGCCGGCTCGCGCCTGCACGGTCGACTGGTGGCGCTGTTCTCGGTGGTGGCCGTGGCGCCGACAATCCTGGTCGCCGCCTTTTCGGTCATCATGTTCGACCTCGGCCTGGAGTTCTGGTTCAGCGAGCGGGTATCCACCGCCATCAAGAATTCGCGCGCGGTCGCCTCCGCCTATCTCGACGAGCACCAGCAGGCCATTGCCACCGACGCGCTCTCCATCGCCCAGGTGCTGAACCGTGGAGGATCGTCCCTGGTCTACAACCCGGCGCTGTTCAACAACGTGATCACCCGCCAGGCCAGCCTGCGCTACCTCACGGAGGCCGCGGTCTACGACAGTTCCGGGCGGATGCTGGCGCGCTCCTCCGATTTCCTGCTCGCGTTCAATCCGGACATCCCCGAGTGGGCCTTCGAGCGCGCGCGCGCCGCCGGCATGGTGGTGATGACATCGGAAGAGGAGGACAGGGTGCGCGCCCTGGTCCGCCTCGATCTTGCGGCCGACGCCTACCTCTATGTCGGTCGCCTGGTCGACCCGCGCGTGCTGGGCCACATGGAGAGTACCAGCTGGGCGGTACAGCGTTACGAGGAGCTGGAAGGCAACCGCTTCAGCCTGCAGATCACCTTCGCCCTGATGTTCCTGGTGGTGGCGCTGCTGCTGCTGCTGGTGGCGGTGTGGATCGGCCTTGCCTTCGCCAATCAGATGACCGAGCCCATCGGCAGTCTGATTGCGGCCTCCGAAAGGGTCGGCAAGGGCGACCTCAAGGCCAGGGTCCTGGGGCCGCCGCGGCGCGACGAGATCGGCAACCTGTCGCGCGCCTTCAACAAGATGACCAGCCAGCTCGAGCGCCAGCAGGACGCGCTGCTGGAGGCGAACGAGCAGCTCGACTACCGCAACCGCTTTATCGAGGCGGTGCTGGGCGGTGTTTCGGCCGGGGTCGTGGGTCTCGACGAGTCCGGGCGCATCGACCTGGCCAATCGCAAGGCCTGCGACTTCCTGGGCGAGCGCGCAAAGGCGCTGCGCGGACGCGCAGTGGTTGAGGTGATGCCGGATCTCGCCGACCTGCTGGAGCGCGCGCGCCGGCGGCCCAAGAAACTGGCCGAACAGCAGCTTTCGATCCCGGACTCCAACGGGACCGAACGGGTTCTGCTGGTCCGCATCTCCGCCGAGCTGGAAGACGGCGCCATCATGGGTTTCGTGGTGACTTTCGACGAAATCACCCAGCTGCTGGCGGCGCAGCGCAAGGCGGCCTGGTCGGACATCGCCCGCCGCATCGCGCATGAGATCAAGAACCCGCTGACACCGATCCAACTCGCCGCCGAGCGCCTGAAGCGCAAGTACGTCGGTCAAATCACCAACGATCCGGAGACCTTCCAGGTCTGTACCGACACCATCGTGCGCCACGTCGGCGACATCGGTCGCATGGTGGACGAATTCTCCGCCTTCGCGCGCATGCCGACGCCGGTCATGCGCAAAGAGGATATCGGCAAGCTGGTCGGACAGGCCATCTTCCTGCAGCGCACGGCGCAACCGCAGGTCCACTTCAGTTTCACGCCGCCGCAGGAACCGGTGATGCTGGCCTGCGACGGCCGCCAGGTCGCCCAGGCACTGACCAACCTCATCAAGAATGCCATCGAGGCGATTGAGGGCCGCCACCAGGTTGAGGCGGCCGAGGCGCCCGAAGGGGACATCGCCGTCACGCTGGAGACCGCGGGCACCAACTGCGTGATCGAGATCGCCGACAATGGCAAGGGTCTGCCGAAGACGAACCGCAACCGCCTGACCGAACCCTACGTGACCACGCGCGAGCGGGGCACTGGACTCGGGCTCGCAATTGTGAAGAAGATCATGGAGGATCACGGCGGTGATTTGGTTCTCCGCGACCGTGAAGGCGGGGGCGCCGTCGTCAGTCTCGTTTTCCCCTTGCGCGAAGAGGTGACGGACAGCAGCGGCGGGGAAGCCGAAGAGGAAATCGACATCCCGTCTGTGGAAAGATCTGCGGGACATGGGTAACGAAGTTCTCATCGTAGACGACGAGGTCGACATCCGGATGCTGATTACCGGCGTCCTGCAGGATGAAGGCTATGAAACTTGCGACGCCGGCGACAGCGACAGCGCCCTCGAGCTGCTGCGTCGACGCCGGCCAAGCCTGGTCGTGCTCGACATCTGGCTGGAGAACTCGGTACTGGACGGCATGCAGATCCTCAGGGCCGTCAAGCAGGAGTCTCCCGCCACGCCGGTGGTGATGATCTCGGGCCACGGCAACATCGAGACCGCCGTCAACGCCATCAAGCTGGGCGCCTACGATTTCATCGAGAAACCCTTCAAATCCGACCGCCTTCTGCTGGTCGTGCAGCGCGCCATAGAGGCCGCCCGCCTGCGCAGCGAGAACGAGGAACTGCGCCTGCGCATCGGGCAGACCTCCGACCTCATCGGGTCCTCCCACTGGTACCACCAGGTCAGCCAGGCGATCCGCAAGGTCGCGCCGACCGGCAGCCGCGTGCTGATCACCGGCCCCGCCGGCGCCGGCAAGGAGGTCGTCGCCCGCCAGCTGCATTCCTGTTCGCACCGGGCCACCGCCCCCTTCGTGGCGCTCAACTGCGCCACCATGCATCCGGACCGCCTGGAGCCGGAGCTTTTCGGGTCCGAGCCGGACCGGACCGACGGCGACGGCAGCAGCAAGGTCGGCACCTTCGAAAAGGCGCACGGTGGTACGCTGTTCCTCGACGAGGTGGCGGACATGCCGATGGAAACCCAGGGCAAGATCGTCCGCGTGCTGCAGGAGCAGACCTTCCAGCGGGTCGGCGGCGACAAGCGCATTGCCGTCGACGTGCGGGTCATCGCGGCGACCAACCGCGACCTGCCGGAGCTGATCAACGAGGGGCGCTTCCGCGAGGATCTGTACTACCGCCTGAACGTGGTGCCTATCGAGGTGCCGGCCCTGCGCGAGCGGCGCGAAGACATCCCCGAGCTGGTCACCTACTTCATGGCCCACGCGGCCGAAAGCGCCGGCCTGCCGGCGCGCGGGCTCAGCGACGATGCCCTGGCGGCACTGCGCGCCTATGAATGGCCCGGCAACGTCCGCCAGCTGCGCAACGTCATCGAATGGGTCTTGATCATGGCGCCCGGCCGGCCGCAGGATCTCGTGCGCCCCGACATGCTGCCGCCAGAGATCGGCGCTTCTTCGCCCACCTCGCTGTCCGGTGAGACCGGGGCGGAGATCATGTCGCTGCCGCTGCGCGAGGCGCGTGAGGTCTTCGAGCGCAAATACCTGGAGGCCCAGGTCATGCGCTTCGGCGGCAACATCTCGCGCACCGCTTCCTTCGTCGGCATGGAACGCTCCGCGCTGCACCGGAAGCTGCGTTCGCTCGGTGTCGGCACGGTCGAGCGCGCCTGAATTGAGCGACTGCTGGGTCATCGGAGCCAATTAATCCATGAAGGTTATTATCTGCGGAGCCGGTCAGGTCGGCTTCAACATTGCGCGTTATCTGGCGAGCGAGAATGCCGACGTCACGGTGATCGACCAGTCGCGCGAACTGATCGAGAAGATCACCGACTCGCTCGATGTGAAGGGCCTGGTCGGCTTTGCCTCCCACCCCGACGTGCTGGAAGCCGCCGGGGCCGCCGACGCCGAGATGGTCATCGCGGTGACCTACGCGGACGAAGTGAACATGGTGGCCTGCCAGATCTGCCACTCGATCTTCGAGGTGCCGACCAAGATCGCCCGCGTGCGCCACCAGAGCTATCTCGAGCCCATGTGGTCGGACCTCTTCAGCAGCGAGCACATGCCGATCGACGTCATCATCTCGCCGGAAATAGAGGTCGCACGCGCCATCGAGCGGCGCTTGCAGCTGCCCGGCGCCTTCGACGTGCAGCCGCTGGCCAACGGCAAGGTGAGCCTGGTCGGCCTGCATTGCGGCGAGGATACGCCGGTCATCAACACGCCCCTGCGCCAGCTGACCGCGCTGTTCCCCGACCTGCATATCGTGGTGATCGGCATCTCGCGCGACAGCAAGGGCTTCGTGCCGACGCCGGATGACGACATGCGCGCCGGCGACGACGTCTACCTGGTGGCCGAGACCAGCCACCTGCAGCGCACCATGGCGGCCTTCGGGCACGAGGAGAAGGAGGCGCGCCGCGTCATCATTGTCGGCGGCGGCAACATCGGCCTCAACCTGGCGCGCGCCGTCGAGAAGAACCACCCGCAGGTAAACCTCAAGGTGATCGAGGTCGACAAGCGCCGCGCCGAGGCCGTGGCCCAGGCGCTGGAGCGCACGGTGGTCATCCATGGCGATGCGCTGGACACCGAGATCCTGGAGGAGGCGAACGCAGCCACCGCCGAAACGGTGATCGCCGTCTCCAACGACGACGAGGTGAACATCCTGGCCTCGCTGCTGGCCAAGCGCTACGGCTGCCGCCGAGCGGTCACCCTGATCAACAAGACGTCCTACGGCCCGCTCATCAACACCCTGGGGATCGACACCGTGGTAAGCCCGCGCGCCATCACGGTCTCCAAGATCCTGCAGCACGTGCGCCGCGGCCGCATCCGCTCGGTGCATTCGCTGAGCGAGGATTTCGGCGAGGTGATCGAAGCCGAGGCCTTGGAGACCTCCAGCCTCGTCGGCGTCCCGATTCGCGCTGCCCGGCTGCCGAATGGGGTGATCGTCGGCGCTATCGTGCGCGGCGACGAGGTGATCATTCCGCGCGGCGATACCGTGACCCGTCCGAACGACCTGGTGGTCATCTTCGCACGCTCGGAAGCCGTCAAGAAGGTCGAGAAGCTCTTTGCCGTGAAGCTCGAGTTTTTCTAGGATCACCCAGAGTCTTCCGTCACTGTCGAAAGGAAGGGCCGCGGATGCCCCGTCAAGCCTACGTCAACGGCCGCTATCTGCCGCATCGTGAAGCGGCCGTGCACATCGAGGATCGCGGCTACCAGTTCGCCGACGGCGTCTACGAGGTGGTGCCGGTGTTCAACGGCGCGCTGGTCGACGAGGACCTGCATCTCGACCGCCTCGACCGCTCGCTGGGAGAACTGCGCATCGCCCAGCCGATGTCGCGTGCGGCGTTGAAGCTGGTGTCGCGCGAACTGATGCGTCGCAACGGGCTCTCCAACGGCTTCCTCTACATGCAGGTCACCCGCGGCGTGGCGCCGCGCGACCACAAGTTCCCGACGAACGCCCGGCCGGCCCTGGTGATGACCACCCGGCAGATGAAGCCGCACAGCGAGCAGGTGCTCGGCGAGGGGCTCAAGGTCATCACGGTGCCCGACCAGCGCTGGGACCGCTGCGACATCAAGTCGGTCTCTCTCCTGCCGAACATTCTCGGCAAGCAGGCGGCAGTGGAGGCGGGGGCCTACGAGGCCTGGCAGGTCGACCGCGACGGCATGGTGACCGAGGGCACCTCGACCAACGCCTGGATCGTCACCCAGGACAACAAGGTCGTCACGCGCGACGCGACCCACTCGATCCTCAACGGCATCACCCGCATCACCCTGCTGGAACTGATCCGCAAAGAAGGCTACGAGCTGGAGGAACGCTGCTTCTCGGTGGAAGAGGCCAAGGCGGCGCGGGAAGCCTTCCTGACCTCCAGCACCTCCTTCGTGCTGCCGATCACCCAGCTCGACGCCAAGCCCATCGGCAACGGCCATCCCGGCATCCTTACCGGCAAGCTGCGCCAGCACTACATGGACTACATGCAGAGCCTTAGGAAGAGCGCGTAAACGCATGAATCGAACGACCAGCGCGCTGCTCGCCGACTACGTGCTCGCTACCAAGGTTGCCGGAGGTGTCGGCTCCCTGGCACAGCGGCTTGTCTACAGCGACGAGGAACTCCTCATCTCCCTGTCCAACTCGCTGAAACTGCGCAAGCGGGAAATTGCCGAACTCGGCAGCTTCAGCAGCCGTCTGATGGCGCTTTTCGTCGGCAAGGACGCCGGCAACGACATCAGCATCGACGGCATGCGGCTCAAGCAACTGCATGACCTCGCCGGATCGAGGCCGCGCGCCGGGATCGACCTGAATGGCATTTATGACGTCAACCTCGCGTACTTCCGGGCATTGCTGAAGAAAGCCGAGAAAGTCGCGAAAGCCAAAGCCCGGGACGTTGCCCCGGCTCCGGACCCGCAATGACCCTGCCGTGCCCCAAGGCCATCCTGTTCGACTGGGACAACACCCTGGTCGACAGCTGGTCGGTCATCCACCACGCCATGACGGCGACCTTCGAGGCCATGGGCCGACGCCCCTGGACCCTGGAGGAAACCCGACGCAACGTCCGCAAGTCGGCGCGCGACAGCTTTCCGGAGCTCTTCGGCGACCGCGCGGAAGAGGCGACGGCGGTGTTCTATCGCACCTACGAGGCCGACCACCTGTCGCAGCTGCGCGCCCTGCCGGGTGCCGGGGAGATGCTGCACGCGCTGGCGGCAGCGGAAAACCTGCTGCTCGGCGTGGTCAGCAACAAGCGCGGGCGCCTGCTGCGCCTGGAGGCTGCTGAGCTCGGCTGGGACAAGTACTTCGATGCCCTGGTCGGCGCCGCCGATGCCACCCACGACAAGCCGGCGCGGGAGGTGGTGGACCTCGCCCTGGCCGGCAGCGGTATTCCGGCGGGCCCGGCGGTATGGTTCGTCGGCGACACCGATATCGACGTGCTCTGCGCCTGCAACAGCGGCTGTACGGCCGTCTTGCTGCGGGACGCGCCGCCGGCGGCCGGCGAGTTCGGCGGGCTGCGCCTCGCCCGCCATCTCGCCGACTGCGGAGCGCTTGCGAAGCTCGCCCTCGGAGCTCTTGAAAAGGGCTCGGTTGGTCCGCAAATAGGGGACTTCGCGTAAGGGAATTCCGGGCCTTCATTACCCAAGAGGATGGTTTTTCATTTAACGCAAGCCATGTTAGGAAAGACTGTCTGGGTACCGCATCTTGCGCGCGCCGCAGGCCTGCCGGAGTGACATCCAAGCTACCAGTAATTCTTGAGATGCGGCAGAGAGCGTCCGCGCCGCAGGCGTGCAAGGCCAGAAAAAGATTGAACGACCGCTGTTAAGAACAAGAATAAGGTGCGAAAAAAATGGCCGCCGAAAAGAACCAAAGTGTTCAAGACGTATTCCTCAATCACATCAGGAAGAACAAAGTCCCGGTGACTGTTTTTCTGGTGAACGGCGTGAAGCTGCAGGGAATTGTTACTTGGTTTGATAACTTCTCGGTACTCCTGCGGCGCGACGCGCATTCGCAGTTGGTATACAAACATGCCATTTCGACCGTGATGCCGGCGACCCCGATCCAGCTCTTCGATCCCACCAAGGAAGAAGAAGCGGCCGAGGGATGATTCCGCAAGCGGTCGTGGCAAGGCTGAGTCTCCAGCCCGCTCGAGCCTGAACGAAAGGGGCGGTGCCCAGCACCGTCACCATCCATGACCGAACGTGCCCTCGTCCTGCACCCCGACCTTCTGCGGCCCGGCCTGCGGGCGCCCGCCGCGCGTCTGGACGAGGCTGTCGGCCTGACCGCCGCCATCGATCTCGAGGTGGCGGCCAGCGAGGTCGTGGCGGTCAAGCGCCCGCGGCCCAACACGCTGATCGGCGGCGGTGCCGTCGAGCGCCTGACCGAGGAGATCCGCCTCCTAGAGGTCGACGTCGTGGTGGTCGATGCCGCGCTCACACCGGTCCAACAGCGCAACCTGGAGCGTGCCTGGAACTGCAAGGTCATCGACCGCACCGGGCTGATCCTAGAGATCTTCGGCGAGCGTGCCCGCACCAACGAGGGCAAGCTGCAGGTGGAACTGGCGGCGCTGACCTACCAGCGCTCCCGCTTGGTGCGGTCGTGGACCCACCTGGAGCGCCAGCGCGGCGGCTTCGGCTTCATGGGCGGCCCTGGCGAAAGCCAGCTCGAAATCGACCGCCGCCTGATCACCGACCGCATCACGCGGCTGAAGAAGGAGCTCGACCAGGTGCAGCGCACCCGCTCGCTGCACCGCGGCGCGCGCCAGCGCGTGCCCTACCCGGTAGTGGCCCTGGTCGGCTACACCAACGCCGGCAAGTCGACCCTGTTCAACCGCCTGACCGAGGCCAAGGTGCTGGCCCGCGACCAGCTCTTCGCCACCCTGGACCCGACCATGCGGCGGGTCACCCTGCCGTCCGGCCAGGTCATCATCCTGTCGGACACCGTGGGTTTCATCTCCGACCTGCCGACTGACCTGGTCGCTGCCTTCCGGGCCACCCTGGAGGAGGTCATCGAGGCCGATGTGATCCTGCACGTGCGCGACGCGGCCCATTCGGACAGCCTCGCCCAGCAGGCCGACGTGCAGGAGGTACTGGCAGACCTCGGCATCTCCGAGGCTGCCGGCCATGTCCTGGAAGTCCTCAACAAGGCCGACCTGCTCGACGATGCCGGCCGGGCCCACCTGGCCCAGCGCACGGCCGACAGCCCGGACAGCGTGCTCTGCTCGGCGCTGACCGGAGAGGGCTGTGAGGACGTCCTGGCCCTGATCGGCCGCCGGCTCTCCGCGCGCCGCCGCGAGGCCACCGTCGCCCTCCGGCTGGCCGAGGGGGCGGCACTGGCCTGGCTCTACGATCACGGCGAGGTGTTGGCCCGCCGCGACGAGGGCCTCACCACCGAGGTCGACGTGAAGATCGCCCAGCAGGATCTGGAGCGCTTCCTCAAGAAATTCGGCGGGTCGGTTGAGAACGCCGAGGTTCTGGCCGCTTCCCTGGCCGAATCGGGCGTCCTGGTCGGAAACTTGGCCTCCGGCGGTTGACTCCGCTACCCCAGGCTTTTATATGCTCGCTAGCACTCTGCGATCCTGAGTGCTAACAGCGGTTCATTGCCGGCTCTGGCGAGCCTCAGGTGAGCCTTCATCCCAACTGAACCAACCAACAACAGGGTAGATTTCCATGAAATTCAGGCCGCTGCATGACCGTGTCGTGGTCGAGCCGCTGGAGGAAGAAGAGAAAACCGCCGGTGGTATCATCATCCCCGACACTGCCAAAGAAAAGCCCATGCAAGGCAAGGTGCTTGCTGTTGGTCCGGGCACCCGCGGCGAGGACGGCAAGCTTGCCGCCTTGGACGTGAAGAAGGGTGACAAGGTCCTTTACGGAAAGTGGTCCGGCACGGAAGTGAAGCTGGACGGTAAGACCATGCTGATCATGCGTGAGTCCGACATCATGGGCGTTTTGCAATAAGGAAGAGAACCAGAGATGGCTGCGAAAGACGTTAAGTTTGGCGCCGATGCCCGCACGCGCATGCTGCGGGGCGTCGACATTCTGGCCGACGCCGTAAAGGTTACCCTCGGCCCCAAGGGCCGCAACGTGGTGATCGACAAGTCCTTTGGTGCCCCGCGCACCACCAAGGACGGTGTCACGGTGGCCAAGGAGATCGAACTCTCCGACAAGTTCGAAAATATGGGCGCGCAGATGGTGCGCGAGGTGGCGTCGAAGACCAACGACATCGCCGGTGACGGCACCACGACCGCGACCGTGCTGGCCCAGGCCATCGTGCGCGAGGGCGCCAAGGCGGTTGCCGCCGGCATGAACCCGATGGACCTGAAGCGCGGCGTGGACCTGGCCGTCTCGGCCATCGTCGCCGAGCTGCAGAAGAAGTCGAAGAAGATCTCGACCTCTGCCGAGGTTGCCCAGGTCGGCACCATCTCCGCCAACGGCGAGGCCGACATCGGTTCGATGATCGCCGAGGCCATGGAGCGGGTCGGCAAGGAAGGCGTCATCACGGTGGAAGAGGCGAAGTCCCTCGAGACCGAGCTCGACGTCGTTGAAGGCATGCAGTTCGACCGCGGCTACCTGTCGCCGTACTTCATCACCAACGCAGAGAAGATGGTCTGCGAGATGGAGAACCCCTACATCCTGCTCCACGAGAAGAAGCTGTCCGGCCTGCAGCCCATGCTGCCGCTGCTGGAAGCCGTGGTGCAGTCCGGCCGTCCGCTGCTGATCGTTGCCGAGGACGTCGAGGGCGAAGCCCTGGCGACCCTGGTGGTGAACAAGCTGCGCGGTGGCCTGAAGGTCGCCGCCGTAAAGGCGCCGGGCTTCGGCGATCGCCGCAAGGCCATGCTGGAGGACATCGCGATCCTCACCGGCGGCCAGGTGATCTCCGAAGATCTCGGCATCAAGCTGGAGAACGCGAGCCTCGACATGCTGGGTTCCGCCAAGCGCGTGGTCATCACCAAGGAAGAGACCACGGTCATCGACGGTGCCGGCAAGAAGAAGGAGATCGCGGGCCGCTGCACGCAGCTGCGGGCGCAGGCCGAGGAGACCACCTCGGACTACGACCGCGAGAAGCTGCAGGAGCGTCTGGCCAAGCTGGCCGGCGGTGTCGCGGTGCTGCGTGTCGGCGGCGCCACCGAGGTCGAGGTGAAGGAGCGTAAGGATCGCGTCGAGGATGCGATGAACGCCACCCGCGCCGCGGTCGAGGAAGGCATCGTCATCGGTGGCGGTGCAGCTCTGCTGAATGCCGCCAAGGTGCTGTCCAAGCTGGAGTCCGCCAACGACGACCAGCGCGTCGGCATCGAGATCGTCGCCCGCGCCCTGCAGGCGCCGATCCGTCAGATCGCCGAGAATGCCGGCCACGAAGGCTCCATCATCGTCGGCAAGATCAACGAAGCCAAGGATCCCGCAATCGGCTTCGACGCCCAGAACGGCAAGTACGTGAACATGTTCAAGGCCGGCATCATCGACCCGACGAAGGTCGTGCGCACGGCATTGCAGGATGCCGCGTCGATTGCCGGTCTGCTGATCACGACCGAGGCCATGGTCGCCGATGCGCCCGAGAAGAAGGACTCTTCTCCGGCGGCGCCGGACATGGGTGGCATGGGTGGCATGGGTGGCATGGGCTTCTAAGCCTCCGTCGCTCACGGCCACAAGCCAAGACCAATGGATTGAGGGCCGCGGCGATGCCGCGGCCCTTTTTCCTTGGCGTCACAGGGATATCTTGAGTCCCGACCCGGCCCCGCAACCAGGAAGCACCTTTGATCGACGTCGCCAAAGTTTCCGCCATGATCGAGGAGATCGCGGCCCAGGATGTGCTGCCGCGCTTCCAGGCCCTGACCGCCGAGGAGATCCACGAGAAGGTCGCCGGCGAGCTGGTGACTGTGGTCGACCTTGCCGTCGAAAACCTGCTGTCCGCCCGGCTCAGGGACCTGCTGCCGGGTTCCCTGGTGGTGGGGGAGGAGGCCGTTCACGCCGATCCGGCCCTGATGGAACGGCTGGCGGCGGACGCGCCGATCTGGATCATCGATCCCATCGACGGCACCCGCAATTTCGCCCATGGCCGGCCAGTCTTCGCCATCATGGTGGCACTGCTTCTGGGCGGCGAGAGCGCCGGAGCCTGGATCCTCGAGCCGGTCAGCGGAAAGTTCGGCGTCGCCGAGCGCGGCGGCGGCGCCTGGCTGAACGGCCGACGCCTGCGGGTCGCCAGCGCCGATACGCCGGCGCGGATGAGCGGCAGCCTGCACGCCTCCAGCTATGCCCCCTCCGAACTGGCGCGCCGCATCGAACGGCACCGCGACCGCGTCGCGGCGGTGAAGTCGCTGCGCTGCGCCGGGGCCGAGTACCTGCGCCTGGCGGCCGGGGAAACACACTTCTCGTTGTTCACCCGCCTGATGCCCTGGGACCACGTGCCCGGCACCCTGCTGCACAGCGAAGCCGGTGGAACCGCGCTGTGCTTCGACGGCACGCCCTACACGGCCGGCCGCTACCGCGACCTCGGCCTGCTGATGGCGCCCGACCGGCAGAGCTGGCAGGCCCTGCACGACTGCCTGCTGGGCCAGGAGTAGCGGGAGCGCCACAGACACCACCGCCATGCTCGGGCTTCGACCCGAGCATCCATCGTCCAGCCGCCTCGCTGCTGCGCCCAAAACCCTCGGCTCAAAGCCGAGAGTGACAGTGGGAGCGGCGGCTCGAGCAATGCCGCGCTGCTGCTTACCTGTCGAACCAGAAGCGCTCCGGGCGGTACATGCCGAACTGGGCGCCGGGATCCCAGTTGTAGATGCCTTCGGCCGGCACGTTGCGCAGCGCGTTGGATACGACGACCGGTTGCGGCACTTGGGCGATCAGGCCGATGCTGTAGACCTGCTGGGCGTGGATCGCCAGGATCTCGTCCCAGGCCGCCACTTTCTGGGCGTGCGAAGTGGCGGCGGTCCATTGGTCATAGAGTTCCAGCAGGCGCTTGGGCTCCGCCATGTCCACCGGCTCACCGGAGGTGCCGTTGGTTTCGGCGTACTGGCCCCACTTGGGCCACTGGAAGCTCTGCTGGTGGATCGGCACGAATTCTTCCGGGCTGCTGTAAGGCGTCGGGATGCCGTTCTCGGAGCCGAACCACATGGCCATCATCGTTTCGCCCGCGAAGATGCGGTTGCGCAGCACCTCGCGCTGGGACGGCTTGATGAAGAGCTTCACCCCGATCTGAAGCCAGGAGTCCCGGATGAGCTCGAGGACGTCGACCTCTTCGGTGTTCTCCCCGGCGGTTTCCACGATGATCTCCAGCGGGCGCCCGTCGGGCAGCAGTCGGACGCCCTCGCTGTCGCGTTCGGTGAGGCCGATCTCGTCGAGCAGCGCGTTGGCCTCGTCGGGCGCGAACCCGATCCAGGTTTCGCCGAATGACTCTTTGTAGAGCGGACTCTGCGGCAGCACCAGGTTGTTGGCTTCCAGACAGAGTCCGTAATAGATGACCTGGTTGATCTCGCTGCGATTGATGCCGAGGGAGAGGGCCTGGCGAAAGCGGGTGTCGCGATTCAGCTTGCGCCACACCGGATCGCTCGCGTTGAGATTCGGATAGAGCGCGAGGTGCGACCCGCGCACCGTCTTCCAGAGGCGTACGCGGTACTTGCTGCGCTCTTCGTTGGCCTTGAGGAAGGTGTAGTCGGAGAAGTTCAGCCCGCGCGCCTGCAGGTCCGCCTCGCCGGCCGCGGTCTTGGCGGGCACCAGGGAACCGCCGACCACGTCAAGGAGGAAGCGATCGGCATAGGGCAGCTGCTGTCCGGCCGCGTCGATGCGGTGGTAGTAAGGATTGCGCTGGCCGACGAAGCGGGTGGAGGGCGCTGCCGTGGTGTTGTTCCAGGGCTGCAGCGTCGGCAGGTTGGGATCGGTCGAGTTATAAGTGTTGCCGATGCGGTTGTGCAGCTGCGCCCAGTTGCGCGCGCCGGAAGCCTTTACGGCGGCGGCGATCTCGTCGGCATCGCCGTATTTCGAATGGAACTGCTTCAGGTAATGCGACGGCACGAAAAGCTCGAGCGGCCGCGCCCCGGCCATCGCCGGAATGAGGAAGGGATTGGGCGTCGACCAGGTGTAGCGCACGGTCGTCTTGTCGATCACTTCGAAGCTGGGCAGTTCGTCATCGACCCGCAGGGTGATCTCCGGCCCGACGGGGGAGAGTTCCTTGTTGTTGGCCACGTCCTCCCAGAAATAGCGGAAGTCCTCGGCGGTAAAGGGCGCGCCGTCGGACCAGCGATGCCCCTCGCGCAGCTTCAGGGTGAAGCTGCGGCCGTCTTCGACCTCCATCCACTCGAGGATGTCCGGCACGATCTCCAGCTTCTCGTCGTAGCCGACCAGACGGGCATAGCCATAGACGATCAGCATGCGCACGTCTTTGTCGCGGGTCACCAGCATGCGGATGTCACCGCCGTGCTTGCCGATGGAAAGCTCCCGGCCGCTGACCGAGACGCGCGGCACCGCCGGCAGCCGCTCGGCAATCGCCGGGAGCTTGCCGGCCTCGAGCGCTGCCGCGAGGGAAGGGGTCTCCTTGAGGGCGGCGACTCGGGGCGCCTCCGGCGCCTCGTAACGCACGACTTCGGCCTCGGCCCGTCCCCCCGCCAAGGCGAGCAGTCCGGCAAGGGCCAGGAGGCGGCCCCTGGAGAAAACCCGGAAGAACATCAAGCTTGTCCCTGAACACTTTGTTATTACAGAGTTTTCCTCTGCTTGCTGTTGATTATAGGGCCCGCCCGCGAAAAGCGCCAACTGAAGATGGGGGCGCCGGTGGCAAATTGGGACCAAGGCCATAGGCTCTTGAGATTGTTTAAGTTTTTCTTAAGCCGCCATGCCTCTGGCGCAATGCTGCGGTGCAGCATATGCGCTCGTCGCATGGCTCGGATGGGCGCATATAGAGGGCATCAGAAACACCCAAGCGGCCCCCTCGGACGCCTTCCACCGAGGCAATCGCAAGCGGCCATCCGGGTGGACCAACCGATTTGCTGCCTCTGGCGGGGCGGCCACATAGGACAAGAGCAATGAAAATGGACCAGTTCAACAACATTCAGGACCCGGTGGCTCGTGCCGAGGCGATGCGTGCCCAGGCGGTCGCCGAGATGATCATCGAAGCCTTCGATGGCCTGCGCAGCCTGGTCAAGGCAGCCGCTGCCAGGATTTCGGCCTACGTCGAGTATCGGCGCACTTTCGACGTGCTGGCCGGCATGACGGATCGCGAGCTCGACGACATCGGCATCAACCGTGGCGACATTCGTGCCGTGGCCCGCGGTTTCGATCCGCGCCCGCAGGCTGTCGACAGCCGTCCGGGTAATGCGCTGGCGCGCCGCTTGGCCGTCGCCGAAGCCTTTGAGCAGGGCAAGACCGAGTCCGAGGTGGCCGACTTCCGCGCCAACGACAACCGTCCGGCCGCCGCCGCCTAAGTCGGCAGCCGTCGCGGCCTCGCGCCGCGGACAGTCCAGCAAGACCCGCCAGAGGGCCGCGCCATGCGCGGCCCTTTGACGTTTGCCTAAGGAGCTAGAGCATCTTCGATGAACGCGGAGTCGGTTTGAGGAGTTGTGCGACAGATAGCCCGCTTTGCGGCCTCAGCTTCCAACTTCAATCACCGATGACATATCCATCGCCGCCGTGACAATGGCACGTCTCAACCATATGTGCCTGGGCGCGTCTTGCTGGCGCGCGTGCCAGGCGAGGCTCATAGTGAAACTCCCAAGGTCGAGGGGCGGCGGCAACGATACGAAGCGCCTCATGTTGGCGGCCGCTCGTGCCAGGCTCGACGGCAGGGTCATGATGAGGTCGGAGCGAGCGGCGATCTCGACCGCCGCGAAGAAGTTCGGCACGCGCAG